>AP028876.1:2538394-2855694 GCA_036323355.1 Gottschalkiaceae bacterium SANA | reverse complement strand
ACTGAACGCGGAAGCGGAATATCTGGTGGTAAACGGTGCGGAATGTGAGCCCCTTTTGCGGGTAGATCAGCAATTGATGGAGCGTGATGCGACTATTTTGGTGAAAACCCTAGATCAATGGGTGGAAGCCATCGGAGCAAAGAAAGGAATCTTTGGCTTAAAGGAGAAATACCATGGAGCGATTGATGCCTTGAACGCTGCAGTTCAAGCATTTCCACGGATAAGTGTTCAGGCCATGCCGAATGTCTATCCGGCAGGTGATGAGCAATTTTTGGTTTACGAGACCGTTGGCAAAGTCGTGCCCGAGGGCGGAATCCCCTTGCAGGTGGGTGTGGTTGTTGTCAATGTGGAAACCCTTTTGAACCTTGCTAACGCTTTTGACGGAAAACCGGTGACAGATACTTATGTGACGATTACCGGGGAAGTAGACAGTCCTGGAACCTATGCGGTACCCGTAGGCACATCCCTTGCAACCTTGATCAAATGGGCTGGCGGTGTAACGACGGAACCGTACGCAGTGATTGACGGGGGTCCTATGATGGGAAAACTCATTGAAGACCCGCAGTTGGTCAGGGTGAAAAAAGCCTCAAAGGGCTATATCGTCTTACCGGCTGATCACGTGCGTATTCAGGCAAAGGAAAAGAAAATTTCTCAGATGCTGAAGGAAGCGAAGACAGCATGTTGTCATTGTAATCTTTGTACAGATGTTTGCCCACGTTATCAATTGGGCCATGATCTGCACCCAGCAAAATTGATGCGAATGGCATCCTATCAATCCCTAGGGGATGCGACTGCTAGCTTGGATGAAGCTTATCTTTGCTGTGAGTGCGGACTCTGTGAGATTGCTTGTATCATGAATTTGCAACCATGGAAACTCAATATTTCTTTGAAGGGTCAATTGCGTGAAATGGGTATTAAGAACTCTCATCACAAGGCGCCAGAAACGGCGAGAGCCTTTCGCGACTATCGCAATTATCCGACCCATCGTTTGATTGCAAACCTTGGACTTCGGATTTATGATGTACCGGCTCCACTGCGGGAGAATCCGGAGGCCGTGGAAGATGTTCAAATTTCCTTTTCTCAAGGGATTGGTGCTCCATCACTTCCGATTATTGCTGCGGGTGACCTCGTGAAAAAAGGTGACTTGATTGCAAAGATTCCAGAGGGAAAATTGGGATCCAATGTTCACGCTAGCATTAGCGGAAAGGTTATTGAACTTGACAAGGATTCGGTTTTGATTCGAAATGAAAGGCAAGGGGGGATGGATCAATGAAACGAACCATCGGATTATTGGAATTTAAGAGTATCGCAAAAGGCATGGAGACAACCGATGAGATCTTGAAGTCAGCCAATGTTGAGTTGGTACTGGCGACAGCCCTCTGCCCTGGAAAATATATCACGATCATAACTGGCGAACTTTCTGCTGTGAAAACATCGATTGCGGTGGGCGAACGGATTGGCGATTTCTTTTTGATCGACGCTTATGTATTGTCAAATGTCCATGAAAGTGTGATGAGTGCATTGACGGCAACCTGTGAAATTGGTTCTGTTTCTGCTCTTGGTGTGGTTGAAACCATGTCGGCAGTCACGGCAGTCATGGTAGGGGATGCGGCGGCGAAAGCATCCAAGGTTGATCTCATTGAAATTCGGATTGCAAGAGGTCTTGGTGGAAAAGGATTTGCCCTTTTCTCAGGCGAAATTTCTGCGGTCAAGGCGGCGGTGCAAGCCTGCTTGAACGAGTATAAAATGACGGGTGAGATTCTTTATGCGACAACAATCTCCTCACCAAATAAGGCGTTGATCGACTCCTTGTTATAGGAGCGGAAGGGAGAGCTGATGAAGGCAATCGGATTTATGGAATTAAAGGATATGGGACTGGGTCTTGTGGTAGCAGATGCCATTGCAAAGGCGGCACCCGTTGATTTGTTAGAAGCAAAGCCGATTTGTCCGGGATGGTTTTTCATCCTCTTTACTGGCGAATCCGCTGCGGTTTCAGCCGCAGCGAAAACGGGCGCACAGATTGCGAGAGAACGCATGATTGCAAAGGATGAAGTTTACAAGCTATCTGATTGTGTAATTGAGTCGATGACCCTTACTCCTTATCAAGGCGAAGTGAAAAGTTTGGGGATCATTGAAACCAAAAACTTGGTCGCGGGCATTCGACTGGCAGATTTAGCTGCCAAGGGAGGCCGCGTAGAGCTGATGAATATAAGAAGAAGTGTTGGTAATGCCGGGAAAGTACTTCTAACTTTTACGGGAGAAACAGCATCGGTAAATCAAGCGGTTGACTCGATTCGGCAGCATGAGATGTATCAAGACTTTGGGGTATCAGCCTATGTGATCGCTAAACCGAGCAAGGCGCTTCTTGAGCAAATGTAGACAACCAGGGATTCAGCGAGTTGAATCCCTGGTATTTTTATATCTTGAATACCAAGGATGAGAAATACATTCCAAAAAAATAAGCTAATCAAGAGTTGTAAAATATAGGAATAATTAGAAAATATAAGTTATATTTTATGAAATTGTTACTTTTTTTTGCATGAATAGTGAAAAGATTGGGTAAGTTACTAACAAATGGAATTGGCAAACTATTTGTGAGGATAGGACGCAAAGCAAGGCATCTTTATGGAAAGAAGGGCTGGCTGCACAGGGAACTTGTGCGGTCTTTTTTATTGGAGGTGATTGGATCAAAGCAGCGTATCGGGGTCAAGAATAGAAAGTGAGGTACAAATGGAAAAAAGGAAACAAATTTTCACATGGTGTTTACTTATTGTGATGATCGTAACCCTTGTGGGTGTTGTTGGCTTTGCTCAGAGCAATAAGGGCGGTGCAGGTGCTGGCTACGGGAAAACCCCGGCTGAGCTTTCAACGCCAGAAACTGAGCAAAAGGCTGACGGACGTGCAGCACAAGGTGCGAAAGAGCCTGGACCACCAGAAATCGATACAATCTCTCATGCATCGGGTGCTTATTATTATGAGCATCAGTCCTTGACTGGTGAGGAACTGTGGTCTGCGATTGGAAACTTTGAAGCAGCGACAGTGGTATCCACAATCAATCGTGATCATTCGCCAAATTCGTCCTTTGTGATTCCTGGATTTGTGGAAGAAGGGATTTTATCCTTTGGTTTGGCAGACAATCAAACTGCAGATAATTTAATGGAAAGGGATTGGGCTGTTATTACCGTTTTGGTTCACGATCCTACAATCGAGTCGCCGTATGAAGCAACGAAGTACCGTGGGGCGCGCCTTGTGGTTGAGCGAATTTCCGACCTTGCGGAAATTGAACGTCTTCAAGAGACCTATGAGGGATATCCTGGATCGATCTATGTTCGTGTTGTAAAAATTCTCCCTATGGGATAAGCAAAAAAGTCCTGAGAAAGAATAAACTTTCTCAGGACTTTTTTTATGCTTGATTCAATTCAGTGATTCTTGCTTGAATCGTTTCATTTTCAAAGAAATCATCGAATGTGCTGACCTGATCCACAATTCCATTAGGCGTTAAGGCGATTACACGGCTAGCAATTGTCTGATTGAACTTATGGTCATGAGAGGTGAAGAGCATGGTGCCCTTGAAGGCCACCAGACCATTATTTAAGGCTTGAATCGACTCCAAGTCTAAATGGTTGGTTGGTTCGTCTAGAACCAGCACGTTGGACCCTGACAGCATTAATTTAGAAAGCATACAACGTACTTTTTCGCCTCCGGATAAAACCGCAGGATTCTTTTGCGTTTCCTCTCCAGCAAAGAGCATTTTTCCCAGGAAGCCTCGAATAAAGGTTTCATCTTGCTCTTTTGAGTATTGGCGCAACCAATCCACCAGGGTGCGGTGAGAGGTGTCAAAGAAGGAAGCGTTGTCGCTAGGCAAGTATCCTCTTGAGGTTGTTACACCCCAGCGGTAAGAGCCCTCATCCGGTTCAACTTCACCCGTTAGGATTTGAAAGAGTAGGGTTTTCGCCACAGGGTTACGCGAAGTAAAGCAGATCTTGTCGCCCTTGTTAACAGTAAAGGATACATTGTTCAAGAGCTTAACACCGCCTACAGTCTTGCTGATTCCTTCAACAAAGAGAATGTCTTTACCGGCTTCCCGTTCTGGAACAAATCCCACAAAAGGATAACGACGGGAGGAAGGTTGAATATCATTGACATCCAAAGAGTCGAGCATCTTCTTACGTGCGGTTGCTTGCTTCGACTTGGAGGCATTGGCACTAAATCGAGCGATAAATGTTTGCAGTCGCTTGATTTTATCTTCTTGTTTTTTATTTTGATCCTTCATCAATTGAAGGGCAAGTTGACTTGACTCGTACCAGAAATCATAGTTGCCGGGGAACATCTTGGCTTTTCCAAAATCAATGTCTACCATATGTGTGGAAACCTTATTCAAAAAATGGCGGTCATGGGATACAACGATGACCATGTTATCGTAGTTGATGATGAAGTTTTCCAACCAAGCAATGGCACGGATGTCCAAGTGATTGGTTGGCTCATCCAGGATCAAGATTTGTGGATTCCCGAAAAGGGCTTGTGCCAAAAGGACTTTGACCTTTTCATCACCAGAAAGTTCGCTCATGAGTTTTTGATGGAGAGGCTTTTTAATATTTAGTCCCATCAATAGCTTCTCGGCATTGGTTTCGGCTTCCCAACCATCAAGTTCAGCGAATTCGCCCTCTAGTTCAGAAGCCTTCATTCCGTCTTCCGTACTGAAGTCTTCTTTCAGATATAAGGCGTCTTTTTCTACCATAATATCGAAAAGCCGCTTATGTCCCATAATCACCGTGTTTAAAACGGTTTGGGTGTCAAATTCGAAATGATCTTGCTTCAGAACGGCCATGCGCTGGCCCTTTGAGATAAAAATATCTCCTGAACTAGGATCTAATTCTCCTGAAAGAATGCGCAGAAACGTTGATTTTCCAGCTCCATTAGCGCCGATGACGCCATAGCAATTGCCGGGTGTGAATTTCATATTCACATCTTCAAATAATTTTTTGTCTGAGAAGTTCAGACTAAGATTCGATACAGTTATCATATTGGATGCGGGGGATGTCCCCCTATTCCTCCTTTAAAGGTTCAGTTTTATTTCCTATTGACAGTGACTTTTATTATATGACGAAGAAGCGACAGTGACAAGCTTTTTCCTTGAATCCCTAAGAATTCACGAAGGAAAGTGTTTTTATGATAAAAGTACGACTAATCTTGATAAAAACTGTGATCAATTTAACAATTTAGAAATTTCGTAAAAGTGAGACAATTCCATTGACACCGGCTTTACTTCCTGATTATAATAACCTGAATTTAGGTTCTGAAACAGAACAAATGTAAAAATAAAGGAGGAAATAACATGTTAGGAATGAATAAAAGACTGGCAGAACTAGAAGAAAATGGTACACCGATCCAAGCGGCAATTATTGGTGCGGGACAGATGGGAACTGGAATGGTTAGTCAAATGCTGGCGATGAAGGGCATGCGTCCTGCAGTAGTAGCTGACATTAATATTGAATCTGCAAAGAAAGCTTACTTAAATGCGAATGTTTCCGAAGATCAAATTGCAATTGTTGAAACGGCTGAAGAGGGTATGCAAGCAATTGAAGATGGAAAATTTGTGATTACAAGCAATGCAATGCTGGCTGCGAAGATGGATCAAGTTGATGCGGTAGTTGAAGCAACTGGCGTGCCGGATGTTGGCGCTCACGTGGCGATGGATTGTATCTTTGAGAAAAAGAATATTATTATGATGAACGTTGAAGCTGATGTTACCATTGGACCACTGTTGAAGAAACTCGCGGATAACGCAGGAATTGTTTATACAGGTTCTCACGGCGATGAGCCGGGTGCGGTTATGGAACTTTATGATTTTGCGACAGCATTGGGCTACGATGTTCGTGTCGTTGGAAAAGGCAAAAACAATGCGATCGATTTAAATGCAAATCCAGATTCTGTAATGGAAGAAGCGACGCGAAGAGGCGTAAATCCAAAGATGCTGGCTTGTTTTAAAGATGGTACAAAAACAGCGGTAGAAATGACTGCAATGTCCAATGCAACCGGCTTCCTGGCTGATGTTCGTGGTGCGCATGGTCCTATTGGAACGGTTGAAGAATTGCCTGGACTTTTCCAATTGAAGGAAGAAGGCGGCATTCTGAACAATTATGGTGTGATTGATTACGTAAACGGTGTAGCACCAGGGGTATTCGTGATTGTCTCCAGCCCGCTTAAAGAAGTGCATCGTGAAATGCATTACTTGAGCATGGGTGACGGACCTAACTATGTACTATATCGACCATACCACCTTTGCAGCCTAGAGACACCTTTAACAGTAGCGCGTGCCGTATTGGACCATGAACCAACAATCGTTCCTTTGGGTGCACCTGTTTCTGAGTGTGTTGCTGTTGCCAAAAGAGATTTGAAGGCAGGCGAAACACTTGATGGTATTGGTGGATATACAGTATACGGAACCATTGAATCTGCAGCTATTGTGAAAGAAAATAATGCAGTTCCAATGGGCTTGGTCAATAAGAAAACAAAGGTTGTTCGTGATGTGAAAAAAGGTGAGCTGATCACTTATGATGATGTGAAGATTGATACTTCTTCATTCATCGTTCAATTGCGTCAGCTTCAGGATCAAATGTTTTAAGACGTTTACGTTTTTATCATCTTGATGTGTTTGCAGAAGTCCGAATGAAAATTCGGACTTTTGTGAACTCAGGATTTTGATATAAAAATATCAATCATTGACAAGGTTTTCCTACCCCCATATACTAATTATGAAATTAGGTATTGACTTGGAACGTATGTAAAAGTAAAAGGGGGATGGCCATGAAAAAGATAGTTGATGATGAACGTTTGATCGTAAAATGTTGTTCACTATATTACGATGAAAACCTTGGTCAAAAGGAAATTGCTGATATTTTGAAAATTTCAAGGCCAACGGTATCGCGTTTGTTAAAAGCTGGTCGTGTGAGTGGAATTGTAGAAGTCAAGATACATAATTATTCGGATAAGGAGTTTCGAGATTTAGAAAAAGCCCTGGAACAACGATTTGATCTTCGAGAAGCCATTGTGGTCCAGGATAAGGCGGAAGAGTTTAATCAAAAAAATGAAATTGGATATGCAGTCGCCAATTACTTGATGCGGATTGTAAAAAAAGGAGATCGTGTTGGTGTATCCATGGGAACCACCATTAAGCAAGCAGCACGGTATGTGGATGTAACCCGACCTGTTAAAGCGGTATTTGTACCCTTAATTGGCGGAGTCGGTCAAGTCGCTTCAGATATTCATCCCAATCAAATTGCCATGGACTTGGCAAATTCTTTTTCTGGTAGTGTGAAACTCTTGCACGCTCCAGCCATGATCACCAATCCGGCTTTGATTGAACAATTGAAAGAAGACGAGGGATTGCATGAAGTTTTAGAAGAAATGGATCACTTGAATATTGCTCTAGTTGGTGTCGGCAGCCCGATGGATCCCAAGTCATCTGTGATGGCATCGGGATATTTCAACGAAGAAAAGCTGAAGAGCCTTGGAAAATTTAATGCGGTTGGTGACATCTGCCTGCAGTTTTATGATGATTACGGAAACACAGAACCCTTTATCTGCAACCAGAATGTATTCGGTATCGCCATTGCTCGATTAAAGCGAATTCCCATTGTAATCGCTGCGGTAGCTAATGAGTCGAAATGGGAAGCTATACTTGGTGCCATTAGAGGCGGTTTTATTAATGTGGTGGTCATGAATACATCATGTGCCTTACGAATTTTGAAAGAAACGGAGGAGTTAAATGCTTAAAATATTTATAGTCGCATTTTTCTTTATGATTATACAAACCATATTAACCTATTTCCAAACAAAGAGAATTCAAAATAAGATGGTAGAAGTTCGAAGAAACGGTGATTTCGGAATCGGGCAAACGAGAGGAAGAATTAGACCGGGTAATATTTTGGTTATGGCAGTGGGTCCAAATGATCGGATTGTGGATATTCAATTGATGCGAGGTATGACTTTCTTTGCAAAATTCAAACCATATCCTTTGCTTTTGGGGAAAACGATTGGCGAAATCGAGGAGACATTGAAAAACAATAAAATTAACGGTGATGTCCAAAAATCTGTTGATATGGCACTTCATCAAGTCGCAGCTCAGCGAAGAAAGAGGGGTGAAAAAGAGTTAGAGTCTTTAACAGATTAATAATAAAAGAACAAGGAGGAAAATAGATGCAAGCAGCAGCAAGTTTTGCGGATGGATTTATTAACTTATTTAGAGCTGGTGGAAACACTTTTATGGCCTTGGTTACTGGCATTATCCCTATGCTGGTCGTATTAATCACAGCAGTAAACGCATTGATTATGATTATCGGTGAAGAACGTGTAGAGGGTTTTGCGAAACTCATGGGTAAAAACATTATCACTCGCTATACGATTTTACCATTGCTATCGGTATTCTTTTTGACAAATCCAATGTGCTATACCTTCGGTAAATTTTTACCTGAAAAGTATAAGCCAGCTTACTACGATGCAGCCGTTTCTTTTGTACATCCAATTTTAGGATTGTTCCCACATGCCAACCCCGGTGAGCTTTTTGTATACATGGGCATTGCAACTGGCGTTCAAGCTTTGGGGTATTCCTTGGGTAGCTTAGCCATTCGATATTTCCTAGCAGGTCTCGTGGTTATACTTATTCGTGGAATCGTGACAGAGCGAATTACTGCAATCTTGATGAAAAGAGAAGCGTAAGGAGGGGAAGCGATGTATCGTTCAGTTAAAGTTATAAAAGGTAGTAGCGGTTGGGGCGGACCCTTGGTCATTGCGCCAACAGAAGAAAGAAATGTAATCTTGTCTGTAACCGGTGGTGGCATTCATCCTGTTGCTCAAAAAATTGCAGAACTGACAGGTGGAGAAGCGATTGACGGATTTTCAACAGGCGTATCCGATACAAAGATTGCAGTTGCAATTGTTGACTGCGGTGGCACGGCACGATGTGGAGTTTATCCCAAGAAAAAAGTGTTGACAATAAACTTAAATCCAGTGGGAAAAGCGGGCCCATTGGCACAATTTATGACAGAAGCGCTATATGTTTCAGATGTTGGATTGGATCAAATCTCTTCGACAGATGAAGCAGCAGCTCCAGAAGCAGCTCCAATAACAGCAGAAACAACGAAGGAAGAGGTGAAGCCAAAAGTGGCAGCAGCGGAAAATGTTAAAAAGGAAGCATTCCTAGTTCGATTGGGTAAAGGGATCGGTGGCATCGTCGGCAAGTTCTACCAAGCAGGCCGTGATACAATTGATTCAGTGATTCGAAATGTGCTACCATTTATGGCGTTTATTTCAATGATGATGGGCATTATTTCGGCATCGGGAATTGGCGATGTGATCGCGAATACGATTACTCCATTTGCTGGAACGCTGCCAGGATTATTCTTGATTTCAGTTGTATGTTCCATTCCATTCCTATCACCAGTTTTAGGACCAGGCGCGGTTATTGCACAGGTCGTCGGTGTATTGGTTGGTGTGGAAATTGGCAAGGGAAACATCCCTGTTCAATTGGCATTGCCTGCATTGTTTGCGATTGATCCACAAGTAGGTTGTGACTTTATTCCAGTTGGTTTGTCTTTAGGAGAAGCAGAGCCGGAAACAGTAAACGTTGGCGTTCCAGCGGTATTGTTCTCACGCATGATTACCGGACCATTATCCGTTATCATTGCATACGTATTTAGTATCGGAATGTACTAAGAAAAGAGTTGGAGGGGAATAGCATGAAGTATCAGGCACAAGTAACGGAAATCGGTGAAATGGCATTAGAATTTTTAGAGATGGATATGCTGATTATTTTTAATAATAATGCGCCACAAGAATTGGCAGAAATAAGTGTACTCCATTCCATAGAAGAAATGGAGCGCGAGGTTGAAGTTGGGGATATTGTGCGATTTGGCGAGAGCACGTATACTGTAACTGCTGTTGGTGGCGAAGCAAATCATACCCTTAAATTATTGGGCCATTGCTCCTTTAAGTTTTCGGGGAAACCACAAGCTGATCTTCCAGGACAGATTGAACTGAAAGGTAGTGCTCTTCCCGTGATAAAGATAGGTGACGAGATTTGTATTTCGAAAGCCTGAGTAGAAGTAAAGATTAAGAATTGAAATGAGAGAAGATCACTTAGTGGTCTTCTTTTTTTGATAGTTTTTTTGAAGAGAGTATTCATTTTATAAAGAATGATTTTATATAGGCGTGTTTGCAGAAATAAAAGTGCCCCATTTCACACAAGAAATGGAGCACGAGGTTGAAGTTGGCGATACCATACAACTTGGCGAGAGTATGGTTACCGTCGCTGCCTTCGGTGATGAAACAAATGACACCGTTGACAATGAAACTATTATACCGAAAGCTCGAGCAAAAGTACAGAGAATGCAGAAAATAAAAAGAAAAGGACTTTGTGGGTTTTCTTTTTTTGGATTCCTTCCAGATTCGGGTATTAAATGGATAAGCCGAAAGGGGTTGAAAAGATGGGTCTGCTTTGGGAAGTCATGATTGAAAATATGCCAGTTGGTTTTGCGTATCGGCGCGCAGTTCGAGATTTGAATGGACAAGTGGTGGACTATGTCTTTTTAATGGTTAATCAAGCATACGAAGAGATTACAGGATTGAATCGAGACGATTTAATTGGAAAACATTCAGATGATGCAATCCCAAATATTCTTTCGGACTCCATTCCTTGGCTGGAGATCTATACTGAGGTGGTGGAATTTCAGCAAACACGTACCTTCGAACAATATTCTCGCGTTTTGAAGCGGACCTTTCATGTGACTGCTTTTCCGGTTTTTCAAGATGAATTTGCTACGATTTTTATTGATATGACAGAGATGTCTGATCTACGGGAGCAAATGAACGAGAAGCAGCGGGAATTGGAAGAATTAAATGTGACGCTCTATAAGGAGAGCATCACCGATCCTGGTACCAAGCTGTTCAATCGTAGATATATTATGGATCTGCTGAGCAAGGAAGTTTCACGGGCAGATCGGAATAAAAAGTCCTTTAGTATTGCCTTATTGGACATTGATTTTTTTAAGCGGGTTAATGATACCTATGGCCACCAGGCTGGGGATTCTGTTTTAGAGCAGTTTTCAAAGCGATTGCAACAATGGACGCGAGACATGGATTATGTCGGTCGATATGGAGGAGAGGAGTTTTTACTAATTTTCCCAGAGACAGAACTGGAAACAGCTGTTCAGGTTTTGGAACGGATCCGCTGGCAAATGGAATCAATACCTTTTCAAATGGAAACCGATAATCTGAAAATCACCTTTAGCGCTGGAATTGCTGTTTATCAAGGGGGAACGATTCATCAAATTTTGAGTCAGGTTGACGAGCGGTTATATGCCGCCAAGGAAGCGGGGCGCAATCAAGTGGTGTGGATCACGAAAGAGGAGGAGTGAGTCATGGTAACAACAAATGAAGACTGGATTGAGCAAATGCCGATTGGCTTTGCACAACTGCTTATGGAAAGCAAGGAAGATCAAAAGCTTCACTTTCGTTTTATGAAAGTCAACTCCCTATTCGAGTTGATTGTGGGGTTGGATCGATCCTTGATACTCGGTAAGACCTTTTCTGAAATTTTTATCGATTCATTAGAAGCTGATTGCGACTTGCAAGGATTTTGCCAACGTGTTTGTGGTGAAGGGGCACCGCGGATCTATGAACAAGAGGTCCATTGCAATGGGCGAGATTTTCAGATTTCGGCGACTGCTGGTAATCAAGGCGAGTTTATTGTATTGCTCCATGACATTACCGAGCTAATTCGACTGCGCAGAGAAAGGAATGAAAATCTGGAAGAGTTAGAACGCCTGAATGATCGTTTATATCATGAGTCCATCACTGATGAGATGACGGGTTTATTTAATCGAAAACATATTATGGAGTTGTTGAAGAAGGAAACCGCTCGCGCAGAGCGAGGTCTTGAATTTCTTACCATTGCCTTGCTTGATATCGACTATTTTAAATCGGTGAATGACGAACATGGTCATCAATTTGGTGACTTTGTGTTAAAAGCGTTCTCGGATGCATTGATGGAACAGGTACGCGCCATGGATTATGTAGGTCGCTATGGGGGGGAGGAGTTCCTCATACTTTTCCCAGGGACAAAGATTGGTGACGTCGTTGAGATTCTGGATCGGATTCAGTCCATGCTTGGTGTTAATGAATTTCGACAGGGCGAACTTGCGGTAACCTTGCAATTTAGTGCGGGGGTGGTGGAATACCATGGAGAGTCGATAGACTATTTGATTCGCCGAGTTGATGATCTGTTGCATCAGGCAAAAGCAAAGGGAAAGAGTCGGGTGATGTTGGATTGATAAGAGGTGATTTTGCCTCTTATTTTCTTATCTTTAAAGTTATTTAAGAATTGCTTGAATAGGATTGTTATATAATGGAAATCGAGGAGGCGAGGAATATGCCAAAACAAATATTCTACGAAGCAACCAATTGTCGCAATCAATGTTTTCATTGCTATTGCCCCGCTGGTAGCAGGGGTCGTATGATGATGAGTCCGGATCAGATTCTGGATATGACCGGAATCTTTCAGGAAATGTTGAAGGAAGAAATTACGATCGGGATTCTTCGGGAGCCAACCTTGTATCCTGAATTGCTGCCACTATTGAAAAAAGCGGAGAAAGCATCTTGGCTAGGTCGTGAATACAAGGAGCGCAGCCTGTATACCAATGGGGAAAACCTGTCGGAAACACTCTTGTCTGAGCTCTTGCCGATTATGCCTAAAATCAGATTTACACTTTATGGAACCGAGCTCATGCATGATTCTTTGGCGGGAAAAATAGGTGCGTATGGTCAGATTGAAGATGCAACAAAACGAGCGATGAGTCAAGGTTTTCAGGTTGAATGGCGTATTTTAGCCACAAAGGGAAATGAGAAAGAAGTGGCCGCAATCTATGAAAAAGGCAAGGAATTGCGCCTTCATGAATTAAAGGTTTCGGGTCGTTATTATTTGGCGGGTGGAATGAGAAATGCCTATGAAAACATTCCGACGAGCAAGATTGTTGAAGGTTTGCTTGCAAAGGGGATTCCCTACAAGCTTGATGGGGCACGTCCGGAACGGGAATACGCAGAAAATCCTGAAATCCTTCGGAATATTGTGATTCGAAGATTAGATCTAGACCATCTGTATGTCGACCGAGAATTCAATGTCTATCCATTGAATCAAATCGAGGATCAGACGGTGATTGGAAACATAAAAGAGGGAAGACTCTTATTGATGGATCGCTTGCTTGGAAAAGTAGCCATGCCGGAATCCTTTCGACGAGCCATGCAGGTTTCTTTGCCTTCCTTGGCAGAAAAATTTGCGAAACCATATTCCGAACAATTGCTGACACCGCAGATGCTCTTTGAGAAGTATTATTGGAAAATGGATATTTAGTTGAATATTCGGCCAAAAGGCTGTTGTTTCACTTATCAAAAAACGAAGCCCTCTGAACCGCTCCCTGTCAAGTGGACAGTGGAAATAATAAAAACTATGGTGATGCTGATCAACAGATTGGCATCACTATTTTTATGCCGCCAACTCATTTAGATAATGGCGGTATTGAAATGGCGTCATCTCATTAAGCCGTTTCTGATAACGATAGTGATTGTAGTAAGATATGTACTCATCAATCGCCTGCTCCAATTCTTCATAGCTTTGAAATCTACGCCAATGATACGTTTCCGTTTTCAGAATAGCCCAAAATCCTTCCATCGGACCATTGTCAATGCAGCGTCCAACACGCGACATGCTTTGGGTCATGTCTGCGTCATTCAGCTTAGTTTTAAATACCTTGTTGGTGTATTGAAACCCCCTGTCGCTATGAAATAGCGGAGTAGCATCCGGATATGCCTCAACTGCGCGATCAAAGGTCTCGAATACGAGAGGGTTGTTGTTGGATTTTCCAATTACATAGGAAACAATACTCCGATCACCTAGGTCCAAAATCGCGCTCAAATAAGCCTTCTTGCCGTTTCCGTACTTGAATTCAGTCACATCGGTCAGCCATTTTTGATGAATGTTTTCAGCGTTAAAATCGCGATTCAAGAGATTCTCGGCAGTAATCTCAGGCGTGGATGGCGTGTATCTCCGTTTCTTCCGTCGACAGATCGACTTCAGGCCAGCAATCTTCATCAGCCGATATACGCGTTTATAGTTGACGTGCAGGTTTTCGTCATTTCGCAAATGCATAGTAACTTGCCGATAACCAGCAGCGCCATTCTTCTCCTCGTAAAACTCGATGATCTTTCCGAGAATTTCTTCATTCTGCTTCTCATTTTCGCTTTTATCTCGTTTTAACCATTTATAGTACGAAGATCTGTATACGCCAAGAATCTCGCACATGATCATAATTGGATAATTTCTTTCCTTGTTCAGCTCGTAGATCGCAAGGTATTTACTCTCTTGCCGCACGAGGCTCAGCGTCACCTTCTTTCTATCTCCTCCAACTTTTTTAGCAGTTCGTTCTCAATTTCAAGACGCTTGTTTTTTGCTTTCAGCAACTCAATCTCTGCTTTCATTCGTTCCGCTTCTGTAAGCTCGCTTTCTGGTTTTCGCTTGCCCCTGCGGTCTTCCAGTCCTTCCAGACCCTTTTCTTCATACTTCAAGACCCAATTTCGAACCTGCTGATAGGAAACCTCAAACTTCTCTGATGTTTCCTTGTAATTATTATCATTGGCGATGCAATGAATCACGATTTGCACACGCTCCGCAAGCGTTGTTTTTCTTCCCTTAGTCATGATTGGATTCCCTCCACTTGATTTTATCTTCTCATGGCTATTATACTTGCAAATCCAGTCTAGGAGTTGTTTCTTTGATCGTAAACCATACTTAGAACTTATTGTCTGTAGTGATCTTCCACCCGACAAATAATCTTGAACCGCCGCTAATTTGGTCTCAGTTGAATACGAATGATTCGTGTTTGATGGAAGTAAACCTGCCACTCCAGTTGCTCTGTAAATATATATCCAATCGCGAACTGTTGATTGTGACACCGACAACTGGTCTACAATTTGCAATCTACTTTTTTCTCCACGGAGATATGCTTCAACTGCCTTGATCTTTACCTCAGCAGATACCTTGCTTTTTCTTCCCATACGAAAACTCCCCTTGTAAAAGACAGTTTTATTATTTCTACTGTCTCCTACAGGGGGAGCATATCACTCGGGCTTCGTTTTTTTGCTTTCTATACATGTTGAATAAAGAACACCTTCAGGTAGTTTCCCTCTGGAAACTGAGGATGAGTTGGGAAATCGGCTGGGAGCTGAAAACTCTCCAAAACTCGATATTTCCGATTAAATTTTCGGAATCCTTTTTTCACCATTTCCTGGAATTCTTTCATATCAAATAAAGAGCAGTTGGTGGAAGCCATAAGAATCCCATTGGTATCAAGGATGGGTAGGGCTTGTTCGACCAAAGCCGTGTAATCTTTTTGGGCGCTAAAGCTGAAGTTCTTTGATCTGGAGTAGCTTGGTGGATCAAGAATAATTAAGTCGTAGCGTTTGCCCTCTTCTTTGGCTGTTGCAAAATAGGCTGAGATTTCATCAACAACAATTTCGTTTGCTTCGAGCTTGATATCGTTAAGAATAAAATTTGCTTTTGTTTTTTCAAGGCTGCGCTTAGCTAGATCAATGCTGGTTGTGCTTAGTGAGCCACCCTTTGCCGCAAAAACCGAAAAGGCACCCGTATAAGAGAAGGTATTAAGCACACGTCTGTTTCTGCCGTAGAGATCCATGATTTGTTTGCGGACATTGCGTTGGTCCAAGAAGAAACCGGTCATGGCGCCATCATTGAGATTTGCATGTAGAGAAAGGCCACTTTCTTTTACAGGAAAAGTTTGATCACAACGCTCGCCGGATACAAAAGAATCCTCTTCGATCACCTTGCCGCCAATTTGATATCGTCGTTTTTGATAAATCCCTTTGGAAACAGTAATTTGTGAGAATGCACGATAAATCTCTTCGTGGAAGGCATAAATGCCTTTGCTGTACCATTGAAAAAGGTAGTAGCCATCGTAGTGATCGATAGTGAGTCCACCGATCCCATCCCCTTCGCCGTTAAAGACGCGAAACGCAGTGGTTTCTTGAGAAAAATAGAATTTTTGACGACGAGCCAGTGCGGCCGAAAGTTTGCGAAGGAAGAAAGTGAAATCAATTTGTTCCTCTTCCTTTTGAGTAAGGATCCATCCAAGGCCTTTGTTTTGCTTGCCATAATAGCCTCGTGCAAGAAACTCGCCGGATTTCGTTGTTAAACGAAAGATCTGGCCTTCTTTTTGAAGGGGGGCAGTGGTTTGAAGTGCTTCAGGGAATAGAAGTGGATATCCCTGACGAAATTTACTTTCATGATTTTTTCTTACTTGGCAGTTTTTTTCCATTGTTTAGGAAACTCCTTTTTTTTGTTTTCGTTTGACGGTTTCCCAGCCTTCCGAGACAAGGGCAAGGGCGGGAAGGACTGGGTGCAAGCCGAAAACGGCGCCAAACAGTCCATAGATTTCCAAGCGCAAGAAGTATTTTCCTGCGAAGGAAAGGAATAGTTGGTGGATTCCCTGTGGAGAGAGTGCATCCACTTCGCGCACGATGTGATCCTGAAAAGACAGGGTTGCAAGCAATGCTGGCAAATGTGCGTGGGTCGCTCGATATAAAGGATCAAAGCTGTTCTCGGATAGCCATTCCAGTAAATTGGTATTTTCGCCAAGGTGGCTAGTCACTCCGGGGATTGCAGATTCAAGGACCGTTTCGAAAATCTCTGTGAAGGCTGAATCCGATCCAATTAAGTGGAGCAGTGAATTTAATTGGTCCGCCATGAGAGATTCAGGAATCCAATCACCAATTACTGTATTTCTACCCAGGGTATGGGTGATCTCACGCCAGCCTTTTTTGATAATTGATTGATAATCCTCTGTTGAAGAGATGCTGTTCCAAATATTGGCCTTCCCTTCGTTTGGAAGAATGGAAAGCAAATCTTGGATGGTGATGGGTTCTAGCACGGGTTGTGATAAGATGCTGATGCCCTCTGCCAATGTCGGTACGAGCCAGGTTTGCTGAGCTTCGATCAAGTCGTGAACAGAATTATTTAGTCTTTTCTCCATGAGCGGAAGCTTGCCTTGTAGAGAAGGCAGCTCATTAAAAACAATTTTCCCTATGTTTCCTATCGAAGCTTGTGAAGATTCCGTTATATTCCAATCGATGGAAGGCTGTCTCGTTAAAAGTTCTTCGATCACAGGATCGAAGGTTTTTGCCAAGGCATCCGAATTTTGATTAAGGAAATCCGGTAGTTCATCGAACAAAGCACGATGAAGAATTTTTTCCAGTAAAGCCGGTCCACCCATTAAAACGAAGCCACCACGTTGCAAGAAATTCAATTGTCCCTGCACCGATTGATTCAAGCGGTCTGCAAGGTTTTGCTCATGATTCTGTATGCTATTTAAGCCCTTTTGAAATAGAGAAGGGATCAGTTGAGCTTGATGATCACGAAGAAAATTGACTGGAAGTCCAAATAAGAGATCTTCTAAGTGTTCATTCTTTTTCAAGCGGAAGAAAGAAATTAAGATTGGTTCGACCGCCAGGTCACGATTGTCCCAGAATAAATGAGCGGGGAAGGCGCCAGCTTGATTTTGTAAGATTGGCTGCAAAACGGTTGAAATGACCTGAGGCGAGATCCATGAGGACAAGGATTCATTCTGATGGGTTTCTTGCCATTTGCTCCATCCCTTTTGAATTAAAGGGGTGCCGTTTTCCTCAAACCAGCCTTGTAGGTTTTCGTTGTCCAAGGGAATTGGACGTTCTCTCAGGTTATTGGTAATGTTCTTGCTCCATTCTTCTGCGTGAGTCAAAAGGCTTGTTTGAATTTGATTGGTAAAGGCCGAAGCCAATTGACCATGACCTTTTTTTACCTCAGGCTGCAACCAGGAAGAGATTCTTGTTGGAAGCCAATCCATCCAGCGCTGTTTGAGACTCTTCTTCTGATCGGAGAAAAGCTGTTGAATCATATTTCGATTCAAGAGGGATTCGTCCACGAACTGCGCTAAATTTTCTGCGAATACGCGCTGGTTTTTCATCAGATAGCCATGGGAAAAATGTTTGAAGAAGGGAACTTTTTTAAGCCAGCGAATCTCCTTGTAGGGTTTGAAAATCATCTGAAGGGCAATCCAGTTGGTGGTTACCCCAACTAAGGCAAAAATGCCGATGGGAAAAAGATCAATGGGTCCGATCATCAGGGTGTTAGCTAAGGGGAAGAGCGCCATTGTGATTCCCGCGATCACGCCAAGAAGGAAACCAAATTTTGTAATGGGCTGGAGTTCTCGCCCAATAAAGTCGTGAGCAAGCTCTACAATTTCTTCTTCATTTCGCGCTTGCAGGTTGGTTTTAACTAACTCTTGAACCTTTCCTTCTAAAAAGCTTTCACCATGGCTTTCGATCATTCCAATTAGTCGGTCTCCAAATAAATCTCGGGATTCCGTTTGATTGAATCGCGCGAGGAAATGATCAAGGGGCTGCTGAATTTGACGTTCCATCAAATCAAGACCTTGGCTTTCTAAAGAGGCCTGCAGGTTCGGATTTTTTAGGATAGATTGCCAAATTTCATCTGGAATTGACTTGTTCTTGATGGCATCATAGAGATTGCCGTCAAGGGAGATAATCGCCTGCTGCATAGGTTGAAGATCCAATTGTTTTACCGTATGTAACAGCGTGTAGGCGGTTTCTTGGTTCCAAGGCTGATCAATCAGGTTGCGAATGGCTGTTGAAACCAAAGTGTTTTGTGCACCGTGATCTGACAGTTTTGAAAGTCCAAAAGAGACGATAATCTCTAGAAGCTTGGACTTGCCGCTTTCATGATAGCGAGTTGCCCAGTTTTCACCTAGAAGTTGGACCGGTGTTTTTTCAAGTCCTTTTTCAAGTAGGATTTCCACTTGTTCATCAATCTGGATCAGACTAGATTGAATCATGGATTGAACCGCCTCTTGGGTCGGCAAAGGCATCCAGTCCGAGACGGGCTGGGTGGACAGAAGGTCTGCAATCTTTGCTTGTCCAAGACTTCGAAATCCTTCGATTAAATTCGGAATCTTCATCGTATCCAGATAGGAAAACAAGGGTCCTTTAATCATGGAAGCCAGCATGCCGGATTGCTGATCTAATTCAGTTTGCGCCGCACGCTTCAGTCTTTGGCGAATTTCTTCCTCTCGTTCCCCAAGAAATCCTTGGAAACGGTCAAAGGCTCGATTATATGGCTCATGAAAGAATTCTTTCATAGATGCCTGTGTATCCAGTTCAAACCAGTCCATAAGAGGTTGATCTAGTAAGCCAGAAGAAAAAAGTGCATCTCTCATTTGCGTGGATATAGAGGCGATGGCGTCGGGTTCTAGAGCGCGCGCAAGCAGATTATGGAGACCATTCACACATTCAGCGCCTTGTTCCTCTGAGAGATGGGCTGACAGGGCTTGATTGCCCCATTTAGACTCCCAGTTTGAAAGTAGGGCTGGAATCTCTTGACGCTCTGTTATTTTTTTCAGAGCGGCGGAAAGAAGAGTTGGATCCTTTTGGATTGCGTTTGTACTCTGCAACAAAAAGTCCTGTAGGGCATGTTCAAGATTTTCGATTTCTTTCGTAGAAAGAAAATCGGATAGGGACTTTCCATTAAGGGTAGCAGTCAAGGATATTAAGAAAGAATCAAGCATCTTGCCTTGCTGCGCTTCCGCGATGGATTGGGTGATTAAGCGTTTAAAAAGAAATGAAAATGAACCCTTTGATAAAAGGGATTCGATTTTTATTTCTGGAACCGCTAGGCTTCCATCTTGCAGGGGTTGAAGTCCATCTTCCACAAGGGAATGAATCCAGGTCGGTAGTGCTTTTTGGACGCCAGGAATTTCTTGAATCGGTTTTTGTTGGAATTCTGCTTGAAAAAATTCGTCCCAAAGAGAACCAAAGAGGCGATTCCATTCCTCCAAGGTTTCATCCTTTAAGATCTCGGATTTGAGATGGGAAGGACTTAATAGATCTCTTTCCACCAGTTCGCTGATTGCAGCGATAAATTCTGTTTTTGTTTTTTTAATGACACCGCCAAGCTTCAGGGGGGTGTATTCACGGAACAACATATTCAGTGCGTAGTTGTTTGTGACATATCCGGTGATTCCACCGGCAAAACCCTGAATGAGCAGGTTTGTTAAATCAGTTTGCATGCTATTCACTCCAAATCATTCAATAGTTCATCATACCCTTTTTCTGTTAATAAACGCAAGAAAAGAATGTTAAGGATGAATAATATTTTTTTGGGACGGTACTTGACAGGAAAGTATCGTCCCTGTTATACTAAAAACACAGGAGGCGCATATGCCGAGAAAAGCGAGAGAAAAAATTCTTTATGGAACCTATTTGATTACACAAACCAGTGGTACAGATCAGTCCTTGTTTCGAGATGATGAGGATCGAACCGCTTTTTTGGCAATCGTCAGGAAGGTGAAAGAAAAATTTGATTTTCATTTATATGGATATTGCCTGCGCGCTGACAACGAATATCGATTGTTGATCTATGACAATGGATCGGATCTCTCTAAGATCATGAAGGCATTGAATATTCGATATGCAATGTATGCCAAATGCCAAGGAAAAATATATAAGGATCGATATAAGAGTCAATTGATTCAAGATTACCGTGAATTAATGGAAACGGCTCAATCGGTATATGGAAAAGATGAGCACTGTGCTTGGAGTCAATTTTCTGCCCTTCTTCAAGGTGAAAAAATATCAGAACTTTTGGATCCGATTCCTAATCAGGAGGCATATCATCCCTATTGGATAGAGGCAAATGAAAGCAATCAGGTCTGTGATCGAAAGACACCTCTTTGCGAACGGGGGGGGACTTGTCATCGCAGTCGAAAAGAAGTGGAGGCTGCCCTGGGCCAACAAGCGAAAGAACGCGGTACGACAGTAGAAGCTATGATTTCTGAAAAGGAAGTACGCAATGAGATGATCCGGAGGATTCGTAAAGAATCGACCTTGTCCTTGCGTGCCATTGGCCAAATATTTGGACTAAGTGAATCAGCGGTATGCAAGATTATCAACTGCTAGATTCCTTTGAAATAAAATTCAAGTAACGTCCCTAAGGAGGGTGACATGGAGTTTAACTTACAAAGCAAAGCTAAGGCGCCAGCGGTGACGCCAGAAACGATTTATGATGTCTTGATTGTTGGTGGAGGACCAGCAGGATTAAATGCTGCACTCTACGCAAAGCGGAAGGGATTGTTGGTCGGCATTTTGGCGGAACGGATAGGCGGTCAGGTTCTTGATACATCCAGCGTAGAAAACTATTTGGGCTTTCCTTCTGAAACGGGTCAAAAACTGATGGAAAAATTTACAAGCCATGTGGAAGAACTGAAGGTTCCTGTGAAAGAAAATGTGCTCGTTACGGGAATAGACGGGGGGAGGATCAAGAAGATCCATACCAATATAGAAGAAACATTTCAAGCAAAGGCCGTCATTTTAGCAACGGGAAGCAAGCCTAGAATGTTGAACGTTCCGGGTGAGAAGGAATTCTTGGGTCGCGGGGTTGCTTATTGCGCCATTTGTGATGGGCCATTATTTGCCGGTATGGATGTCATTGTTGCTGGAGGTGGAAATAGTGCAGTTGAGGCTGCCATTGATATGGCGAAAATAGCCAACCATGTTCATCTGGTTCATCGTAGTCAATTTCGAGCTGATCAGATTCTAGTGGATCAATTAAGAAAAAAAGAAAATGTTACCATCCATTTAGAAACGCAGATTCAATCAGTGGAGGGCGAGGGCCTTGTGAGCCATGTCAATGCCTTGGATAAGGCGAGTGGAGCAGTTGTTGAGATTTCAGGAAACGGACTTTTCGTGGAGATCGGTTATTTGCCAAACTCAGATGCCTTTACAGATGTGGTGAAGAGAAATGGACGTGGAGAAATCGAAGTGAACACGCGGTGCCAAACCAGCCAAGCTGGGATTTTTGCGGCAGGCGATGTGACGGACATGCCCTACAAGCAAATTATAATATCCGCAGGGGAAGGTGCTAAAGCAGCCTTGACCGCGAATGAATATATCAATACCTTAAAGGAGGAAGTATCATGAAATTTTTAAACGAAGAGATTAAGAAACAATTGGAAGAAATTTTCCAGCCGATGAAAAAAGAAGTGACTATTGCCCTGTTTGCAACCAAGGAAATGTGTGAAAGTTGCGAGGACACCAAAACCTTTATGGCTGAGATGACAGACATTCATGAAAAAATTAAGTTGGAGGTTTATGACCTTGAAGCTGACGCAGCATTAGCTGAAACTCTTCAAGTGAAACGCGTACCAGCAATTGTTCTCTTGGGAGAAGATCGCAAGGATTACGGGATTCAGTTTTACGGACTGCCTGGTGGACATGAGATCAATTCCTTTATTTCCGGTCTTTTGGAAGTATCAGGCTCTGGAGAGCAACTGCCCAAGGTTTTTGCTGATCGGGTAGCCAAGATTGAAAAACCCATTGATATAAAAGTATTTGTTACCCTGGGTTGCCCGCATTGCCCGGGTGCTGTTTCTAAGGCCCATAAATTGGCCTTGGAAAATCCGAATGTGCGCGCCGAGATGATCGAAGCGCAAACTTTCTCGGAATTGTCGGATCAATACAATGTATCCGGGGTTCCGAAGATTGTGATCAATGGGAAAGAAGAGTTGGTAGGCGATCAACCCCTCGAGATGTTCCTAGATGCCATTGAACGTGTATAATAAGGGAGTAAAAAAAACGGACGCTTGCGTCCGCTTTTTTTTTATGCTTTCAACATGTGATAAATCGTTCTACCAGTTTCAAAAAGGGTAAGGCCGATGAGGGCAGCGAGCCCGATTTTTCCTATGGAAGCAAACAGGTCATATAGGCCACCGTCTTGCAGAGTGAAGAGGGTCGGGTTGGACACGATCCAAAGGAAGAGACCGAGCCCTGTCCAATCGAATCCGATCTTGATCAATCGAAAGCCCGTGTTCCAGCGATTTTTGATCAAGAGCACGATATGGAAAACGATGCTTGCAAGCCAAAAGGCATTTAGCCATGGCAAGTATTGTTTTAGAATTTCTGGATTAAAGACGGGCATGACGATCCGCGTTTCATTGGCAGAATACAACCAGGTTATCGAATCGGAGAAATAATTAAATCCGATTATAAATAGGGTCAAGAAAACAATGGTTGCAATGGAGTCTGAGCGTTTTAATCGATTCTGCTTGGTGGGAACGGCAGGCAGTTCCTTGGGATTCCATGGTTTATTTTTGATTTCTTGCTTTAATTCATCAGGGTCGGCAAATCGTTCGATCAAGACAAAGATGACAGTTACCATCCCTACGGCCGTTATGGCGACTTGGAACATCGAGGAGAATAGATTGCCAAGACCAGCCCAGAAGCTTTGGCTTCCAAAGCCAATGGCAATGCCAGTGGCGACAAAGATTCCAATGATACTTGCAGGCAAGACAATTTTAAGAACCAAGAGATAGATGGGATAGAGGGTGCCACCGATCAAGGCTTGTTGTGTACCGCGATAGGCAGATGCAAGAATACTTGGGGAGCCGTTGTCTTGAAGAACTTGCAAAATTTCTTTTTCAGTCGGTTGATGACCTTTGTATTTTTCATCAAGCTCATCATAAAGATTCGATTTGATTTCTGCGATTAGATCAGCGCGGTTTTTCTGAGGCAGGTTTTTTTCAATTTGATAGAGATATCGGTCAATCCAGTTTTTCATGATCTTCCTCCAATCCTTGATCCTGACGGATCAAAATTTGATTCATATTTTCCCATTCCTTCAGAAGATGAGAACGAATTGTAATTCCATTTTGATTGATTGAGTAATAACGTCTTGGACGGGATTGACCCACCATCCATTCACTGTCAACAAGGCCTTGTTTCTCTAGGCGACGTAATAGTGGATAGAGGGTGTTTTGTTCCACTTTCATTCCGATGTCAGCAAGATGCTGGATCAGGGAATACCCGTATTGGGGTTCGTTTAGTGAATTGAGAACCATAAGGAGCAGGGTACCTCTACGTAATTCTGAGCTTAGATTTTGTTTTAAGGATTCTAGGTTTTCCATTACATCACCTTCCTCTCATCTTTATTATACTGTGTGACACACACTACTGTCAAATTTGTAATACTTAGAGAAATGAAAGGGTTAAATTTTAGGAAAAAGAATCGGAAAATATTGGGTATCATATCAGTAATAAATGAAAGGAGGATTGAGATGGCCTATCGAATTCATGCGGATGCTTGTATTGGATGCGGGGCATGCGAAACAGTTTGTCCGGTAGCCTGTATTTCTGAGGTTGAGGGAGGTATACGTGTCATTGATGAAGAGGCTTGCATCTCTTGTGGTGCCTGCGCAGGAGAATGTCCAGTTGAGTGTATTTCAGAAGTGTAAGTACATAAAAAAATGCTAGAAGACAAAACGAGTCCCCTTTCTATTGCATCATAGAGAGGGGACTTGTGAGTGCTTAAGATGGATGATTAGCAAAAGCTAATCTGGTTTGTCATAATGTGAAGGATTTCTAGATCTGTGTTTTTCATGCCGACTCGGCCCACATAGCCGATGCTTTTAATGGTCGATTCAATATCGTTTTGCACAAGACCTTCCCCATACAAGAAGGTATGTCCTTTCATGCTCATATGGTGGGCTAGAATTGCAGCGTCGACTGATGAGGCAACCTTGGCTGCGCAGGAGGGTTTGGCTCCATCGCAGACTATGCCGCCGATGTTAGCAATGGTATTGGTAATGGTGTTTGAAATTTGTTGGTAGCTTCCTCCATGCAAGTAAGTTATTGCCGCACCTGACCCACTTGCGGCTGTTACTGCGCCGCAGAAGGCAGATAAACTACCAATATTTCTTTTCAGATGAATGGAAATCAGATTGCTAACGCAAAGAGCACGGTATAGCTTATCTTGGCCAACTTTCAGAGACCTGGCGTATTCGATGACCGGTAATGATACGGTTAGTCCTTGGTTTCCACTGCCAGAGTTGATGACAACAGGTTTGGGGCATCCCCCCATTCGAGCGTCAGAAGCAGCGGCTGTTACCGCCTTTGCTCGCGTTGGCGTGTTGGCTCCGTAGTTTTGAAGCAAGGTCTTTCCGACTTGAGTGCCGTAATCGTGTTCAAGACCACAGGCTGCAATTTCTGAATTTAATTTAATTTGTCGATCAAGAACTTCTTTTACATCTTCGATGGCTACAGAATTTGCAAATTCTAATATGGTTTCTACCGATAGCGAAGAATCCCCACCAGCATCTTTACTTGAGGGTAGATGGTTAGGCTGTTGGAATAGAACCTTTCCATTTTTTACAATTTTTGAAATAAGGGTATGTCGATTGATAATGGTTACTTCAGCAAATTCCTCTTTGAAGCCTACCTTGGCAACCACATATAGGTTGTCAACATTTTCTTGCAGTTTGCAAGTTGTAAAGTTAGCAGCTAGAAGTTCCTGGGTTTGTTGGCGGTTTTGATCCGTTACTTTTGAAAGTACTTCTAAGTCGCCGTTGGGGTCTCCGCCGATCATGCCAAGGGTAGCGGCTGCTTCTATTCCTTTCAGTCCCCCTGAATTGGGAATAATCACGCTTTTTACGTTCTTGATTATGCTTCCACTGCAGTGAATTTCCAGAGATTCAGGGAAATGTCCCAACACTTGGCGGGCTTTTGCTGCAGCCAAAGCAATAGCAATGGGCTCGGTACAGCCTAAAGCAGGAATCAGTTCTTGCCTGAGTATCTGAATGTAGGCATCATTCATTTCCTTTTTCATAAGAATCTCCTTCTCTCATCAAAAAAATATTATTAGTACGCTTACTGATCACACCAGTAGTATATACAATAATAAATCTTTCGTCAATCTTTTTCAGAAAATTAGCGCAATGGTGAGAAATGTCTGAATGATTCAACGAAACTGAGAGATGGACAGGGAGTTGGGGTCGCTTTACAGTGGGAAGAGGAATCGATATAATTAAAGCTGACAAAAGCAATATTGGAGGGCTAAATTATGGCTGGGAAAATAAGCTTAAAAGAGAAGGTTTATGAGTCCGTTTTTGAAGATATACTCAATTATGAATTTAAACCGAATCAGATTATTAATGAAAAAGAATTGATGGAAAAATACCAGTGCAGTAAATCACCAGTGCGTGAAGCTTTATTGTCTTTATGCAACGACGGCGTCCTAAGGAATATTCCACGTTATGGCTATGAGGTGATCCGCTTGACCCGGGAGGATATCGAAGACATGCTACAGTTTCGATATCTATTGGAAGGCGGTTTGATTAAAGCGAATATAGATAAATTTTATGATGCCCAAATTACGAAGCTAGAAGAGCACGAGAAGAAAAATCGACTTGCTGATCAGGATGTTTGGACCCATTGGGAAAATAATGCAAGCTTTCATCTTCAATTGATGTCTTTCACACGAAATGAATGCGCTTACGCAGAGTTGTCGCGGGTTATGAATCGGTTGAAACGAGCCTATGCACAATTGTATTGGAATCGATGGGAGAGCGTAGTTCATAATGATACACGGTATCATCAAGAAATCATTGCCTGTATTCGAGAGCGGGATGCAAAGAAGCTCTTAATTTCGTTAAAAAAGGATATTCAAGATTTTGGGGATTTTACCTGTGAGATTATGGATTTCTTTGAATAGGATGAGTTGAAAGTATAGAAGACAAACAAAACCGCTGAGAATCAAAGGATTATTCCTTGATTCTCAGCGGTTTTGTTTGCCAACTTATTCCACTTCAAGTTGTTTATTGTCAGTACTAGAAATTCCGAAATCTTGCTCCGGTTTTTCGTCGTTCTGATCATCCGGCCTTGGTACTAGGGTCGGATCTTCAATCGGTTTTGATTGAAAAATGGATTGAAAGTCCTCCACGGATACCGATGGCGTAATCGAAAACCGGGGGAGCAATAAGGGATCCGACTCCTTCGTGACATAGCCCGTTTTAGTTGTAAATGCGAGTTGAACATCCTGATTCTTTAAGACGTCAATGGCCGCTTGACTTGCAACGCCATAGGGATAGGCGAAGGCTCGAAAGCCCGGTTCAATATGTCGGTCAATCTCTGCCCAGGCGAAGTCGAGATCTTCTTGGATCTCTTCTTGTGTTTTTACGGTTAGCATGGGCTTGTCATCTTGCTGCTGATGGAAAGTGTGACTGTGGGATTGAATGCTGAATAATTTTGAGATGGCTTTTACATCCTTCCAAGACAGTTTCTTCCCGTCCCATTTTCGTATTTCCTCTTCCAGGTTAGCAGTGATGATAAACTCCGCTGCTGGGAAATTGTAGCGATTCAAGGTTGGAAAAGCAAAAAAGAGGTTGCTGGCATATCCATCGTCAAAGGTGATCACAAAGGATTTTTCCGGCAGGGGATCTTCATTGGACAAAGATTTGCTAAGCTCCTCTAGGGTGAGGGCCTTCCATCCTTGTTGGTGCAGCCAGCCCATCTGTTCTTTAAAGGATTCAAAGGAGATAATTGCCGCATTGTAGGGCAAGGCCGCTCGTTGATTTTCTGGTAAAATATGGTGATACATCAAAACTGGAATTTGATTGTTTGATATCATGTTTTCTGTTGTGATACCTTCGTCCTCAAGTCCGAAAGCGGTTTGAGTGATTATAAAGAAAAGAAAAAGAAAGAACATGCTTTTTTTAAGCATAAAAGGAACCTCCTTATGATCGTTTGCGCTTGCGTGAAGTTCGTTTCTGGTCAGAGCGCTGTGGGGATTGGTTTGTATGGGTGTTTGAATGTTCCCGTTCAGGCTTGACTAGGGCATGATGACCGGTTCCAATTAAATCTTCTCGGTGCGCCAGATGCAAAGCTTTGCGAACAAGCCGCGCATTTCGTGGATTGCGGTACTGCATCAATGCGCGTTGCATGGCCTTTTCTTCTGGAGTTTTTGGTACATAGACCGGATTTCCATTACTCGGATCGAGTTCTGTATAGTAGATTGCCGTGGACCGTGTGCCGGGTGTTGGATAAAAGTCCTGCACCTGCTCTGGTTGATGGTGAATATCTCTAAGAAATTCGGCCAAAGCAACGGCATCCTTTAGGGTGCTGCCAGGATGAGAACTCATTAGATAGGGAACCATGTACTGATCCATACCGAGTTCCTTGTTTACTTTTTCAAATTCTTTCATAAATTGAAGATAGACATCTTTGCCGGGCTTGCCCATTTGCTTGAGGACGCGTTCAGAAATATGTTCCGGAGCAATCCGTAATTGTCCACTAATATGATGCTCGGACAATTCCTTGAGAAAATTGGTTTTCTGATCTGCTAAGACATAGTCATATCGGATGCCGGAACGGACAAAGACCTTTTTCACGCCGCGCAAATGCCGAAGCTTGCGAAGCAAGGATAGGTAATCGGTATGATCAACGACCATTTCCTTGCAGGGTTTTGGAAAGAGACATTGTTTCTTTTTGCAGGCGCCTACTTTTAATTGCCGATCGCAAGCCGGACGCCGGAAATTGGCTGTTGGTCCACCTACATCATGAATATACCCCTTAAATTGAGGATCGCCAATCATTTCTTTTGCTTCTTCAACAATCGACTCGTGGCTTCTTGACTGAACGATTCGTCCCTGATGAAAAGCCAGAGAACAGAATGAACAATTGCCATAGCAGCCTCGATTGCTGGTCAAGGAAAAACGAATTTCTTCATAGGCGGGAATGCCTTGTTTTTGATATTTTGGATGGATCTCTCGTTGGAATGGCAGAGAAAAGACCCAATCTAATTCATTTTCGTTTGCGGGCAGCATGGGTGGATTTTGTACAAGATATCGAGTCCCGTGCTGTTGGATCAAGGTTTTGCCCCGAATGGGGTCTTGTTCCTCATAGGATAATTGAAAGGCCTTGTTAAAGGCGATTTTATCAGTAATGACTTCTTCGTAAGCCGGTAGCTTAACAGCATCATAGACTTCGTCTTCTGAATGAACCAGATAACAGGTTCCGGGGATATGGTGGATATAGTTGATATCCAGCCCATTGTCGAGGTTGTCAGCGATTTCCATGATAATTTTTTCGCCCATGCCAAAAACCAAAAGATCAGCTTTTGCATCGACGAGAATCGATCTTCGAACGCGATCAGACCAATAGTCGTAATGAGCGAAGCGACGGAGACTGGCTTCCATGCCGCCCAAGATGATGGGGGTGTCAGGATAGGCTTGTCGTGCCCGTTGTGAATAGACAATGGTAGCACGGTCGGGTCGCTTGCCGGTTTCTCCTCCTGGAGAGTAGAGTTCACGGCTTCGTTTCTTTTTGGCAACTGTATAGTGATTGATCATGGAATCAATATTGCCGCTGGTGATTAAAAAAGCAAGGCGCGGTTGACCAAATCGTTGAAAATCCTGGCAGTGTTTCCACTCCGGTTGATCGAGGATGGCAACACGGTAGCCCATTTTTTCCAAGACGCGACCGATTACGGCAGCACCGAAGCTAGCGTGATCGACATAGGCATCACCAGAAACTAAAACAAAGTCAGCCTGGTCCCAGCCGAGGGTATTCATTTCCTTTTTTGTTGTGGGTAAAAATCCGTTCATTATTTTCTCCTAACGAAAAATGAGATGAACCTAAGGTCCATCTCACATATGGTCGGGGTGGCAGGATTTGAACCCGCGGCCCTCTGGTCCCAAACCAGATGCGCTACCAAACTGCGCTACACCCCGATGACTGTTCCTATTATAGCGAGTATGGAAGAAAAAATCAAGCGAAAGAAGAGAATATCCGATATAATAATATCAAGTTTTTAAAAAAGGAGAGGAATGCGCAATGCTAGAACTATTACAAGCACTTCCGGCACGAATTTATGTGATGGTCTTGGGTGCCGTACCGATCATCGAAGTAAAGGGCGCAATCCCAGCCGGTGTTGCCCTAGGTTTTTCTCCATGGGAGAGCTTGGGCTATAGCTTAATTGGAAACCTATTGATTATTCCTATTCTATTGCTGTTTTTGCAACCGATTTGTCAATTTTTACGGACCCATCATATTCCTGTCATAAGCCCAGTAACACGAGGGTTCGAAGAACGTACTGTAAAAAAAAGCCAGAAGATTAAGACGGGTGTTTACATGGGACTCTTTTTATTGGTAGCCTTGCCCTTGCCTGGAACCGGTGTTTGGACAGGCTCTTTGGCGGCATCTTTAATGAATATTAAATTTAGACATGCCCTTCCTATCGTAATCGCGGGTGGACTTGTGGGAGCATTTGCCATATTTATCATGACAAGCCTATTGGTTTAGGGTATATAAATCCTGAAAGGAGAGAGCTGATGAAAAGACGACTTTCCCTACTAGGGATTTTTTTATTGTTGATGATTATGGCTGCGGGATGCACAGGTCAACCTTTGAGCGAGGTAGAAAATGCTTTGTCTGATGCAGAAGCACAATTGCAAATTGCTAAAGAAAAAGCACTTGCTTTGGAAGAACAGTTGCAATTGACAGAAGGGTTAAAGGAAGAACTAATAAAGGATCGAAAGGTCTTGCAAGAAAAGGTTGATCAATTAGCAGATGGTATTACCATGACCATGGCGGATACGGATAATGAACAAGTGATGTGTTTGTCACTTCAGGCCATGGAGATGATTGCCGATCAAGATTTTACTGCTTTGGAAGGGATTACGGATGCGAGTACGGGAATTCGCTTTAGTCCGTATCCATATGTGAGCGCTAGTGATTTGATTTTCACAGGCAGTGCAATCAGTGATTTCTTTACCGATCCTGTAATTTACAGTTTCGGAAGCTATGATGGGAGTGGTGATCCCATTGATTTGACTAAAGCTAATTATTATTTAAATTTTATCTATGATGAAGATTTTTTGACGGCACCCCATATCAGTGTGAATTGGATCTTGGGGACTGGGAATATGATTACTAATCATGAAAGTTTTTATCCATCCTCCAAAACGGTCGAGTTTCATTTTACGGGATTCGATCCGTCTTACTCTGGAATGGACTGGCGCTCCCTGCGATTGGTTTTTCAAAAATTTGGAGCTGATTGGAAGTTAGTGGGAATTATTCATGGACAATGGACGATTTAGGCGCATGAATGCGCCTTTTCTTTAATAAAAGTCTTGAATGATTGACAGCTTTCCTGGAAAGTGATAAGGTGAACTGTGAAAATAATGAAACTGAACCTTATCAAGAGAGATGGAGGGAACCGGCCCGATGAAGTCCAGCAACCTATTTATTTAGGTGCTAATTCCGCAGCGGTAACGTTGCAAGATGAGGAGGCGCAAACCTCTTAGAAGGAGGAATACACCTCTTTCCTATGGGGTTTTTTTTGTGTCTGTAGATAGGTTCAGATCAATCAGGAGGAAATAAAATGAGAAAATGGCTTTTTACTTCAGAGTCTGTCACTGAAGGACATCCAGATAAGATCTGTGATCAAATCTCTGATGCGATTCTAGACGAAATTATGAAACATGATCCTATGGCGCGCGTAGCCTGCGAAACGTCGGTAACAACGGGCTTGGTATTGGTTAGTGGCGAAATCACAACCAATCACTATGTAGATGTTCAAAAAGTCGTTCGTGAAACGGTTCGCGAGATTGGCTATGATCGTGCGAAATATGGATTTGACTGTGATACCTGTGGTGTTCTGGTTGCTATTGACGAGCAATCTTCAGACATTGCTTTGGGTGTGAATAATTCATTAGAAAAGAAAGAAGCGGGTTCTTCGGAAGTCGATTTCGGGGCAGGCGATCAGGGATTAATGTTTGGCTACGCTTGTAATGAAACAGAAGAATTAATGCCATTGCCAATTTCATTGGCACATAAACTGGCACTTCGTTTAGCGGCAGTAAGAAAAGATGGCAGCTTGGCCTATTTGCGTCCCGATGGGAAAACGCAGGTTACCATTGAATATCATGACAATACGCCGGTACGTGTGGATACAGTTGTAATTTCTTCTCAACATTCACCGATTGTAGAACATGATCAAATTGAAAAAGATATAATTGAGAAGGTTGTATTGCCGGTTGTTCCAGCTGAATTGATTGATGAACAAACACGATTTTTGATCAATCCGACGGGTCGATTCGTTGTTGGCGGACCCAAAGGGGATGCTGGTTTAACTGGTCGAAAAATTATCGTCGACACCTATGGTGGATACGCGCGTCATGGTGGCGGTGCTTTTTCTGGCAAGGATTGTACCAAGGTAGACCGTTCGGCAGCATATGCGGCGCGCTATGTGGCAAAAAACGTGGTTGCTGCAGGCTTGGCGGATAAATGCGAAGTACAATTGGCTTATGCCATTGGTGTTGCTCAACCGGTTTCGATCTTTGTGGATACCTTTGGAACGGCGAAAATTGAAGAAGAAAAAATTGAAGCGCTTGTGCAAAAATATTTTGATCTGCGCCCGGCAAAGATTATTGAAAACCTTCGACTTCGACGTCCGATTTATAAACAAACAGCAGCTTACGGACATTTTGGACGGACGGATTTGGATCTACCTTGGGAAGCGACTGATCTTGCAGAAACATTAAGAGAAGAAGCTGGATTGGCCTAGCGTTTGAAAATGAAACAAGTCGGTTATGTGCTTGCACAGCCGGCTTGTTTTTTTGACGCCAATACCGGCCTGTGGTATTCTTAAATGAAAGAGAAAGGAGGCGATGAATTGCATAGAGAGGTTACGGATTATATTATTGGATATATCAGTCGAACAAGAAAAAATAGTCAACAAGTCATTCAAAAGCTTTTGGAAGAAGAAGGCGTTGAAGGGATTGATCCATCCCATGGAACGATACTTTCTGTTTTATTGGAGAAGGAAGGTCCCATGCAGATGAAAGAGATTGCGAAATTGACTCGACGCGATAAATCAACAATCACGTCTCTGGTTAATCGAATCGAAAAAGAAGGGTATGTTAAAAAAGTTAAATCAAGTGAAGATCGACGCGTTACCTATATTGAATTAACAGAACGTGGATTGGCTCTTAAGGAGCCGTTTTTCAATATTTCTACACGGTTGATCGACATTGCCTATGGGGAATTTGAGCCTCAAGAGCGTTTGGAATTATTGCGCTTGCTCAAGAAAATGAATAAGAGTTTTTATAAGGCTTTATCGGAAACCCGATAAAGTCTTTTTTTACGGATATAGTTGGTGGCAAAACTTTATTGCTAAAAAAATAACAAAACCCTTGCAATTGGTTTGATGAGAAACTATAATAGGATTTGAAGTTTGACGTCAAACAAAAACTGAACAAATAGGGGAGTAGTCATGAAGAAACTGTTGGCACTAATTTTGATTGGCATGATGCTTGTAACGTTCACAGCTTGTTCTTCTTCGACGGAAGAAGCGGCAGTTGCGGAAGCACAAGCAAATGATAGCACCGAGGCAGTAGAGGAAGCGGTAACAGAAGAAGCAGAAGCAGATGCAGATTCAAGTGCTTCAATTGTTGTAGATGAATCGGGATTAATGGTTATTCCGGAAATTGAAGTTGTTGAAGAAACAGAAACAAGGCAAGGCTATGACGTTGTGGTTGTTGGAGCTGGTGGAGCTGGATTAACAGCAGCAATATCTGCCGCTGAAAACGGAGCGAAAGTTGTTGTTTTGGAGCAGGAAAATATTGTTGGCGGAAATACTAGTTGGTCAGGTGCCGGCATGGATATTCCAGAAAACTGGGTACAGGCAAAACAAGGCATCAAAGATTCAATTGAATTGTATACGGAAGACACTGTAGCCGGTGGCGATCGAACCAATCTGATGGAATTGACCCATGTATTGGCAGAAAATGCATTGCCGATGGCAGAGTGGTTGCGTGATGATGTTGGTGTTAAATTTATGGATGATTTCCAAAAGCACTTTGGTGGGCATACAGTTGCTCGTGCCATCGTTGTTGAAGGCGGAATCGGAAGTCAGTTGGTGATGGCAGAGTACTTGAAGGCTCAAGAGCTGGGCGTTGTATTCAAGATGAATACGAAGGCAACAGACTTGGTAACGGATGAAACTGGACGTGTTACAGGCGTTGTAGCTGAAAATAAAGCGGGTCAAAGCTTGACATTCAATGGTGAATTTGGCGTAATTTTGGCTTCTGGTGGATTTGCAGGCAACCCTGAGATTCGCGTAAAATATCGTCCGGAATTGGATGAAAGCATCAATACGACCAATGCACCGGGACACAATGGTGATGGAATCGTAATGGCAGAAGCCTTGGGTGCGGGAACAACACATATGGAGTGGATTCAAACCTATCCATTCTGCTTCCCAACAACAGGTAAGATATCTTTTGTAGCAGATACAAGAATGTACGGCGCACCGATGGTTAATATTGAAGGTAAACGTTTCATCAACGAAAATGACCGTCGTGACTTTGTTTCTGCGGCCATCCTTTCTCAATCAGACCGATACGGTTACATGGTTTGGGACCAAGAGATTCTGACAGAAGCACGTACCCTTGAGATCTACGGCAAAGAGTATGATCAATTGCTTGCAGATGGTGTATTGGTGAAAGCAGATACATTGGAAGAAGCGGCTGCATTCTTTGGTATTGATGAAGCGGGATTGTTGCAGACTATTGCGGATTATAATGGTTTCGCAGCAGCTTATGAAGGTGGTATGGATTCAAAAGAAGCGGATACCGAGTGGAATCGAAATGCAAAAATGGCAGCAATCGACAAAGGACCTTTCTACATTGAGAAAGTGGTTCCAGCGGCCCATCATACCATGGGCGGTTTGTTGATCGATACGGAAACCCGTGTTAAAACAGCTGACGACGTAATTATTCCAGGGCTTTATGCGGCTGGAGAGATTGTTGGTGGTATTCATGGAAATAACAGACTGGGTGGAAACGCCTTGACTGATATCTCTGTGTTTGGAAAGATTGCAGGCGAAAGTATTGTAGCCGATCAAAAGTAGGAAGAAGACCCGAGAAATCGGGTCTTTTTTTAATTGACACCATGACTTTTCCTTGGTAAAGTGGGGTATCAGATTTTTAGGGAGGATTCATGGAGTTAACGAATGTGTTTTATGCAGTAATTGTATTGTTTTTGGAAATAATTTTGGGGTTCTTCCTGGTACGAATTCATATTTTCGATGATGGGATGGTGAAACGTCTATCCCGGTTTATTGGTAATGTCACCTTACCCGCATTGATCATCAGCGCACTGAACTTTACCTATGATCCGGTGATGATGAGGAATGCATCAATGATCCTAGTGAGTGGATTGGGTTATTATCTACTAGCGACGCTTATGGCTTGGGCCTATATGAAGATGATTCATGTAAAGCCGCGTCAGGAAGGGGTGCATGGTTTTGCTTTGATTTTTGCCAATGTTGGATTCATGGGATATCCAGTTATACAAGCCGTATACGGACAGGAAGGATTGTTTTACGCGGCAATTTATAATATCTGGTTTAATGTTTTTCTGTATACCATCGGGATTTTTATGTTAAGCAAGCATCAAAAGGAGGGCAATCATTTTCAGATAAAAACAATGTTGACCAACCCGAATCTCATTGCTTTGGCCATTGGTTTGATTTGTTTTTTATTTTCCATCGACAAGCCTCAACCCATAGATATGGTTTTTGAGCAGATTGGTGGATTGACAACGCCCCTTGCCATGTTGACGGTAGGTGCCATGCTTCATGGTTCTTCGATTCGAGAAATGGCTAAGAATCGGTTGCTGTGGCTGACAAGTTTTCTGCGTATGGTGTGGATGCCACTTCTGACATATTTTGTTTTGAAGCAATTTGGATTTGGTGGCTTGACCTTGGGAATTCCTGTTGTGATGGCCGGTATGCCAGCTGCTGCAAATGGCGCGATCTTTGCACAGCTTTATGATGCGGATTATCAGTTGTCGAGTCAGACGGTATTTTTAACAACCTTGTTATCCGTGGTAAGCATTCCGCTATTGGTATTACTATTGAGTTAGGATTTGATTTTGATTTTTTGTGGTATAATAATGATGAAGTTGGATAATTCGGAGGGAAAATCATGGCAAGACAATTTTTCGATCGTTTAGGTCAAAACATTAAAGAAATTGTAGATACTGCAGGAGATGCATTGGGTGATGTTGGGCGTGTTGCGGAAGAAAAGATGAGCGATTCGCGTCTTAAGTATCAGATTCGTCAGCTTGAAGCTGAGATTAAACGGGTGGAACGGGATATTGGGAAAAAGTTTGTTCTTCAAGCCAAGAAAGAAAATATCGATCTGGCTGCCTTTGAATCTGAACTTAGACAAATCGACAAAATAAATGATGAAATTCGAGGTTTGAAGGCTTCCCTAGGACAAGAAGAAGTTCAAGGGGAAGGATATTGTTTCTCATGTGGAGCACGTAATCCTGAGGATGCAAAATTTTGTCAAAATTGTGGTGCAAAGCTGGAGATCATTCGGCAAACTTATTCACAGACCTTTACGCAAGAGGACAAATCGAAAGAGGATCAACAAAGCAAAGAAAAAAGACCGACCTATGTGAATCTTGGCAAAGTAGATCAGAAGGATGAATAAGAGCGGGAAGCCGCTCTTTTTTTTATGTGTCCCTTTGGTATAATAGAGAAAGATGAAGGGAGACGACTAGATGATCGAGCGTACAGGAGAAATCATAGAAATCATTTATCGAAACGAGGAGACAGGATATACTGTCGCTGTTTTAGAGACCGACGATACCTACTTCACCATCGTGGGCACTTTTCCCTTTTTGAAAGAAGAAATGCCAATTCGCGTATCAGGCGATATGATCAAGCATCCCAAATTCGGCGAGCAATTGCGGGTTGATCATTACGAGGAAGTTCCGCCTACGGATGTCGATGGGATCCTCAAATATTTGGGATCGGGTTTGATTCCGGGAATTGGAACAAAGACAGCAAAGCGGATTGTGGACGCCTTCGGCGAAGAGACCTTGGATATCTTGCAATACAATCCAGAGCGATTGAAATCAGTCGATGGTATTGGTCACAAGAAAGCGGAAACCATAGCGACCGCCTTCCAGGAACAGCGGGGAATTCGTGAAATCATGTTGTTCTTACAGAATTACGGGATAGGTGTTGCCAATTGCTTGAAGATCTATAAAGCATACGGAAATGACGCTGTAAAAAAGGTAAAGAACAATCCTTATATGCTGGCAAAAGATGTGAAAGGAATTGGCTTTGTTAAGGCTGACCGGATTGCAACAAGCCTGGGCATTGATCCCAATTCATCTTTTCGAATTCATGCAGGGGTTCTTTACTCCCTGGAACAATTGACCAATCAGGGGCATACCTACGCGCCAAAAAATATGCTTGTGCGCCAAGCCAAGCGACTTTTGGGGGCTGAGATTCTGCCTATTGAAAATACGATTCTTGAAATGGCAGCGAATCGGGAATTGAAGGTGGTAGCGGGTGGTGAAGAGGATCAGGTGTATCTGCCGGCCTATTTTGCAGCGGAAGCCTTTAGTGCTCAGGCCTTGATTACCCTTGCGACAAAAAACATAGACCGTGATGAGGAGATGCTGAAGGCTCGTATTCAGTCGGTTCAGGATCAGAAAAAAATAGATCTGGCATTGACCCAGCAGAAAGCGATTCATACGGCCTTAACATCTGCGGTAACGGTGATTACCGGGGGTCCGGGTACGGGAAAGACGACAACAATTAATACCATTTTGGATCTTGCGGAAGATCATGACTTGGATATTCTATTGGCAGCACCCACAGGACGGGCTGCCAAACGGATGGCCGAAGCGACGGGACGGGAATCCAAAACGATTCATCGATTGCTGGAGTATGGCCGATCTGAGGGGGGAGAAGGACTTAATTTTGGTCGAGATGAAGACAATCCCTTAGAAGGGGACTTGATTATCATCGATGAGGCTAGCATGATCGATATTTTGTTGTTTTATTATCTTTTGCGGGCGGTGCCGCCGGAAGCCCAGGTGATTTTGGTCGGCGATGTGGATCAATTGCCTTCTGTGGGGGCTGGCAATGTGCTTCGTGATGTGATTGAGAGCGGGGTTGTGCCGGTGGTTCGATTGACAGAAGTCTTTCGACAGGCGCAAGAAAGCATGATCGTTGTCAATGCCCATAAAATCAATCAGGGAATGGAACCAGAGATGAATCAAAAGGAGAAGGATTTCTTCTTTATTCGAGAGAATCATGATCAGGTACTGAATACTGTTGTGGATCTGGTTGTCAATCGTTTGCCAAAATGGAAGGGGTTTGATCCTTATCAAGAGATCCAGGTGTTGACGGCAACTCGAAAACGCGGTGTGGGGGTATTGCCTCTTAATGAAGCGCTGCAGGCGGCTATGAATCCAACGGGTGCCAATAAACCGGAAATTGAGTTGGGGACAATCACCTTTCGCCTTGGGGATCGGGTGATGCAAACCAGGAATAATTATCAAGTTGAGTGGAAGCGGAAGGTTGATGGCGTGTATTCCGGTCAAGGTGAGGGCGTGTTTAATGGAGATTTTGGTCGAATTACCGGGGTTAATGTGAAAGACAAGCAAGTGACCGTGCTTTTTGACGAAGAGAAGGAAATCCTCTATGAATACAACCAATTAGAGGAAATTACGTTGGCCTATGCCATCACCATCCATAAGAGCCAAGGAAGTGAATTCCCAGTGGTGGTCATTCCACTGTCGAGTTTGCCGCCAATGTTAGAGACTAGGAATCTAATCTATACAGCCATTACGCGTGCCAAGCAGCTTGTGGTTTTGGTCGGGCAGACGCGGGTTTTGGAGCGTATGATTCAAAACAATCAAACGGAAAAAAGATATTCAGGTTTAAAGCAAAAATTGCAGAAGGCAGCCGAGTATTTAATGGATTAAAAGAAGCACCCACCGCAGGTTCATAGCGGTGGGTGCTTCTTTTATCGTTCGATTTCAATTTTATCGATTTCCAAATCACAATTACATTTTTTCGAAAGAAGAATGGAAAAGGTAGAACCAGAAGGGTCCGAGTAGAGTGAAATCTTGCCTCCATGCTTCTCGATGATCTTCTTTGTGATAGCTAATCCAAGTCCGCTGCCTCCGGTTGACCGATTTCGATCTTGATCGGCACGGATGAAGGGCTCGAAGATATCGGCTTGGTAGGCATGCGGAATACCGATTCCGTCATCTTGGAACACCAGACGAACATTTTTTTCATCTTCAAGTAGTCTGATCTTAAGTTCGGTTCCTTCCGTATTATACTTAATGGCATTGTCGACTAAGTTCTGGAAGGCTCTGCGCAGTTTTCGTTCATCAATTTCACAAGCAATCTCTTCTTCTGGAATCTCAAAGACGTATTGGAAGCCAGCTTCTTCCAGTTCTGGGATGCAACTGATGGCAAATTCTCGTAAGAACTCGGGCAGATCAATAGATTTGCACGCAATTCTAAGATTAGGCGCTTGTAGTTGAGAAAGCTCCGCCAAGTCTTGCAAGAGGTAGTTGGCCTGCTTTCCGTTCTTTGAGATAATTTCAAGATATCGTTTCATTTCATTGTGTTGCTGATCATGATGAGGTGCTTGGTTCAAATTTCTCAAAAGTATCTCGCTATAGCCAATAACATTGGTCAAAGGTGTCTTTAGGTCGTGGGAAATATCGACAATCAACTGATTACGAGAGGCTTCTACTTCTTTTCGCTTGAGTATCTCTTTAGAGAGATTACTCGATAAGTCATTGATTGCGTCACGCACTTGATCGAATTCAGAGTTGCTGATAAATTCAATCTCTGCGTCATAATCACCACTTTGAATGGTTCGAACCCCATGCATCAAGGCATTGAGTGGAGCTAGAAACTTATAGCCCAGACGCTGCGAGATAACATGAATGGTTAAAAATACGAGCAACAAAAAGAATCCGACGCTAAAAAATATTACATCGAAGGAAGCGGAAGGATCTGCATTCGGCACAAAGAATAAAACAAATTCTTGACTGTCATCTTCGGGATAATGGGCATAAATATCTAAATAATGATTATTTAGAAACATGTTGATTTCCTTTTGAGAGTACTTATATCCGGGCCGCCGTTTGCTGTTGTATTGATCAACAATTTGATTGTTGTCATTGATAATTTCGATCTCGACACCCTCGGGTAAGTTGTTGATCCGAAAAGCCTCTTCGGGTCCAAATTCGACAACATCTTGATAGATTTCATCAAAGTTCAAGAGCGTATCTGCGTGAAAAATTGTGTTATAAGAAAGGCTAAAGAGGATGGCTAGAAAGATTTCTACCATCAAAAGGATCATAAATATGCTGAATTCCCATTTGAGTTGGCGCTGTAAAGTTTTAGTCACGATGGGATTCCATTCGATATCCGATTCCGTGAATGGTTCGGATATACATTGGATTTTTGGTATCATCTTCAATCTTATTTCTCAAGAAATTGATATGAACCATTACCGTATTATTATCTCCAAAAAAGGGCTCGCCCCAGACGTTTTCAAATAATTGTTTTTTAGTGAAAGTGGTGCCAATATTCTCCATAAAGAAAGTCAGCAATTTCATTTCCATGGGATTGAGTTTAATAACCTCATCATTTTTCTTACATTCAAATCGTTTTTGATCCAAGCGAAGACTTCCATTATTCAAAATGGATGATTGTGTAGGCGCGTAAGCCGTATACTTCGTATAGCGTCTGAGTTGCGCTTTGACTCGTGAGAGCAGTTCGACCATACTGAAAGGCTTGACCAAATAATCGTCAGCACCCAAGCCGAATCCGACTACCTTGTCCTCGTCTTTTCCCTTTGCGGTTAAGAGAATAACGGGTACTTCACTTTGCTCACGAATTTCTTGCAGGGTTTCAAGTCCACCTTTGACTGGCATCATCAGATCTAACAAGACTAGATGGAAGCTGTTTGGATGAAAAAGATCAATGGCAGCCTGGCCGTTTTCCGCTTCTACGACGGTATATCCGTCGGTTTCCAAATGCATGCGGACGAGCTCTCGAATTTCTCGATCATCTTCCGCGATTAGGATTTTCATTTCCATTTGAATTCCTCCCCAATACTATCATTATACAGATTAAGCAAGCGGAAGGAAATTTTTTAAAACTATTTTTAACAAATTTTAAGAAGAAAGAGAAAAGGCCAAGGCCATTCGTTTCTTATTTCTTTTTCGGGTATGTATAGGATAGAGAGGAGGATGCCTATGTATCGTAGACTGCAAGGATTATTATGGGGGAGTTTGGTTGCGGATTCCCACGCATTAGGTGTTCATTGGATTTATGATCAAGAACGAATCCGTAAGGAAGTTGGATTGGTTGAAGAGTTACTGCCGCCAAGTACACATTATCATCCGGGAAAAGTGGCTGGAGATTTCACCCATTATGGGGATCAAACCCTTTGGCTGCTAGATTCTTTAGATCAGAACAAGGGCTGGAATCGGGATCGATTTTATCTGGAATGGAAAGTGAAGATGGGGAAGTACAAGGGTTATCATGATCACGCAAGTCATGAGACTTATGATCAGATGATGGCTGGAAAATTTCCCGCTGGATCCATGAGTACGGAGCTTGGTGGGGCGGTACGGATAGCGCCTTTATTGTATTACTATTATAATGACCCAAATCTGTTTAACTATGTGCAAGAGGAGACTGCGATTACACATCGTTCCAGAAAAGTTTTAGACGCGGCTCAGTTTTTAGCAAGTGTAGTAAAGCTGGTCGTTGAAGGGGTTCAACCCATGGATGCTATAGAAAAAGCTGTCAGCGATCTTCCGGCCGATAGCACCATTGGGCCCTTGATCACAAAGGGCTTGAAAGCAGATTCTTTGCAGGCCAATGATGTGATCAAGAATTTTGGTCAAACTTGTGATATTGCCCATGCGCTTCCATCCAGCATTTATCTGATTAAATGTTTTGAGGAAAATTATGCCTTGGCACTTGAAGCCAATGCCATGGCGGGCGGAGATTCGGCGGCGCGTGGCATGTTTGTGGGGATGGTTTTGGGGGCTTTTCATGGCGTCGAGGGAATTCCAAAGGCTTGGATTGATGCCCTGCGAGAGAAAGAAACGATTGAAAAATTGATTGGTGGATAAAAAAATAATGCGAGCTTGCTCGCATTATTTTTTGTGTCTTTTTTTCAATTCTTGCATAATTTCATCCCAAGAGATTTCTCTTTCCGCAAGAAGCACGGTCAGGTGATAGACCAGGTCGGCTGTTTCGTAGACCACTTCTTCCCGGTCGGGATTTTTTGCCGCGATGATGACTTCGGCATTTTCCTCGCCAACCTTCTTTAAAATTTTATCGATGCCCTTGTCGAACAGGTAGTTGGTGTAAGAACCCTCGACAGGGGTTTCTTTTCGCTCTAGAACCAAGCTTTCCAAAATGCTGAGCATGGTTGCCTTAGGCAGGGGAGACTCATCCAAGGTGCGGTAGAAGCAAGAGGTCTTGCCGGTATGGCAGGCGGGACCAGCTGGATTCACAAGCACCAGTAAGGTATCGCCGTCGCAATCGTAGAGAAGAGAGCTTACGGCTTGGGTATTGCCGCTGGTTTTGCCCTTGTTCCAGAGTTCTTGGCGGCTTCTGGAGTAAAACCAGGTTTCTTTGGTCTCCATCGTTTTTTTCAAAGATTCCTCATTCATATAAGCCAGCATTAAGACGGCACCGCTTGTTTCGTCCTGGACGATTGCCGGGATTAAACCAGCTTGGTTAAATTGTAGTTTGTCGATTGCAAGTTTCATATTTTGTCCTCCTTACCGGATAATTAATCCGCGGTTGCGTAAATAGTCTTTTAATGTCGGAATGGGAATTTGTTCATAGTGGAAGACACTGGCAGCCAGGGCCGCATCGGCACCGCCTTCTAAGACATGAGCAAAATGAACCATTTCTCCGGCACCGCCCGATGCGATAATGGGGATGCCTACAGCCTGGCTGACGGCCTTGGTAATTTCCAAGGCATAGCCTGTTTTAACACCGTCAGCATCGATGGCGTTTAGACAGATTTCACCGGCTCCAAGGGCTTCCCCTTGTTTTGCCCATTCAACCACATCAATGCCAGTGGCGGTTCTTCCACCGTGAATAAAGACTTCCCAATGATCGCCCTGATTCTTGGCATCGATGGAAAGAACGACGCATTGATTGCCATAGATGCCCGCAGCCTGAGCGATTAATTCTGGGTTGAGCACGGCTGCCGTATTGACGGAGACCTTGTCGGCACCGGCCAATAAAACCTTTCGAAAGTCATCGGGCGTTCGGATGCCACCACCGATGGTAAAGGGAATGCGCACCTCTTCCGCTACCCGTTCTACGGTATCGAGGAAAATTCCGCGATTCTCCGAAGAAGCGGTGATATCGTAAAAGACCAACTCATCTGCCCCTTCCAGGGAGTAACGCCTAGCCAGTTGGACCGGATCTGCAACGTCTTGAATGGATTTAAATTTCTTTCCTTTTACCACCCGGCCGTGGTCAACGTCTAGGCAGGGGATAATGCGCTTGGCTAACATGATTCTTCCTCCGCAAATTCGCTTAATTGAATGGCACCTTCGTAAAGGGCTTTGCCGGTAATTGCGCCATAAAAACCATGCTTTTTCGCTTGAAAAAGATCATCATTGGATCGGACACCACCGCTTACAATCAGCTGTGCGGGAATTTTTTCTTTAATTTCAGTCATAATTTCCAAATTGGGTCCTGTCATGGCACCGTCACGTCGAATATCGGTGACAACAAAGGTATCAATGCCCATGGCAAAGAGTTCCTCGGCAAAAAGCACCGCATCAATAGCGGATCCCTTCACCCAGCCTTCCACACGGACAAGCCCGTCCTTGGCATCGATGGATACAGCAATTTGTCCTGGAAATTCTCCTGTGAGTTTTTTCAGCAAACCGGGATTGTTGACGGCTGATGTGCCAAAAATTACTCGCTGCACGCCGGCTTCAAGGTAGGCGCGTGCCTGGGCTTCGGTTCGAATGCCGCCGCCGACCTCAATGGGAATGGCAATGGATTTTGCAATATTCATAATGGCTTCATGGTTTTGGGGCTGGCCAGTAAAGGCGCCGTCAAGATCAACAACATGGAGCCATTTTGCTCCCTCTGCTTCCCACTTTTGGGCCATGATAACCGGATCTTGGCCATAGACAGTTACTTCTTCTTTTTTGCCTTGAAAGAGGCGGACACATTGTCCGTCTTTAATATCGATAGCTGGAAAAACAATCATCCTATCATCTCCTTAAAATTCATTAATAGTTGCAGGCCTACATCGGCGCTTTTTTCCGGGTGGAATTGCATGCCCAGCACATTACCTTTTTGAACAAGGGCTGGAACCATTTTGCCATATTCCGTTGCGAAGATCACGTCTTGAGGATTCTTGCAAAGGGCGTGATAGGAGTGAACAAAATAAACATAGGAATCGTCCTCAATATTCTTGGTAATGGGACTTTCGTTCATTTTGGTCAGGGTATTCCATCCCATATGCGGGACTTTTGGAACATCTTCAAAGCGAACGACTTCGCCTTCGATCAATCCTAAGCCTTCCCATTGGCCGTCTTCGTAACTTTTTTCAAAAAGAACTTGCATGCCAAGGCAGATGCCCAAGAAGGGCTTTCCACTTTGGGCTTCTTCCTTTAATAAATCGATTAGATCGTACTTTTTTAGATTTTTGATGGCGTCTCGAAAGGCGCCAACTCCCGGGAGGATAATGGCATCTGCTGCCCGAATGAATTCGGGGTCTCGGGTGACTTGGGCGGGAATCTCAAGAAGTTTACATACATGGCGGACATTCTTTAAGTTTCCCACACCGTAATCGATGATCGCGATCATTCGATCACCCCTTTCGTTGAAAGATACCCATTGATCGTTGGATCTATTATGCACGCTTTTTTTAATGCGCGTCCAACTCCTTTGAAAACGGATTCAAAAATATGGTGCTGATTGCGACCGGAAAGGGTCGAAATATGCAGATTGATCTTCGCGTTTTGTGCGAAGGCGATAAAAAACTCTTCAATGGTTTCACATTCCAAGTCGCCGACATGCTCGCGTAGGTTTGGGACCTCGTATACGAGAAAGAATCGACCGCCGATATCGGTGCAGACTCTAGAGAGGGCTTCGTCCATGGGTGTAAAGGTCGTGCCGTATCGAATCAAACCTTTTCGGTCACCCAAGGCTTGACGAAAGGCTTGTCCCATGACAATACCGATATCTTCGACAGTATGGTGGGTGTCCACTTCCAAGTCTCCGTCGGTCTGTAGTTTTAGGGTGAAACGGCCGTGCTTGGCCATTAATATGAGCATATGGTCGAAAAATCCAATTCCTGTTGAAACGGATGATTTTCCTTCTTCAAGACTTATGGTGCAATTGATTTTGGTTTCCAAGGTGTTACGTACGATGCTGGCAGTTCTCATGCATGCACCTCCTTAAAGATGGTCAGTAGCTGATCGTTTTCTTCGGGCTTGCCAATGCTGATTCGCAGACAATTCTTTAATAAGCCTGAAGATTGATATCCGCGGATTTGGATGGAAGATTTAAGGCAGGCCTTTTCGATATTTTCGGCCTCTTCCGAGCGAATCAAGATGAAGTTCGCCTTGGTTGGAAACAGGGAAAGACCTGGGTATTCTACTAGGGTGCGTTCCATTCGATCACGTTCCTGCAACAAAAGCGAGATTTGTTTTTCAAAGAGTTGTTTGTTCTTCAAGGCAACCATAGCGATGGCCTGGCTAGCTGCATTTAAATTATAAGGAGCGCGAACCCGATCCAGTGATGCAATCAAAGATGCGTCAGCCACCGCATAACCTACGCGAATCCCCGCTAGGCCATAGGCCTTGGAAAATGTGCGGGTGACAATTAGTCGCTGACAAGTATTGATCTCATGAATCATGGATTCGCCGTAGAATTCGATATAGGCTTCATCCACAAGAACTAAGCTTTTCGTTGAATGAATTAGAGTCATGATCTCTTCTTTGGAAAATCCCTGTCCGGTCGGATTGTTGGGGTTGCAAAGGATAATCAATTTTGCCTTTGATGCATTGGCTTGACTCGCCAATTCTTCTAGGGAAGCCTGCAGGGTTATTGGGTCAGCTGAAACATGGATAAAGTTTGCGCCTTGCACCTCAGCAAAGAATTGATACATGGAAAAGGTGGGGGCCAAGCTGATAATGGTGTCATCGGGATCGATAAAGGCTTGAACAATCATTTGAAGGATCTCGTCAGATCCGTTTCCGCAAAGAATCTGATTTTGCGAAAAGCCCATGTCCTTTGCTAAAGCGGCCCGAAGGGGCGCAGCATCGATGCTTGGGTAGCGATTCCCATTGCACTCAAAGAGGGCATTCATAATCTCGTGTTTTAAATCGCGAAAGGGATTGAATGGATTCTCATTGGCATGAAGCATGACCTCGTATTCGCTGGTATCGGTTTTATATGGCATGATCGCCTGCACGTTCTTGCGCAAATATGGATTCATGACTCGACTCTCCTTTCTATGGCGTAGGCGTGGGCGTCGAGGCCTTCTTCTCGTGCAAAGGCGGCGACCCGTTTGCTTACAGCCGATAAGGCGGTCTGATCATAGAAGACCAGACTGCTTCGTTTGCAATAATCATAGGTGCCAAGGGGGGAGGCGAATCGAGCCGTGCCGGATGTTGGCAAGGTGTGATTGGGTCCTGCAAAGTAATCCCCGATGGGTTCTGGTGTATAGGGACCAATAAAGATTGCGCCGGCATGGCGAATTTTAGGGACCCATTTCATTGGATCTTTCATCTGTAGTTCAAGGTGCTCTGGCGCCAGCATGTTTGAAATGTCAACGGCTTCTTCCAGCGTGCTTGTTAGGAAGATAGTGCCGTAGTTTTCTAAAGATGCTTTTATAATGGTTTGTCGATCTAACTGGTTCAATTGAATTTCGATTTCAGCTTGCACACTTTTTGCTAAAGCTTGACTCGTGGTAATCAAAATAGAAGCGGCTCTTTCGTCATGCTCTGCCTGACTTAAAAGATCGGCAGCGACAAAGATTGGATTGGCAGTTTCGTCGGCGATGATGGCGATCTCGCTGGGACCTGCGATCATGTCAATATCCACGCGGCCAAAGACTTCTTTTTTTGCCAGAGCAACGTATAGGTTTCCGGGACCGACGATCTTGTCAACGTTTTTAATGGTTTCCGTCCCGTAGGCCAAGGCGGCAATCGATTGAGCGCCTCCAACTCGATAGACTTCATCGATACCTAAAATAGCCGCTGTAGCTAGAATAATGGGATGAATTTCACCGTTATTCTGTGGTGGAGATACAAGGGCGATTTCTTGTACGCCTGCAACTTGTGCGGGAATGGCTGTCATCAGAACTGTTGAAGGATAGGCGGCTTTTCCACCGGGAATATAAAGACCCACACGGTCAAGGGGGGTAATTTTCTGTCCAAGCTTTACGCCGGGCCGGGGTTCTGTCCACCAAGTTTCTTCGACTTGTTCTTGATGAAAGGATCGAATATTGTCAGCTGCTTCCGTAATGGTTGCGATCAATTCAGGATCGCAGGCTTCCAGGGCTTCTTTCAGTGTTTCCGCCGCTACCTTCAAGGGGCGGGGAAAGGAACAATCGAATTTTTTTGTGTAAGTCATCAGGGCGGAATCGCCGTTTTGTTGAATGTCTTGAAGTATGTTTCGAACAATTGATTCTGCTTGAGCCAGATCGCTGTCCGCACGGTTTAAGAGGGTGTCGAGATCTTTTTTGGTTAGGTCTCTTGTATGCTTAACGATCTTCATAGCGGTTCAACGTCTCCTCTCTTAGGGTTTCGATTAAGGCTTCAACAATATTTCCTTTTGTTTTTAAGGAGACCTTGTTGACGATTAAGCGGGCGGAGATGGGATGCATCTCTTCCAATACCACCAGTCCGTTTTCCTTTAATGTTTTACCACTTTCCACAATATCCACGATCACGTCGGACAAACCCATAATGGGCGCCAACTCGACGGAACCATTCAAGTGAACAATTTCCGTTTTGATTCCCTGCTTTTGAAAATATTTTTTAGCGACATTGGGATATTTGGAACCGATTACCAATTGCTGGCGACGAATTTTCGTATTCGGGTATCCAGCTACACAGATTCTGCAAGCACCCATTTTCAAATCCAGCATTTCATAGACATCGGGTTCGATTTCCATCAAAATATCTTTTCCGACAATGCCGATATCGGCAGCGCCTTTTTCCACATAGATGGGAACGTCCATGGATTTGACAAAGGTAAGACCGATGGTTTTCGTTTCATCTTCGAAGACTAGCTTTCGGCTTTTCTTTGAGTAGTCTGGGAACTGATAACCACTGGCCTGAAGAAGTTCGATAGCGATTTCTGCCAGGCGTCCTTTTGCTAATGCGATTTTTACCATTGAATTGCCTCCTTCAGATTCCGTAGGTCGACAACCTCTTGATCAGCTGGTGAATTTGCGCCTTCTGAAAGGGTGATAACGATGGAACCACTTTGTCTTTTAACTCTTGCTTTTTGTAGAATCAGTTTTCTGGTTTCCTTGGAATATCGAACCACCTCAGGAATCTGTGCAATTGCCTTTGGCAATAGGGTGCTGAGATAGCTGAGGTTGAGGCCAAATCCGCACGCAGGTCGATTGGGACCAAATTGCGTACTCAAATCATTGTAGCGACCACCAGATACAAGAGCGGTTCCAGCATTTTGCATATATCCCTTGAAGATCAATCCCGTATAGTAATGCATACGATTGGTAAAACCAAAATCGAGTTGCAGTGGCACATCAATCAGATCTTTCAAATTCTCGACAACCTGCGCAAGATTAGAAACGGCATTTTCCATTTGCTCGTTTAGACATAGGCTTCGCGCTTCCTTTAATACGGCTTGAGGCTGTCCGTATAGTTGGGGAAGACGTAAAAGAGCGCGTGCACCCTCCTGAGAAAGATCCCAAGTGCGAATGGCCCGTTCAAGTTCCGGTAGATTTTTGCTTTCTACGTACCCCATCAATTCTTTCTCTTGTTCCTTTTGTAGGGATAGAGACTCAAAGAGCCCTGCTAGGAATCCGGCATGACCCAGATCAAAATGCAGATTATTCAACTGAAGAGCGAGAAGGGCTTCAACACCGATGGATATAACTTCGGCGTCGACTTCAGGGGTCGCATCGCCAAAGGTTTCAATTCCTGCTTGATGCCATTCACTTAGGTCGCCGACTCCTGCTTCCGCCTTTCGGAAGATTGTTGTTTGATAGGAAAAGCGCAAAGAATTTTCTTGTGGATAATTCATTGCGACCATTCTTGCTAGGGGAACTGTTGCATCGGGACGTAATACGAGAACACGACCCGAAGCATCGATGCATTTCAACATGGAATTGCGATCCGGTGCACCTGGGAAGTGATATAGGTCGTAGGATTCAAAGCTTGGGGTTTGTACAGATCGGTATCCGTAGGATTGGAAAAGACGACGGATCGTGGTTGCCGTTTCTTCGACAAGTTGCAAATCTTCACTGGTTAAATCACGTACGCCATCTGGAAAGTTTTTTACCATGAGTTTCTCCTTCTGTTGCTTTATTACGCTAAAGCGATAAAGTATTTACTCTGAGTATATGGGTCTTTCTCTATCATGTCAAGAAAAGAATCAAAGAAATATAATTGCCAGACGTAATCTTGTCGCTTTAGAAATTTTGAACGTTATTTCACTGTTTTTTCAGAAGAAAGACAGAAGGGGTTTTCAATTGCCTTATAATAGAAGAGAGGTGATCGTATGTGGTCAGATTGGATTTATCCAGAGACGGATATTTGTTTTGCTTGCGGCGACTATGTAGAAGGATTGGGAAGGGCAAAATTTTGTGCGTCTTGTCGTTCGAAGTTATCCCCAGTAGGCAATTCCTATTGTAGGCGGTGTGGAAAACCCATTGCTGATGGCGAGTATTGTGAGTGGTGTATGAAGTATTCGCGCGGATTCTCGCAAGCCTGTGCACCTTACCTTTATGAAGGATTGGCCAGGGAATTGATTTTGCGCATGAAATACGAGAATCATCCAGAATTGGCACGAGCATTGGCAGGAGAAATGGCTCTCTTTTTTGAAAAACGAGAAGATGTGAAGAAGGTCGATGTTATTGTTCCTGTCCCAATCCATCTCAAGCGATATGGCAAAAGGGGATATAATCAAGCGGGTTTAATGGCACATGCCTTGGGAAAACGATGGGGACTTCCTGTGGTTGAGGATTGGTTAATTCGAACAGAAGCGACAAAGGCTCTTAAGGAATTAACAGCAGCTGAACGAAAGTTCAGTTTACGTCATGCCTTTCGATTGAACTCAAAATATGAACCAATTGAAAAGCCCAATTGCATCTTGCTAATTGATGATGTTTTGACCACGGGAGCGACTGCGGAAAGCTGTTCCTTGGAATTCCTTAAGTGGGAAACTAAGGAAATTGTTGTTTTAACTTTTGCCACTCGTAGATAGGATTCACAATTTATTCACAAGTGGAAATCTCTTAAAGTGGCTAACCATCAGTTATGCACAAACTTATCCACATGATTCACAATAGGAAAACAAGCATTTCCACAAGGCAGAAATACTTATCCAGAAGCCTGTGGGGATAAGTGGGGATAAACATTCTGAAAATTAGCAACCACGCGGCTTTGACCCTGTGGATAACAAATGATTAGAATGATCTGAAAATAGTGACTAAGGGTCGGAAGGCTGATGGTTTTGCGATTTTCCTACTTTTTACATATCCACAAACTTATCCACATTATACACAGCAATTACAATGACGATTACATGTTAGAATTCGAAAAATAACGGTATAATATATATAACCTAGTACCCCTTGAGGGGAACGGATCGACCTGGAAGGAGATGTGAAGATGAAAATCAAAATCGTAGGCAAAAACTTGAATGTTAGGGAATCACTTCAAAGGAGGGTCGAATCAAAGCTCGGAAAGTTAGATCGCATGTTTAATCAGGAAGTGGAGGCGACAGCCACTTTCACAAAGGAAAAGGATCAGCATATTATTGAGGTGATGATTCCTTTTGCAGGTGCCTTAATGAGAGCTGAAGCATCAAGTTTCGATATGTATGATTCTCTTGATCAAGTTGTTGAGATGCTTGAACGGCAAGTTCGCAAGCATAAAACCAAATTAGAGAAGAGAAAGCATCATGGTGCATCTATTCGTTTCGGAGATATTCCAGAATACACAGAATCGGAAGAAGAAGAGATTCAAATTATTAAGCACAAGCGGTTTGATATGAAATGGATGAATCCTGAAGAAGCAGTTTTACAAATGGATTTATTGGGACATGATTTCTTTGTTTTTTTTAATAGTGACACGGAAGAAATGGCTGTTGTGTATCGAAGAAAGAAAGGCGGATTTGGGATTATTGAGTCAACATCCGTTCAATAAAAAACGATAAACCTAGGGGGAAAAACCCCTAGGTTTTTTTATGATTTTACCTTGACTTTTATGGATGAATTCGATATCATGTAGAAGTCGCAAAAAGACAGGGGCCTATAGCTCAGCAGGTTAGAGCGCACGCCTGATAAGCGTGAGGTCGATGGTTCGAGTCCATCTAGGCCCACCACTTTTAGAATTTATTCTAAACTAAAAAAACAGATCACGATGAAGAATCCGTGGTTTGTTTTTTTTTTGTGTAAAAAAAATTAGAATTTGAAAGGCAAAAAGACCCGTCCGTCGACGGGTCCTTTTGTATGGAACAGGTATACTTAAAGGAAAGGTACAAAGCGATCTACTTTGCCATTAACCATTTACCCGTGGATTTGTGTATTTAAACAGAGGGCATTTCGAAAGTTAAAAATAGTTGACCACGATTTGTCCTACATGATAGGGTGCTTGATTGGTATTCGTTTACTTTTCAGTCACAATCACCTCCAATTCATAATAAGATGGCGGATTTGGATTGCTAGCCCACCACTCCTAGGATATAATAAAGAAAGCATATTTAAAGGAGCGAAAATAATGAAAAGAAAAGTACTTGCCGGTTTGATGGCCGGATTATTTATAGCAAGCATGACTACAGGATTTGCAACAAGCCAAGATCCATTTAGCGAGCCGGATTATATGCCGGTTGATCGAAGCTGGAAAGCCTTCGAGAATCAAACGAAGGTTAAGGGGATTTATGTCACGGGTAACGTGATTGGTTATAATCCGAAGTTTGATGTTTTGTTAGATTTGGCTGTGACGACAGAGGTCAATGCCATGATTATTGATGTAAACAATGACAACGGACACTTTACCTATCCGACGCGTGTACCCATGGCCGTTGCAGAAGGACTGGACAATGCACCCTTGTCGCCTAAGTTCTCTGTCAATTGGGATCGCTTGAAGGCAGAACAGATCTATACGGTGGCGCGGGTGGTGACCTTTAAGAATTCGCGGGTGGCGGAAGCTTATCCGGAATTGGCTATTCAGTATGCCGACGGCAGCGTATGGAAAGACAAAGATGGCAATGCCTGGTTGAACGCCTATAATCCAGAAGCCTGGGAGTATCCTTTGGCGATTGCCTTGGAAGCTGTGAAGATGGGTTTTGACGAGATTCAATTCGATTATGTACGTTTTCCAGACAAGGGGAAATTAAGCTTGATCGATTATAAGGAATATGAAGGTGCTGATCGCAATCAGGCCATCGCTGATTTTCTTCAACACGCAACGGACGTTCTTTCGCCATTCGGGGTAAGGATCTCTGCGGATATCTTCGGCCAAGTAACCATTTCAAGAACAGGAGAAGGGGTTGGTCATCAATTGGAAACCCTGGCGGATGCCTGCGATGTTTTGTCGCCGATGGTTTATCCCTCTCATTTCTATCAAAATACCTTGGGCGTTAAATTCCCAGACAGTGATCCATATGCAATTATTTACGGTACGATGTCAAAGGCGAATGAGCGGATTGAGCTAGCGGAAACGACACGAAAGAAAGCCTTGATGCGTCCTTGGCTGCAGGATTTTTCCGCACCATGGATTAAAGGTGATTATGGTGTGAACTTTGTAACCTACGGTCCGAAACAGGTGCGTGCACAGATTGAGGCAACCTATGATGCGGGCTATGAGGAATGGATATTATGGAGTGCATCGAATAATTATACGGTAGAAGCTTTATTGCCGGAGGGGGTAACGGATTCAAGTGGTTACTTCTCTTTTGATCCTCGAGCGCCATATATCATCAAGACACAGCCAAAGCCAAAACCACAGCCGGAACCAGAACCAGAACCTGAACCGGAAGCAGAAGTGGAAATAAATCCTCAACCTGTTACTGAACCGGAAGCGCCTATAGTGGAAAATCCGTCCGCTTAGGAAGTGAATGTAGGAAAATATTGATTCATCGATCCGTGGAGAAAACTCTTCACGGATTTCTTATTTTTCTGACAAAAAGAGCAAACGGCATAACCATGGGGTTTACATGTAGAGCTTATTTTTTCCTGCCGTTTCCCGGGAAATATTTCTTGTGATGGAAAACGGTTAGGTGTACAATATGAAGAGTAGATAAGATTATAAACCCCTATATTTAGTGGGTGATCAATAAGGAGGCGATGGAATGAAAGTATCAAAACGCGACGGGAGACTGGTAGAATTCAATCTCGAAAAGATCGTTCGCGCCATTGAGAATGCGATGAAAGCGACCAAGGATGGTGTAGATCACCTGCTTAGTCAGAAGATTGCAGAGCTGATTGGACAAGCAGCTAGCGATTCACGTATTCCCATGCAAGTTGAGGAAGTTCAAGATTGGGTCGAAAACTATCTGATGGATTCGCCACGCAAGGATGTTGCTAAGGCCTATATTTTATATCGATATGAGCGAGACAAAACAAGGGATGCAAGGAAGCGGACAGATGATCGAATTTTAACAGATGAATTTGTCAGCCGTTACAAGCATCTTCCTGCTCCAATGAAGCAATTGGGAAATTTTGTTTATTACCGCACCTATTCTCGTTGGTTGCAGGATCAAAACCGCCGGGAATATTGGTGGGAAACCGTGCGAAGAGCGGTTGAGTACAATGCAGGTCTTGTGCCGACTACAAAAGCGGAAGCAGAACGGCTATTTGATAATATTTTTCATTTGAGACAATTTTTATCCGGTCGTACCTTTTGGGTTGGTGGAACGCCGGTTGCGCAGAATTATCCAATTTCCAATTACAATTGTGCCTTTGAAGTCATTGATGGATTTGATGCATTTAAGGATTTGTTTTACCTATTAATGGTCGGTGCTGGTGTTGGGGTTCGAATTTTGAAGGACGATGTCAAGCAATTGCCTAAGGTTCGAACGGATTATGAGTTGATTCATCAAGATTATTCTCCGGTAGCAAAGGCGGATCGAGAAGATTCAACTAGCCTTCATTTCTCGCGCAATGCATCGGTTAAAATTACCGTAGGCGACAGTAAAGAGGGATGGACGCAGGCTTTAGATTATTATATCAAGGTCTTGTATTCCAATGAGTACCGTGATATTACAACGATTGTGATCAATTACGATCATGTTCGTCCAAAGGGTGAGAAATTAAAGACCTTTGGTGGAACCGCATCGGGTCATGAATCATTAAAAAATATGTTCTTTAAAATCGATCGAGTCATGAAGAAACTCGGCGTGATTCATAGTGCAAAGCGTGTAAAATTGAAGCCAATAGATTGCTTGGATATTGCCAATATCATTGGTGAGAATGTTGTTGTCGGCGGTGTTCGCCGAACAGCAGAGATCGTCTTGGTGGATTCTGATGATACGGAATGCATTGACGCAAAAAGCAATCTATACAAGCAGATTGATGGACAATGGATTGTGGACAAGGATATCATCCACCGACAAATGTCCAACAACTCCATCTACTATCGTGAGAAGCCAAGCCGCGAGCAATGGCATTGGCAGATTGAAAAGATGCGTTATTCCGGAGAACCAGGATTTGTCAACGCTATTGCGGCTGAAAAGCGACGTCCAAATTTCAATGGCGTTAATCCTTGCGGCGAGATTCTTTTGGATACCCGTGGATTATGCAACCTGACAACCATTAATACCTTCGCATATGTACAGGCAGATGGCAGTTTGGACCGAGAAGGTTTGTTGGATGCACAACGACTTTCTGCTAAGGCTGGATATCGAATGACATGCGTGGAATTGGAATTGCCAATGTGGGACTCCACTCAAAATAGAGATAAATTGGTGGGATGCTCCCTTACAGGCTGGCAAGATATGGTCAATGCGGTAGGAATGACGGTCGACGATCAAGCTATCTTGTTGGGTGAGTTGAAAGTTGCTGCTAATGAGGCGGCTGAACACTATGCTGAGGAATTGGGTGAGAACGCACCTATTTTGGTGACAACAGTCAAACCGGAAGGAACACTTTCGCAATTGCCGACAGTTTCTAGCGGTGTTCATTATTCTCATTCTCCATATTATATTCGTCGTGTGCGAATCAATGCGACAGATCCATTGGCTAAGGTTGCGGAAGAATTGGACTGGCCCGTATTCCCAGAAGTGGGACAAGAATGGAAAACTTGTTCAACCAAAGTGGTTGAATTCCCGGTTCAAGCACCAGAAGGCCGTACCAAGTACGATGTAAGCGCCTTGGAACAATTGCAAAACTACAAGCTCTTTATGGATGCTTACGTGGAGCACAATTGCTCGATTACAGTTCATGTTCGAGAGCATGAGTGGGATCTTGTAGAAGAATGGGTCTATGATCATTGGGAAGAGGTTGTTGCCTTGTCCTTCTTATCATTGGATGACAATTTTTACGATCTTTTACCATATGAGTCGATCGAGAAGGATGAGTACCAACGTCGCGTGGAAGAGATGCGACCATTTATTCCGAATTTGATCAGCAAATACGAGAAGCATGAACAGCAATTGGATATCGGAAGCGATGGCTGTGATACCGGCGTATGTCCGATTCGATAGGGGGAACCATGAAGATACGAGGTTTTGAAGTTGTTCGAGAGGACGCAAGAAAATTCGGCAACTTGAAGATTCAATTGCCGACACGGGGATCTAAGATCGCCGCCGGTTATGATTTCTACGCACCTGAGACCTTTACAGTTCCCGCTGGGAAAGTCTATGTGGTTTGGACTGATGTGAAGTCCTATATGCAAGAGGGAGAAGTACTGAAATTGTATGTGCGTTCTTCTATCGGTATCAAGCGTGGCTTGGTATTGGCCAACGGGACGGGAATCATCGATGCGGATTATTACGAGAATGCATCCAATGATGGTAATATTGGAATCGCTTTGTTTAATTGCCGCGAGGAAGCGGTTATAATTGAAGCGGGAGAACGAATTGCCCAAGGGCTGTTTATATCCTTCCTGGTTGCTGACAATGGAAATACGGATTCTGAACGCGCAGGTGGCATGGGATCGACAGGTACAAAATAAAATGGCGGCGCGGAAGCGCCGTCTTTTGAATAAGGAGGAAATGATGGTACGTCATTTGGTAATGTGGAAAATCAAGGCAAGTCATGAAAGAAGCAAGGAAGAGAACATGAAAGAAATGAAGGCAAGACTGATGGCACTTCAGGGCCAGATCGAAGAGCTCAAAGTCATTGCAGTTGGGCTGAATGACAATGTTTCCGATATGGCTTATGACATAGTTTTAGAAACAAGTTTCGACTCAAAAGAAGACTTGGACGCATATCAGGTTCATCCGAAACATCAAGCCGTAGGTGGATTTATTAAGACAATTGCCATGGCTCGTGTTGTTGTTGACTACGAAGTTTAAATAAAATGATTGGAAAGGCTCAAAGGAGAAATCCTTTGAGTTTTTTTGTGGTTTAGCAGCAGAGACTCGTTACTCTAATGGTCGGAATGGGTAATTAGACTGTATAAAAGTGGTGTTTTCACCCTTTTCGTTTTAGAACGGTAGGTGAAAAAGAGAGGGAAACTGAAATCTAATTTGTCAGGGTAAGATCAAATGAATTCTGTGTGAGGAAGAGTATTTCGAACGGGACGGACCGATAGGTACAAGCTAGATAAGGAGTTTTCGATGATGAATAGTTTTATGTATAGAATAAAACGAGTCCTTGGTCCTAAAGGCATAAAGGATCTGGAGGTCTCTGGAAAGATTACTCCTCGGATTCGCCGCGTGAAGGGAACATCAACCCGTCGGTTTAATGGCGTTGATTTGGATGAAATTGATCGAAAAATGGAGCCTGTTAAAGGGGTTATTTTTCGAGGATTTCATGTTCATGATCGAGTCTTGATTAAAGTGAATTATCATTCAGCCAATCCGTATCCGGCTTCTACAGATCTTGACATGCTTGAGTGGCTTGTTAATCAGTTAAAGAAACGCGGGATCCATCGAATTATCCTTGGAGATTGTACGTCCAATGGGGAATTACCAACCCGCAAGCTGATGAAGGAAGCAGGGGTCTATTCACGCTTTGGCGATCAGGTGGAGTATGCTTGTTTTAACGAGTTGGAATGGGTTCGGATTAATGGCAAATTCTCATTTTTATCCGATCTGGTGGTGCCTAGATTGGTCGATCAAGTCGATAAAATCATTTATCTGGCAAATTTGAAAACTCATCGGCATGCTGATTTTTCTTTAAGCATGAACTTGGCTGTTGGATTTATGCATCCTTTGCAGCGAATTGAACTGCATCAAGAAAATTTACATGAGAAAATTGTTGAGATAGCGGCAGCGGTTCAGCCAGATTTGATATTCTTGGATGGGCGGAAGGTCTTTATTGAAGGTGGTCCCAATGAGGGGCGGGTTGAATGTGGTGATTGTGTGATCGTGGGGAGTGATTTGTTGAAAACAGATCTAGTGGGCTATGAGGTTTTGCTAGAAATGAAGAAGACGCATCAGTGTATGGCAAATTTTACAGAAGATCCTTTTGAAATGAAGCAATTTCGATGTGCGAAAGAAGTCTTTCGATAAAAGTGTTCTGTTTAAGGTAAAAAGGTAATCATGCAGATACGCACTGCAAGAAAGAGATAAATCCTGCAAGTTAGATAATTTGAAAGAGGTCCTGTTGAGAGGGATCTCTTTTTTTGATAGACTTATCGTATAAAATTGCACGATATAAAGGGAAAGACTTTGTTGTTTTGCATGATTAAAAAAGCGTATAGAATGCAAGTAGGAGGAAACAATGGAATTAAAGGAAAGGCAAGTTGGAATTCTAAAGATCTTATTGAGAGAAGATGCTCCCATGGTGGTACAGAATTTAGCGGATCAATTACAGGTTTCAATCCGTACCATTCGATATGACATCAAAGAAATGAATTATTGGCTCAGGAAAGTTGGAGCGGAAATTCATTCCAAGCCCAGGGTTGGGGTCTGGATTGAGAAGAAGGAAGCGGCGAAAAGACTAATTTCTCAAAGTCCGGATCAAGACTATCGAAATTATTCCTCAAAAGCTCGTCGATTGCTTGTGGTGATTCAATTGTTTATCGCAGAGAAATTTATAACGACGGAGTTTTTAGCGGAAGAAGTGGGCGTTAGCCGATCTACCATTGTTTCTACATTAAAAGAATTGAAAGACCAAGCAAAACTTGAAGGATTGGAATTAATTAGTCGGGCGCGATATGGATATCGATTAGAAGGAAAGGAAACGGATAAACGAATCTTTGCGGCATTGTACTTAGCTGAGAGCCTGAAAGATCAAACCTATGGCGAGGTGAGAGAGATTTTGCCCTTTGACGATGTCGAGCCCTTATTTCGAGAAATTCGCAAGCGAATCTCCGTGACCAAGAAGGAATATGCCATTTGGATTCCGCAAGAGCAATTCCAGTTTATTGCATCCTTTATATTTTTATCCCTTCAAAGCATGAAACGCTCTCATTATGTGAGTGAAACGATAAGTGAAAAAAACAGCCTAAATCAGTCGCTGCATCTTATGGCTGAGGGTATTTTAAGAGGATTGTCTTCATGGCTTGACTTAGAGGTACCGATTCAAGAAATCCATAGATTGGAGCGGGTTCTGTTAAAGAATAATTGTACCGTATTTGAAATTAAAGGACGTCGAGTTTTTGACCCCAAATTGATTGATACCGTATATGAAATGTTACGAATCGCTTCATTGGAATTACAATTGGAAGACGAGGCCTTACTCCATTTAAAAGAGGAACTTCTTCTTCATTTGGAGCTAACGTTGGAAAAGTCACAATTACAGATTGAGAGTAAAAACTATTTGTTGGATGAAATACGAAAACAGTATGCCTCGCTCTATGCCATTGCTGAAAAGATGTCAAAAGTATTCGAAGAATATTTTCATATTCCGCTTAATGAAGATGAGGTTGGCTTTCTCACCATGTATCTTTGTGAGAATACGGAAAAAAGAAAAGAGGGTGAGTCACGCAAGATCCTGATTGTATGTAGCAGTGGCAAGGGTGCAGCCAAGCTATTAGAGAAGCGGATCCGCAACAATTTGCCTCATATTGAGATTGTAGGTCCAACCTCGGCTTTTGAGGCGGAGGAAAACCTCTCGCAGTTTGGCATTTTGGATTTTGTGGTTTCGACGGTGCATTTGGAAATTACAATTCCTTATTTGCTGGTCAGTCCAGTGATTTCTAATGAGGAATTGGGGATGATCCATAGTCACTTATATGGCTTTCAATCCTTGAAAGAAACCAAAAGAAGTGTGGCGGGTGATCGTGTTCGTAAGCAATTGGCAAGTCAGCAGGGTCAAAAGGAAATTCCAGGTATTCAACGGGATGGATTGGAAGATTTTGCTCATTTGACGGGTATGGCTGTTGTTGAATTTGGAGAAATGATGATGAAGCTTGCTGATGAAGAGGGCATTACCCTGGAGAGGCAAAATCTATGGGGACTGACCTTGCATATCATTTTGTCGATTCCAAGATGGATCTACGGAGACTATGTGTCGGAAGGTGATTTGGATCGCTATCAGTCCCAACACCCTAACTTGTATAAAAAGGTTGAAAACACCTTGTTTCGAATCGGTCAAACCTATGATTTAGTGGTTCCTAGCGATGAAGTGGTGGCGGTAATGCGTTATATTGTGTGAGGTGAAAGAGATGAAAAGTATACGTTTGTGTCCGGAGCGAATTTATCATCCGGGCAGACAAGAATATGAACATGCGGAAATTCGAGTTGCAAACGGACGAATTCTAGCGATTGAAAAACACTTGAATCCGATTGAAGGCGAACAAGTGGTCGCCTTGCCCGGAATGACGCTAACACCGGGCTGGATTGATATTCACGTCCATGCCAATCCAATGGGAACGGTAATTGGATTGAATCCGGATCAGGTGGGAATCTTGCGGGGAAGCCCCATCGTATTTGATGCGGGTACCGTGGGAACGGATCAACTGGATGATTATGTGGAAAAAATGATAAAGACGTCGAATACGGATGTGAAGATTCTATTGAACATCTCTCGAATTGGACTTCAGCGATTGGATGAGGGGTCAAACCCAGAGTGGATTGATGAAGATGCCATTCGCAAGGCTGTTGCAAAGTATCCTGACTTAATCGTTGGAATCAAAGCCAGGGCCAGTGGAAGTGTTGTCGGTGATCAGGGTATTGAACCAATCAGGCGGGCTAAAGTCATTGCAAAGGATTTAAAGTTGCCCCTGGTTGTGCATATCGGAAATCAGCCACCAAAGGTAGAAGAGGTATTGGCTTTATTGGATGATGGCGATGTGATTACCCATTGTTTTCACAACAAGCCCAACGGCTTATTTGATTTTGAAGGAAACCTGATTTCTTCGGCACTCGCCGCCAAGGAACGAGGTGTTATGTTCGATGTTGGGCATGGATCGGCAAGTTTTAGTTTTGAAATTGCTGAACGAGCACAATCAAAGGGATTTATTGCTGATTTTATCAGCACGGATCTCTACGAGAAGAATATGGACGGTCCTGTGATTTCTCTTTCTAACGTCATGGACAAGATGATTCAAATTGGCATGTCGGTGGAGGATGTGATTGATCGAGTGACCGAAGCACCTGCAGAAGTATTTAAACTGAAAGGGTATGGGCGATTTGAAATTGGTGGGAAGGCAAAAATGACGGCCTATTCTAGAGAATATAGTCAGACCGATTGGACGGATAGTGTTGGCGTTCAACGAGAAGGAAAAGAGAGATTTGCAAAAATCTGGTCCATTATAGATGGAGAAGTGACAAAGTGGGAGGGATATCGGTGCCAGAAATCATTAGAGAAATAGAAGAGCGTCTAGAGCTGACACCAGACGAAAAGGAAATTGCGAGCAAGGTGCTGATTTTTACAGAGAAACAAGGAATTATATGGAAGGATCATTTCAGACTGGGATTTTTGTCTCATATGATTTCATTGATCCGTCGAGCCCGAGATGAAGAATGGGTAGCGGAGATGGATGAAAGCCTCTTTGAAGAGGTTTCGCCCGCCGCGATTCAGTTGGCACAAGAAATTGTTGAAGCATTTTCAAAGGAAGGAGCGAAACATCGCTCGGAAGTTTTATTGGTTTCAACCCATTATGAAATGGCGTTGAGAAAGGAGTAAACATGGATAAGCAAATTACGATTGTCATTGGGCATCGATTGGGCAAGGGACAGAAAGTAGCCTTGGGCATCGAAAAAGCTGGCGGCAAAGCGATTGTTATCAAAGGTATGGCAGCAGATATGAAACTTGGCGATGCCATGCAAGAGCATCAAGCGGATCTAGGAATTTCGTTTTGTGGATCTGGCGGTGCCGGTGCTTTAATGGCTGCCAATAAGTATGGATATAAAGTGAAGCACCATCTACGTAGTGTGGAAGCGGGCGTAACGGCCGTGAAGGAAGGCTATGAAGTTGTGGGGTTTGGCTTTATGGATATAGAGGAATTGGGCGAGGCATTGGTGAAAGCCTACCTGGCTCGATAAGCAAAAAAGGAGGAGAGAGAATGAATTGTTTGCAAGAGAAGACTGCGGAGATCTTACTTGCTGCCAGTGGCGAATCTAGAAAAGATGCGCTCGGCAACGCCTTTGCTAAATTTAAAAAGGAAGCATACAAACAACTCGACCAAGCACTAATCCTTCAAATGGAACCCATGGAAGTGGAAATTCTGGAAGAAAATATCGTGGAGACGACAGAAAAATTCCTGTTTATTTTTATGCCGAAGGTGAAAACCCAGGTCCAACTGAAGGTAAGAATTCTTACCCGGTTGAAATTTATTAATCCTTAGAGGAGGAAGTATTGTGACTGGACTTATTATCAAATCAATCATCATTGGTCTGCTTGGCGGTGGCGCTATTGCAGCCGGCGCGGCGAGAATGTTTCATTCGCCGGAATCTCAAGCCATGGGGGCGTTTCGTACCCTTGGTGAACTAAATGCCTGCAAGGGCGATCCAATTGCACATTTTTCATTTGGTATGGGCTTTTTCTTCAATGCAGCAGCAGCAGCCGTTGCAACTGGAGCCTTGACACAAGACGTGTTCCATCGAATTGTACCAAATTTCGCTGCTGGCGCACTTTTGTTAAAAAACAAGTCGGTTGAGGAAACCTTGTATGATCCATCGAAGATGATCGTGACTGGAGCGGTTGCAGGAGCGGTTGTAGTAACCTTCTTGAACACCTTGGCATCAGTAATTCCTGAACAGCTGTCACTTATTGCCAAAGAGATTCTGTCTCCTGCAGCAAGTCTGATGATCAATCCTGTAATGCCGATTATCTTTTGGTTAGCAGCTTTGGATGCAGGTAAGAAAACGGGCGTATGGGCGACCATTCTAGGCGGTACAGGTCAAATGATTATGGGCAACGCGGTTCCTGGATTGGTTCTAGGCATCTTGATTGGTCAATCGATTGAAGAAAAAGGATTCAACAAAGCTGTGAAAGTGATGTTGGGCATTATCATTGCATTGTTCGTCATTATTGCGTACTTCCGTGGTTTCTTTGCGAAACTGGGTCTATAGAAGAAGGAGGAAAATCAAATGGAAACAACAAACAAAAATTTAAAATCACTATTGCTTGCCAACAAGACCTTCCCTCTTTTGATGGCCTTGGCCTGCGCATCGATCTTTGCGGGAACACATTTGTATATCGTTTATGGAACAGGCGCATTCAACGAAATCTTTGTTGTTCAAATGCTAGATGAAGGTTTGGCGACAGGGGATTATGCAGCCGCAGCTGGATTTGCAACAGGCTTCCTGCTCGCACGAATTTTAGAAGGTCCATTGGTTGGGATCTTGGATATTGGCGGATCATTGATGACTGGTGTTGGGATCGGAATCCCTGCTATGCTATTAGCGGCAGGAATTACTGCACCTTTGAATAACTTTGCCTTGTCTTTGCTTACAGGCGCTGGAATCGGCATTGCCTTAGGCCTTTTGATCATTGGCGTTCGAAAAGCGATGCCTGAAGGTTTATCTGCAAGCGGTACCGATGTCATGATGGGTGCGGGAAACAAGACGGGTCGTTTCTTGGGGCCATTGATTATTATCTCTGCGATTCAGTTCAGTATTCCAGCAGGCATTGGTGCATTTGTTGGAGCTGCGATTGCTTATAGCAAAGATCGTCCAATCGCAGGTGGTGCAATTTTAGGCGCGATGTTGTTGGCCGGCGTATTCGCTTTTATGTAAAGGTAAATCAAACGAAAGAGGGATGCATGTGAATCTTTATAAGAGTAAGGGATTAAAAGAGATTATTAATGCAAGTGGCAGAATGACGGCGCTAGGGGTTTCAACCCCTCGCGCTGCAACCCTCGAAGCTATGGCTTCGGCTGGACAAAATTTTGTTGTATTGCATGAATTAATGAAGTATGCGGATCAAGAAATAAGCAAGTTTACCGGGGCGGAAGCAAGTTGTCCAACAGCCTGCGCATCTGCTGGGATTGCCATCTCGGTGGCGGCAACCATTGCAAAGGAAAACCTGTTACAGATTGAAAGCCTTCCTCAGGTATTAGATGGATTTAAAAATGAAATTGTTTTACAAAAGGGACATGCGGTTAACTTTGGTGCACCCATTGAAACGATGATTCGTGTAGGCGGAGGAAAGCCGATTTTAGCAGGGCAAGCAAATAAGGTCGCTGCAGAACATGTAGTTGCGTCAATTAATGAACGAACAGCAGCACTTTTTTATGTCAAGTCGCACCATTGTGTGCAAAAGGGTATGCTTTCAGTGGAAGTCATGGCAGAGATTGCCCATGCGCATAATTTACCGTTGATCGTGGACGCGGCGGCAGAAGAAAATTTGTCCAAGTATGGCCAAGCGGGCGCTGACATGGTGATCTATAGTGGATCAAAAGCCATTGAAGGACCAACTTCTGGATTTATAACGGGAAAACGAGAATGGATTCAGGCTTGTCATTTGCAATATTTAGGAATTGGGCGAGCTATGAAAATTGGAAAAGAAAATATCATGGGGCTTCTTACGGCTCTGGCGGATTATAAAGAAGAGCGAACAACACAAGAGATTGAAACCATGAAGGCATGGGCGGAAAGTCTGGCTGTTGAATTGAATGCTTTGCCAGGATTTAAAGCCGGCGTTGTTCAGGATGAAGCAGGTCGTGCAATTTTTAGAACGACTGCAAAGGTGGATGATCGGGTTGTTGGCATAAGTGCGGCAGACTTGGTTGCTCGCATGAAGGAGGCAGACCCGGCGGTTTATATTCGAGAGCATTACGTCAACACCGGTGTATTGACCTTCGATTTGCGATCGGTTAAGGAATCGGATCTTCGGAAAATTACTGCTGTGATTTCAGGCTGTTTAGAAAGGAAGTAAGACATGAATCGCTTACAAAAAATAAATTTTATGAAGGATCGAGTTGCGGTCAATTACCTTGCGGGAGACTTGGAAAACGCAAAGGAAGTGATAGCAGCCATGGAAGGCCACGCTTTGGTGGGCATTTTGTCCAAGCAATTTGATACAGTTGAAGAAGGCGTCGAATGCGTTAATGAATGGTTGAAGGAACTTCCTTCCGTATCGGTAGGTATGGGCGGGGGTGATCCAGCTCAAGCGGTGAAAGCTGCTTTGATTGCTTGCCAAACCAATCCGGGTCACGTCAACCAACCCTTTACAGGGGCAGGCTTTGCATCGGGCGCGCTTCGAGCAAAGGGTTCCAATGAAACTGCCATTAATGTCATGATGGCCCCAACTGGCATTCCGGGGAAGGTGAAAATCAATACTGGGAAAAACAGTGTGGAAAAATCAGAAGCCTTGGTTGATGTTGATACGGCAATGGCCATGATCAAGGATATGGAAGCCGATTCGGTGAAGTTCTTTCCTATGGGAGGCCTGAAATCAATTGAAGAGCTAAAGGCAGTGGCAGAGGCATGTGTACGCCAGGGTATTCAATTAATTGAGCCGACCGGTGGAATCACCCCTCAGAACTTTGAAGAAATTTTACAGGTCTGTCTAGATGCAGGGGTTCCCTATGTGATGCCTCATGTTTACGGATCAGTGATGAATAAAGAAACCGGGATGACTCAGGTTGATCAAGTCCGCAAGATCTATGAGGTTTTGGAAAGACTCCTCTAGATCCTTTTCTTGCAGAAGGGAGAATTTCTCCCTTCTCTTTTTTTTGAAAAAAGTCAAAACTGTAAGAAAACTTCGTAGAAACTGAAACACTCTCTTCATCGTTTTGAGATAAATTTCCGATAAAATAAAGCAAAGACGGTAAGAAGGGAGTCCTTTATGCAAGAATTGTTATTAATGATTGGAATTATTTTGGCACTGGTGGGATTTGTTTTACTACAATCTAATCTGGTTCATGTACATTCAGTCAATCATAAAGGTGAGGTTAAAAAGCAGTCTCGTTTGTCGAAACGAATGGGCGCGGATGCCTTGATTGTTGGCGGAAGCATGATCCTTTTTACTTGGCTGGATTTGTTTTCTAGGAATTGGGATACCAAAGATACTGGGATTGGAATTGCCATCTGTACAGTGATTATAGGCATTGTGGAATTTCGGAGAAGAAATGCGTAAGCATTTCTTTTTTTTATGCGTAATTTTTCTTTTTATTATGGGTAAAATTGCAATAGATGTAAATTTGAACAAAGTTTGAATTTTAACGAAATCAATTGGAATTCTGTTTGACAAAACAGTGTTTGTGTTAAACTGAGAGTAGAATAGAAGAAAAAGGAGAGAAAAGATGAAGAAATGGTTATCAGTGTTTATGATTCTTTTATGTATAGCACTACTCGCATCGGGCTGTACGGTTGATTCAGAACCCGTGACAGAAACACCAGTTCCTGTGCGTGAAAACCCTGCGCAAGAATTAGAAGAGCGGGTATCCGAGATTGTAGAAGCTACCAAATGGAGAGGGGCTTTTTTAGTCACGCCATTAAAATTCACGGCAAAATCGACCGATGATTCGGGTGTTTCTGCTGATTCAATCTTTCAAATTGAAGGGATAGAACCTGGATCCAATCTTGCAGCACATTTGAAGTTTGAACCGGAGATTGAATACGATGTGGTGTGGCCGGCGAATTCTTCGGCAACCATCACGCCTAAAACAGCTTTGTCTGCCGGTGAAGTCTATCAGGTTACTTATTCCTCTGAGGAAGGCCAGCAGTCTTGGGCCTTTCAAACCCAAGACGAGTTTCGCATCAAGTGCAGCATTCCTCGTGACAAAGCAACCGAGGTACCACTTGATGCAGCGATTGAATGGGTGTTCACGCGAACGAATTTGGTGAATATACAGTCCTTTGTGACCATAGAACCGGAACTAGCTGGCCAATGGCGGTTTGACCAGGGCATTTGGACTTTTCTGCCGGAGCAATTGGAAGCGGGGATCCGGTATGAGTTCACCCTGGCCGGAGATTATGGAACCGATGATGGAGAAATTCTGGGCGAGCCAGTCGTGATGGAATTTTATACGGCGCAAGAAGAAATGGGTCGACCTGATACCTGGATTGATTTTGATGAGTTCTATCATCAAGATCCCAATGAAGAATGGGTACTCGGTATTTATGGCCAGGGATTTGATCCTGGAGAAACCTTCCCTGTGAAAATTGAACGCTATCCAGAATTGACTGACTTTCTTGCCGATGTAGAAAGTCAATATCAGTGGGCGCCATGGGGATATAGGGAAATAAAAGGCTGGGTGGCAGACGATGCCTTGATTCTAGCAGAAGAATCCATGGCTACTATTGTGGGTTCATCGATGGGAGGTTCATCTTTCTATCTATCAATCCCTGATGGATTGCCGGAGGGCAACTATCGGGTCACGACAGAGATTGAAGGCCTTTCTTATAAAACCCTTGTACAGGTACATCCTTTACAAGCCATGGTGGAAGCGACGGATCAGGAACTTGTTTTCTGGGCGATTGATTCGGAAACCGGTCAGGGACTTGAAAACCTTTATGTGCAAACCGGAGAGGAAATCCGACGAACGGATGAAATGGGAACAGCGATATTCAGAATGGATGTAGATTCTGAGTCGCTATTGGTATTGGCCAAGGAAGAAGGCAAGCAGCCTTTGGTCCTGGCGCTTCCTCAGGCCTGGGAGCAGTACGATTACTCCATGTGGAGTGGACATTACCGCAATCCGGAATATTACACGACCATTTTCACGGACCGTGGCCTCTATCAGCCAACAGACACAATCGAAGGCTGGGGACTTGTTCAATCGAAGGAAAAAGTAAGTCTGAATCGCGTAAGCGTTATTCTTGAAAGCTGGGGGAGTGAGCCCAGTATAATAGCAAGCCAAAAAGTTGATGTGGATGAAAGCGGTAGCTTTATCTTTGATTTTGCAATACAGGATTTATTGCCGCAGTCTTATCGGATCCGCGTGTATGACGGTGAAACCATTTTGATGGCTCATCCCCTCGATGTGGGTCATTATGTGAAGCCCGAACTTGTGGTTCAAGTGGAAACGAATAAGGTGTACTATGAATCGGGTGAAGATGTCAAGTTATCCATGTCTTGTAACTTCTTTGAAGGCACACCAGCCGTGGGTACGGAACTTGAAGTGACCTATCATGATACAGAATATCATCGGGAAACGGTGGTCGTTGATAAAAATGGAAAAGCAGAATTGACTGTTAATCCTACCGTTAATGAACCGACAATCTATGCGCAACCTATTGATTTTTATGTGCGTACCAAGGACGAACAGAACAAGGAAGTCACGGATTATGCCAATATTCAAGTCTTCCCAAGAGATATTTGGGTGGAATTGGCCATGGAAGTTGATGATGATCAAGCCACTATTGATATTTCCAATTATGCATTGGATTTAAAAAAGGCAAATGGAGTGAATCGGACTGGTAAAAACTCTGATTTTTGGGGAGATCCCATCGATCTTGATTTGACGATTCATGTTGTGGAAATCTATTGGGAACAAACCAGTATCAGGAAGCAATATGATCCAATTGAAAAACGAATGATCGAAATCCCACAGTACACAAAAAGGGAAAAGCAGATTAATCGGATTGATTTCAAGGGTATTGAGGGCGGACAATTTGAATTTCCGGTTGAAAAAGATAAATCCTATCGGGTTACTGTCTTGACGGAAGATCAGCAAGCTCGAGCCGTAAAGGTGGATCAATCGGTTAACACCTATTGGGGACGTCCGGATGATGCAAATTCCATGTATCTCGATTTGGAGAAGTCGGATTGGGCAAAGAAATATAGTATTGGTGAAACCGTCAAACTGACCCTGACACGAGGTGAGTCCCCGGTGGGCCAAATGCCTGAAAATGCACAACTCTTAGTTGCCGTTTATCAAAATGGCATCCGAGAAATTCAGTCCTATGAAACCTCGAATGTGGAGTTCGATTTTAATGAGCAAGACCTACCGAATCTGTATGTGCAAGCTCTATATTTTGATGGCAAGCAATTCTTGCGATCCATGGCAGTTCATGTTGGATTTGAGGAAAGTGACCGTGATCTAAACATTCAAGTGGAAGCGAACCAGGAGCGATATGAGCCGGGCGATACGGTGACAATTGATTTTTCCGTGGCTGACAAGGATGGAAATCCTGTTAGCGCCAATCTGTATCTGGCTGTTGTGGATGAAGCCTACTTTGCGGTTCGTGACCAGCATGTTGATCCCTTGGGTGACCTGTATCGGTATACGGGGTATCCAAATCTGACTCGTTCGACTGCATCTACTGACGGTGGGGCCTATAACCTCTATGGTGGAGCTGAAGGGGGCGGTGGAGGAGATTCTATGGTCATCCGGTCTGATTTCAAAGACACGGCTATCGTACAGGATTTAAAAACCGATGCTGATGGCAGGGCGCAATTCTCCTTTGTGGTGCCGGACAATCTTACCACCTGGCGTTTGACAACCCTGGGTGTCACAGCAGATTTGTATGCAGGATCAACGACGACTCCGATTGAAGTCAGTTTGCCTTTCTTCTTGCAGGTGATTGGATCCGAGGAGTATGTTTCGGGTGATATGCCCATGGTAGGGTTTAGAAGCTATGGCAGTGCTCAAGGGACGCCGGTTACTCATCGCATAAGCCTCAAGCAAAATGGAGAGGAATTGTACGCAGAAGAATGGGACGGCTTGGTCGGCCAGTTGACCTACTTGGCCTTGCCTGAATTGAAGACAGGCACCTATGTGGTAACGATGACCAGTGAGACAGCGAATGCCTCTGACGGCATCGAAAAAGAGATAGAAGTCGTGGATGCACGCAATGCTGCATGGGTTGACTTCGCCTACCAGCCGGGGGATCTCTTTTTGTATCCTTACGGTGAGTTAACCATTGTACCTGCCGAGCAGGGTTGGCTCTATCGCGAATGGCGTCAATTATATCATAGCGGGTCTAAACGGGTTGACGCACGTGCGACCATGCGATTGGCGCAAATTCAAATTAACCAGTGGATGGATGAAGAGTTAGAAGTTATTGAACCGCCATTCGAGTACCAACAATATGATGGTGGATTTGGATTGGTTCCCTATGGGGAGTCGGATCCCGTTTTAACGGCAAAGTTAGTGGCATCTGGATTGCCCATAACCATGAACGATAAAGCATTGGCCTATCTGGATCGAATTCGAGAGGATCAGCAAGATGAAATAAGCTTGGCAGCTTCTCTTTGGGGATTGGCTTCTCAAGGCGAGCCGGTGCTTATGGAGCTTATGCAAGTGAGAAGCAAACTGATTTCCGATCAGGCGAAACTCTATTTGGCTTTGGGATTTGCAGATCTGGGCGCAGACGAGGAGGCCGTGGGAATCTACGAGCCAATGATGCGGGCGAGAGCCTATACCTATGGTGGCCAAAGAACCTACTTGGAATCGGACGACTTTAATCAAAAACGGATCGATACCATGCTGGCGGCCTTGCTTGCAGTTCGATTAGAGCGGCCGGAAGCGATTGAACTGTATAACTATGCCAAACAATTGCCTCCGATTAATGAGCTCAATCAATTGGAGCGAGCTTTGTTTCTTCAAGAATTCAAGGTGGATCCAACCATGAAAGGTCGGATTGAAGCGGTAACACCAAACCAGAGCATTGATCGCACGATCGGTGTTGCTGATTTCGTCACTTATCTAATGAGTGCCGAGGAATTGGCTGCTACCGATTGGCGTCTTGTAGACCATGTTGATATGAGTTTGTCTGCACATATTCCAGTAAAGGAATTGTATAATTCTGAAGATGGGGTTTTAGGGTTAAAACGAAGCTATGAACCCGCTGGAAAAACACTGGAAGATCTTGGTGTTGGTGATGTGATTCAGGTGCGTCTACGTCTTCAATTGGATGAGAATGCACCCAAGGGCGGATATGTGATTTCCGATGTCTTGCCATCGAATCTTCGGTTTATGGATGCGACAAAACGATCTGGCGAGGAGTTCTGGATTTCAGAAAATGGACAACAGATGACCATTCATACTTGGCCCAAGGGCAAGTCGATCGAGCTTACCGTATTGGCACGAGTGGTCGCTCCGGGCACCTATCAGGCAGAGCCGGCCTTTGTTCAAGCACAGGAAGCTTTCGGGCAATTGAATACGAACTTGTTCGGATTTTCCGAGTCGCAGGTAATTGAGGTGAAATTGGATGAAGCGGATTCTGTTTCTGACTAGCATCATGATCATGTGTTTCCTAGTGGGGGCATGCGCCCCTGCTATGGAAAATACTTCAAAAGTAAAAAATGCTAGCAATCTTGAAAAGAAAAATACGGAGGCAGCCAAGATCGAGTCGATGGATCCACAAGGGGATTCATCCATTCAAGGCTTATTTTTGCCCCATCATGAGTTAGCTCGTGAATTGATTGAATCCGCTTGGGAAGAGGCCTTGGAAGTTGAGCCAGACTTGATCATACTGATTGGACCGGATCATCCGGGACTGGCGGACTACCCCTTGATTTGGACGAGTGAAACCGAAAGTCAACTTGCTGTTACTTGTTCAACAATCTCCAAAGACTGGATCAAAGAAGGACTTGGGGGTGAGGCGATCATCGCTGATCACAGTATTGAAACACCCTTGAAAATACTACTGGAAATGGGGACCGAGATTCCTGTTCTTGCGATCACGCTGCCACGCGGCATGGAGGCTATATGCATGGATCGGATAGTCGAAGCGATTCTAGAGATTGCAGGCAATGACTTGTTGCTAGTGGGATCGGTTGATTTTTCCCATGGATTAATTAGCCAGGAATCAAAAAAAAAGGATGAGACTAGCTTTCAATGGATACGGGAAAGAAATATGGATGCCATCCAAAGTGCCGGCAATGCGTATTTCGATTCACCGGAAACCATTCAAGTCTTATTGCGCTGCCTAGCTGGTGATGTAGTCTTGATTGAAAGAAGCGACAGCTCCGATTTCGGTTGCGGCAAGGAATTGCCGGGAACATCTTATCAAGTCATGCGCTTAAATCAATAGGATTTTATAAGGCTAAACCCTTACCAAAGCATTAAATATTACAGGGACCACTTTCAGTGGTCCTTTTTCAATGCTATGATAGAGAAAGAAAGTAAAAATTATGAGATGAGGAGGCGATGATGATGAATAAACCGATTCGGATTTTAGCCGTGGATGACGAAATTGAGATTAACCAGCTAATTAAACGATATTTAGAGATCGAAGGATACCAGGTGGATACGGCTTCAGATGGGATGGAAGGTCTGCGCTTGTTTGAAAAAGGAAAGTATGATTTGATTTTGGCAGATGTTATGATGCCGGGCATGGATGGTTTGACCATGGTGGAAAAAATTCGGGCGCAAGACAATCAAGTTTTGGTTTTGTTTCTAACGGCAAAGGATGGGGATACAGATCGCGTCTTGGGTTTTAAGCTTGGGGCGGATGACTATGTAACAAAACCATTTTACATGAATGAGTTAACGGCAAGAATTGCAGCCCATATCCGTCGCTATCAGCCCGTGCAGCAGGAAGCTGAAGAAATTTTTACCTTTGGAAAGCTTTCTATCAATGTTCCTCGGGTTGAAATTATTAAGGACGGCATTCCGATTGAACTTCGGGCCAAGGAATTTGAGATCTTGGTTTTTTTAGCCTCCCATGAGGGGCAGGTTTTCAGCAAGGGGCAAATTTTTGAAAGCGTATGGAAAGATGATTATATGATGGATGACAATACGGTGATGGTTCATATTCGTCGCTTGAGAAAAAAAATCGAAGACAATCCGGATGAGCCGAAGTATATCAAAACCATTTGGGGATTGGGCTATAAATTCCAAGGAAAGGAGTTGTAACCCATGAATTCAGGGATTTTGCTATTGATTAACGTTGCGTTGCTTGTAGTTATTGTTTTTTTGTTGCAGAAGCAAAAAGTGCAATTGAGTAATCGCTTGGCCATAATCCAGCAAGTACTCTCGGGAAAGACGAGAATGCGGATTTTGCGAGATGAAAAAGAAAAGGATGCTGTGCTGGATTTTGCGATTAATGATTTAATAGAAGCTCTGCATCAAACCAAAATCGAGGGAGATCAATCGGAGCTGAAACGCCGGCAATTGCTGTCGAACATTTCACATGATATTCGAACACCGATCACGTCTATTATTGGTTATATTGACGCATTGGTGGATGATAAGATTTCGGACCCAGAAGAACGGGCACAATATTTGTTGATTGCTGCAGAGAAGTCGAGAGAGTTGAAACGATTAACGGATGAGGTTTTCGAATTGGCTAAGATCGACGCAGATGAAATCGAGATGCATCCAGAGCGGTTGGAGATCAATGAACTTTTGCGTAGCACGGTGATTGGATTTTTACCGCAACTGCAGGAAGCGAAAATGGAAGTCGTCAATGAGATTCCGGATGAAAAGAATTTCGTCTATGCGGATCGAACTGCGATCACCCGAATCTTTCAGAACCTGATTCAAAATGCGATTCAGCATGGGCAATCGGGAAAAATATTGGGTCTACGGGTAGAAAAGCATCGCAATCAATATATTGTATCGATTTGGAATTTAGGTGAGCCAATACCAGAAGAAAAGATTGGTCGCGTGTTTGAACGATTATTTAAAGCCGATGATTCTAGAAAAATGAAGAGTGGGAATCATGGTTTGGGACTCTCTATTGCTAAGCGACTCACAGAGAAAAATGGTGGTAGCATACGGGTAGACAGTAGCCTCAACAGAGAAACAACCTTTTCGGTTCGATTTTCTGCATTTTTGGGATAAATAGGGGGTCAAGAGAATGATTGCAATCGAAACGAAAAATCTAACGAAATCTTTTGGGTCCCATCGTGCGGTGGATCGAATCAATCTATCCATTGAACAGGGTGAAATTTATGGATTTTTAGGAAATAATGGTGCGGGAAAAACCACGACTATAAAAATGATGACGGGTTTGATTTCTCCGTCCGAAGGAAGCATTAAAATATTAGGCGAGGAACTTGAAAAATCAAAGCAAGTGATTCTTAAACGGGTTGGGTGCATCGTAGAAACGCCTGGATTCTTTGGAAATTTGACAGGGCATGAGAACCTTCAGGTATACTTGCGACACAGTGGTACTTCAAAGCGAAAAATCATTGAAGAAACCATGGAATTGACCGGATTGGATCCCAAGGATATGATGCTGGTTAGACGATATTCTTTAGGGATGAAGCAGCGATTGGGTATTGCCCGCGCTCTTTTGAATCAACCAGAGATTTTGCTTTTGGATGAACCGACCAATGGATTGGATCCATCGGGGATACGAGGGATGAGAAAACTCCTTCGGCAGCTGGCAAAGGAGCAACATATGACCCTATTTCTATCAAGCCATATTCTAACGGAAGTGGAGCAATTGGCTGATCGTGTTGGGATTATTCATCATGGAAATCTGATTGATGAGATCTCCATGGAAGGGTTGAGGAATCAAGGCTCTGGCTATTTGGAAATTCAGGTAGACCAGCCGGCAGAAGCTCTTCGTTTATTGGAAACAGAAATGGGAATTTTTGATTTCACAGTGAAGGCGGATAATTGTATTGAAATTTTTAATGCGGTTGATCAGGTGGCGCGCATCAATCAAATGTTGGTTGAGCATCAGGTGGACGTTTATCAGTTGAATCAAAAAAAACAGAGTTTGGAGCGTCATTTTATTGAATTGACCGGGGGGGGAACTCAGCTATGAAGCAATTGAGGCTGGAATTTTTAAAGATCAAGCGGTCCCCTTTGATTATCATGAGTATAATGGGAATCTCTATTACACCTCTTTTATTAGGTTTGATTTTCCCCAAAAGTTCAGAAGGACTAGAGGGTGTGACCTTCACGAGTTTTCTTGAGGATGTGCAGTTGTTGAATCTTATGTTGATGGGTATTTTGATGTTTGGTCTCATTACCTCTTACGTATTCAGCAAGGAGTTTGAAGAGGATACCTTAAAATCAACTTTGGCCATACCAATTCGAAGAGCTCGATTGTTGTTGGATAAATTTTTGGTGGTTTTTGTTTGGATATTAAGTCTACTCTTCATCAACGTAATCGAAGCAATTGTGATCTGCATGATTTGGGGTGTGGAGGGTGTAACTCTTTCCTCGATTGCCGCCGCATTTGGGTTGGCGTTTCGAGATGGATTGATCTTTCTTCCGCTATTAACTCCGATTGTATTTGTGACTCTTCTGGTTCGGCGGTATGTGGCTGGGATTGTTTTTTCCATTAGTGTTGTTGTAATTAATATGATTGCTTTGAATTCTGAGGTTTATTATGCCTATTATCCCTACACGATTCCCCTGTTTTTGACCGGTCCTGTTCCTGAAGATATGATTATATCGGTGCCGATTTCGATTCTAATTCTTGTTGGAACCGGCCTGTTTGGTGCGATTGCTAGTATGATTTATTTTCGAAAAATTGCCATATAATCTTGACCTTTGAAGCCTAATCCAGTAGGCTAGAGGCGAAACGGAGGAGAGAATATGGAGAAACCAATTTTAGCAGTTGATTTGGATGGCACTGTGGGCGATCCTTATGCATGGCTGCCGAGAGTCAACCGAATCTTTGAATTGTCATTGACGAAAGAGAATTTTCATCATTTAAAGATCCGCAGCAACGAGGGATGTCAACATGTACCTTCCGATTTTTACAAAAACAATAAGTCTATCTTTCACAAGGATATTGGCATGCGCGAGGGTGCAGTCGAGACCCTTGTCCGCTTACAAGAGCGGTTTGAACTTATCTTTGTCACTGGACGAACGGAAGATTTGAAAGAAATTACAGAAAAATGGTTTAAAGACTACGGATTATCATCTGATTTTCCGGTTGTTTATTTGGGTCCTCAGATGAAAACGGTCTGGACGGATCAGTATAAACCTATCGCCTTTCTTGAGGATAGCGTGCCGCAAAGCAAAGCAATCTCTGAGTCAGGAATTCCAGTGATTTTAATGGATACTAGTTATAATCGATCTCTCGAGGGAAAGAATATTATTCGAGCGAAAGATTGGGAAGAAGCTGAAGAAATTCTAATTAAAGGGCTTTACAAAGAAAAAGCTGCATGCTAAAGTAAAGATGGAAAAATGAATAGAACAGCTAGGGGAGTCGGAATATGGCCGATTGAGAGGAAGCCCACAAAGCTTTGACCCTTATACCTGATCTGGATGATGCCAGCGTAGGGAAGCTTCGTACTCAAACACTTTGAGCACGCGTGCTGTCCAGCACGCGTGTTTTTTTGCGCTAGCTGTTCAAAAAGGAGAAGAGATAATGAAAACACGACGATTGACGACGATGGCGGTATTGATGGCACTTGGGGTTGTTGTAGGACAGTTATTTTATATTCCCATTGGTCTTGCGAGGATTTTTCCCATGCAACATTTGATTAATGTGATTGCAGCGGTTCTTTTGGGCCCGGCGGGGGCGGTGGCCAATGCCTTTGGAATTTCAGTGTTGAGGAATTTATTGGGAACCGGGTCTCTACTTGCCTTTCCGGGCTCCATGATCGGCGCATTTTTGGCGGGTGCTTTATATAAGCGATCGTCAAAAATCAGTTTTGCAGTCGCTGGAGAAACTATAGGGACTGGTGTGCTAGGTGGCTTGGTTGCAGTTCCTTTTGCCAAGGTTTTGATGGGAAAAAGCTTGGGTACTTTTGCCATGGTGATTCCCTTTTTATCAAGCGCTATTGTCGGTGCTGTCCTTGGCGGTTTAATTTTATCTATGTCAGCCTTCCAAGCGCGCCTTAGGGAGTGGAAAGAAGATTAATCGCCCATGTTCGAAACTTCTCGAATAAGGTATAATGAGAAGAACATGCGAGGGGAGATTTGTATGAACTGGAAGAGAAAAGGAAACACGCAGATAACATTTGGCACAAAACGGTCAGCGGGGAAACAAATCGCAACAGGGGTTGGACTTGGATTGATGATTTGTTTGTTGATCTATGGCTTTTTCGCATATGGACCATGGCTGGATCAATGGACGGTCGATTCCTATTTAGAGACTCTGGAGCAGGACTATCTTTATCAACGCGCTTTCTCTCGAACAGAGTATGAGGGTTTGAAAGCGGAAGTTGATGAGCCGTTTTTGGTAACGAAGAAAGAGTTTCGAGATTTTGTTTATGAAGTGCGGGATTTGGTCGATGATCCGTTTTTATATTTTTTCTATGATGATGTGTTTACTCGAGATTACACGAGAATTACAGACCGAAAAACAGGCTTTGTGGGGCAAGACTCAGAGGATTCGGCCTTGATACCTGAAGATACGGGGGTCATTCGCTTTGGTACTTTCAAGGAAGGCTTGGCAGCCGATACAGAAGAACAGTTGAAGAATTTTATTGCTGAGGGCAAGCGTGCTTTGGTTTTGGATTTGCGCAACAATGGCGGCGGTGATTTAGATGTGGCGGAACGCCTTGCAGATCTGTTCTTGCGGACGAATGACGAAGTTTATTCGGTGCGGTATCCAAGGGAATCAGTGACAAAGTTTGCATCAAAAAAGATCTATAGCTTTGAGCAAATCACGGTTTTTCTTAATGAGAATAGCGCTTCTGCATCTGAACTCCTTGCCCTTAGTTTGAAAATGAACCTAGGGAATCGTGTGGAGCTGATCGGACCATCCACCTATGGGAAAGGCGTTGGACAGATGGTGTATACAAATCCTGTAAATCATACGCGATTCTATGTGGTGAATTTTCGTTGGACAGTAAAGAATCAGGATGTGGATGACTTACAAAATTTGTTGGAGCCATCGACAAAGGAATTGATTACAGAAGAAGATTATTGGAACGCAAGAAGACCATTAGCTCAAGAGGGCTAATGGTCTTTTACCATAAATTATTCTATTTTTTTGTTTTATTTTTGGGAGAAAGGGTACCGACTAATTTGAAATTTTAGCCTCTAGATTCTACCTATCGACCGAGATTTCTGGTATAATTAGAATTGAATTAATTTTCAGTTAACTCTTCATTAACAAATTGTTTATTTCAAAAGATTTCCAGAATTTTTTGAAGGGGTGACGGAAAATAATGGTATACTATATGTAAGGACTTTAAGGAAACGATGTCTGTTCAAGGCAAACGTTTGCTTGATGTTTTTACCATAAAGACATAAGGAGGCTAAGTATTTATGAAGAATTATTCACCAAGCAAAATCCGTAACGTAGCAGTATTAGGACACCAAGGATGTGGGAAAACATCATTGTCAGAAGCGTTGTTGTTTACAACGGGTGCAACGAAGCGAGTCGGGCGTGTTGAAGATGGATCCACGGTCTCGGATTATACAAAGGAAGAGAAAGAGCGGCAAGTATCAATCAGCACAGCTTTGCTTCCAATCGAGTGGAACGATCATAAATACAACTTTTTGGATGCACCGGGATATTTCGATTTTGTCGGTGAAGTCAATAGTGCATTGCGTATTGCAAGGGGCGCAGTCATTGTAATGGATGCATCTAGTGGTATTGAAGTAGGGACGGAAAAGGCTTGGGAATATGTACAGCGAAGAAATCTTCCGTCAATTATATTTGTAAATAAAATGGATAAGGAGAATGTGAACTTCGACAAGCTCCTCGAAGAAATTCGAGGAAAGTTTGGTAAACGAGCGGTTCCATTTTGTATACCAATAGGAAAAGAAGAAGCCTTTGAAGGATTTGTTAATGTTGTTGACATGAAAGCCAGGATCTATGATGGCAATGCATGCAATGATGCAGAAATTTGGCCAGAAAAAATGGATCGTGTCAATCAATTGCATGATATGATCGTTGAGTCTGTCGCTGAAACGAGCGAAGAGTTGATGGAAAAGTATTTTGATGGAGAAGCATTTACACCGGAAGAAATTCATGGCGGTCTTCGTAAAGGAATTTTGGCGGGTGAATTGGTACCTGTTTTGGTGGGTTCTGCGATTAAAAATGTTGGGACGCATACCCTCTTGGATATGATTTGGGATTACTTGCCGGCTCCAGTGGACATGAAGAAACCATTTGGAATGAAACCGGGAACCGATGAGCAGATTGAACGAGAAATTAGTGTGGATGAACCGTTTTCTGCAATCGTATTTAAAACGATTTCTGACCCTTTTATTGGAAAAATCAATCTGTTTAAAGTACGGTCCGGGTCTGTTAAGCGAGATCAGGAAGTACTTATTGCCAATAGCGATAAGAAAGAAAAAATGGGTTATATCTTTATGTTACGAGGCAAGGAACAATTGGAAGTAAAAGAAATTACAGCCGGAGATATTGGTGCGGTTGCAAAGATGCAATGTCCTGAAACCGGGGATACCTTGTGTGATCCAAAAGCTCCGATCCAGTATCGAGGGATTCCGAATCCACAGCCAACCCTGTTTAAAGGAATAGAAACGGTGCGGAAAACGGATGAGGATAAAATATCTGATGCTCTTCATAAGATTATGCTGGAAGATTTAACCTTCGTTGTTGACCGAAATCGAGAAACCAAACAGCAATTAATTGGTGGGCAAGGGGTTACTCAATTAGAAGTGATCAAGAGCAAGTTGCATAATACGTATGGGGTAGAAGTGACATTTGCTGAACCAAAGGTTATCTATCGTGAAACCATTCGTGGCAATTCAGATGTACAAGGGAAACACAAGAAACAAACCGGTGGCTCAGGTCAATATGGTGACGTTCGTATTCGATTTGAACCGACTGAAGAGCCATTTGAATTTGTTGAAAAGGTCTTTGGTGGTTCTGTACCGCGGAACTATATTCCAGCGGTTGAAAAAGGATTAAAAGACTGCTTAGAAAAAGGGGTCTTGGCGGGATATCCTGTGATTGGACTGAAAGCGACCTTGTATGATGGGTCTTACCATAATGTGGACTCTTCGGAGATGGCATTTAGAATGGCCGCTACCTTAGCCTTTAGGAAAGGGATCTTGCAAGCGAAGCCAGTCTTGCTAGAACCTGTAATGAGGATTGATATTACAATTCCAGAGGATTATATGGGTGATGTGATGGGCGATATCAATAAACGCCGTGGTCGCGTATTGGGCATGGCTTCCGGTGTTGGCGGCAAGCAAGTGGTTACTGCTGAAGTTCCGCAGGCAGAATTGCTGACCTACACCATCGATTTAAAATCGATGACTCAGGCTCGTGGAAGCTTTACCATGGAATTTGCTCGCTATGAGGATTTGCCAATGAATTTGGCGGAAAAGATTATCGAGTTAGCAAAAGAAGAAGACGAATAAGAGTCAGGGCTCCGCGTAAGCGGAGCCTTTTTATGGGGGGAGAAGAATGATGAATAAGAAAAGGCGTGAATGGGCAGATGAAAGGTCCCATCATTTTCATGAATTGAATGAAAAAATTGAGGAATGGATTGCTGCTGGTGCCTTTCCCGGATGTGTTTATGGTGTGGTTGGTAAAAATACAAACTTTTCTTCCTTAGGGAAATCCATGATTACGCCAGAAGAAAGAGTTAACAAGTTGGAAACACTTTATGATCTGGCATCTTTAACGAAGGTTGTAGGAACCGTGCCGGCGATCTTACACTTAATAGAGGCGGGCGAGTTGACGTTGGGAACAAGACTTGCATCCATATTGCCGGAAGTCGGTGAAAGTCAGGTTACGATTAGACATTGCCTGACGCATACATCGGGTGCACCAGCAGATTTTTCCTATCAAGGATTATCAGGCAAGCAGGCCTTGATTGAAAGAGCAGCTTCTCTTTTACCACTCGAAGGAGCAGAAGTAATTTGCTATTCGGATATCAATTACATTTTATTGGGAGAAGTGATTGAACGAGTCAGTGGCATGAGCTTGGATCAAGCTTTTGATAAATGGATTTTTCAACCCTTGGGCATGAGGGATACGGGATTTGATCCAGAACATGATCGATGCGCTCCCACAGAAGTTCGAGAGGATAGAGGGCTTGTATGGGGTCAAGCGCATGATGGAAAAGCCCATATGATGGGAGGGATCAGCGGTCATGCTGGACTTTTCTCGACGGGTTCGGATATAGGAAAATTTGTAGCAGGCATGCTTGAAGCGGCGAAGGGGGATAATGATGCCTTCTTATCGAAGGCATCAATTCAATTGATGGCGAAAAACCATGCGAGCTCTGCATACGATCGTCGAGGTTTGGGATGGATGCTGCCAATTGCAGGTGGACCCATGGGGGATTATTGCTCCGACAACAGTCTTTTTCATACCGGATTTACAGGGGGATCGATTCTACTCGATCTAGACAGGGAGGTTGGTGTCGTTCTTTTAACCAATCGCATTCATCCAAGGCGCGAGAACCGAATGATCCTCGATCTGAGGCCTAAGTTCCATAATATGGCGATTCTAGCTTTAGACAGAATGTAAATATTCTCTAAAATATTCTTAAACTCTGTTGTTTTCAAGGCTTTTGGACGTATAATACTTGTAACAAAGGCCTTGCACATTGAATGTTTTATTTTTATTCTTACATGGCAAGCCCTAACAGAGAGGAGAATCGTTAATGAGTTTACTTTATATGTTTGGACCCGGTGGATACTTGATTATTATTGGAATTGTGATCAGCATGTGGGCACAAGCAAAGGTGACGGGCACCTTTAATAAATACTTGCGGGTTAAAAATCGCAGAGGATTGACTGGATATGAAGTCGCAACGGAGATTTTACGAAAAAACGGAGTAACTGACGTGCAAGTGGTGCAAATACAAGGAAAACTAAGTGACCATTTCGATCCGAGAAGACGGGTGGTTCGTTTGTCACCAGATGTGTATCAGGGACGTTCCATCGCCTCCTTGGCGGTCGCAGCTCATGAAATCGGTCACGTTCTACAACACGAAGAAGGCTATGCCCCGATTCGTGTGCGTGATTCATTGGTGCCTGTAGCATCGATTGGATCCAAGTTTTCTTGGATTTTGATTCTAGGAGGATTGTTTTTAGGAATGACAGGTTTGGCAACGATTGGTGTTTGGCTTTTTTCTGCCGTTGTCTTGTTCCAGATTGTTACTCTACCGGTAGAGTTCAATGCAAGCAGCCGCGCTTTGGCTACCTTGGAGGGGAGTTATTACCTTTCAGAGGATGAGATGCCGGCAGCGAAGAAGGTATTGAACGCGGCGGCTATGACTTATGTAGCTGCGACTCTTGTTGCAGTCTTGCAACTGATTCGCCTATTGATGCTAACAGGTCGAAGAAACTAGCTAGATTGATTGATTTTTCTTTGCAATGATTGAGAAAAGTAAAGGGAGAGAGACTGCAAAATTGATAAAAGAAGAGATTTGCAATGAGACCGATTAAGGTCTCATTTTTTTGTCTTAAAGACCATAAAGACCAAAAGGGGAGATAAGTGAGAAGCTTATGTCCAAAACATTGTTAAATATTTATTAATCTAGTATCCTGACAAGGAATAAAACAAATGGGAGGATCCATGATGAAAAGAAGTTTACTAGCAGTTTTGTTAATGATCATGATGGTGGTTTCGTTGGCAGGATGTTCTTCAACAGAAGCACCAGCAACGGAAACACCTGAAGTAGAGGCATTGTATGTAGCAGGAACGTATGAAGGCGAAGGCGAAGGCCACGGCGGTACGTTTAAAGTTGCGGTTACAGTGGATGAATTAGCAATCACAGAAATTGAAGTGATTGAAAACCCAGAATCTGATTTTGCACAAGAATCGGTTACTGCTTTGGTAGATGCGGCAATCGCGCAAAACACTGGATCAATTGATGCGGTTTCTGGTGCATCAGAAACATCAGCAGGAGTGATCGGAGCGATTTCGAATGCATTGGCAAAAGCGTATGTAAACGGAGCGCCTGTAGCAGAAGCGACAGAAACAGAAACTGAAACAGCAGTTCTTGAAGATGTAACAACAGATGTTGTCATCGTTGGTGCTGGTGGTGCTGGTCTTTCTGCAGCGATTTCAGCAGCAGATGCAGGCATGAATGTTTTGGTTCTTGAAAAAATGCCTATGGTTGGTGGAAACACGAACTATGCAACTGGTGGCTTGAATGCACCGGGAACAGAGCAACAGGCAGCCAAGGGAATCGAAGATTCAGTTGAATTGTATATCGCGGATACCATGAAGGGTGGAAAAGAGCTTAATAACCCAGCATTGGTACAAGTACTGGCAGAGAACGGTGCAGAAACAGTTGCATGGTTGACTGAAATGGGTGCAGATTTGACTGATATCGGCCGTTTGGGTGGTGCAAGTGTAAACCGAGCACATCGTCCAACAGGTGGAGCGCCAGTGGGTAACCATTTGGTACAAACATTAAAAACAGCAGCAGAAGCTCGCCAAACAATTACCATTGCGACAAACAACAAAGTGGTTGCAATTCTTGCAGAAGATGATACGGTTACAGGCGTGACTGTTGAAACTGCAGAAGGCACATACAATGTATATGCAAAAGCAGTTGTTCTTGCATCAGGTGGTTTTGGTAACAACCAAGAAATCATCGTGCAATACCAAGCGAGTCTTGAAGGATTTGGAACAACTAACCACCCAGGCGCAACTGGCGATGCTGTTGGCCTAGTAGCACCATTGAATGTTTCAATGATTGACATGGAATACATTCAAACACATCCAACCGTTGTACCAGAAAAAAACAAGATGATCACGGAAGCAGTTCGTGGAAACGGCGCGATCTTGGTTAATCGAAACGGTGAGCGATTCATCAACGAAATTACAACACGTGACGTTGTTTCAGCAGCAGAATTGGAGCAAGAAGGAAAAACTTCATTCTTGGTATTCGATCAAGGCGTGCGCGAATCTTTGTCAGCAATTGAAAAATATATTAAGGCTGGTCTGGTAACAGAAGCAGCGACGGTAGAAGACTTGGCAACAGCTTTGGGTGTTGATGCAGCGACATTGGCAACAACAATCGAAACTTACAACGGATACGTTGCAGATGGTCTTGACCCTGACTTTGACCGTCCGGACATGCCTCGCGATTTAGCTACTGCACCTTACTACTATGTAGAGGTTGGTCCTGCGGTTCACCATACAATGGGTGGAATCGAGATCAATACATCTACAGAAGTAATTAATCAAGAAGGCAACGTAGTTGCTGGTCTATTCGCAGCAGGCGAAGTGACTGGTGGCGTTCACGGTGCTAATCGATTGGGTGGAAACGCTTTGTCTGATATTACAACATTCGGACGAATTGCCGGTCAATCTGCAGCAGCCTTCGCAACAGCGAAGTAATCATTAAGAAATTCGTCTATCAAACTCTTTAGAGAAACGTCCCTCGGGGCGTTTTTCTGCGCTTAAAGAAAAAAGTCTTTTCTTTTTTCTTGATACTGGATAGGATAAAAGAAAGTGAGGTGAGGCAATGAAATTGAATCAACGGATTATGATTATGGTAAGCGGCTTGATTTTGGTGGTCGTCTTGTTGGTTGGCGGGTTGATTATGAATGAGTGGTTAACTACCCTTCGTGCGCAGATGGCAAACGAGGCATTGGACATTGCGATCACTGTTGCGGCACATCCAGATATTCAAGCGCAGATCACAGCGGAGAATGGCTATATCCCCATTCAAAATATTGTGGAGCGCATACGATTGAAAACCCGGGTACAGTATATGTATGTGATTAATCAATCCAATCAATATTTTGCACATCCGGATCCGATCCAATTAAACAAAAAAGTGGAAGATGAAACAATGTTGCTCTTGTTATCAACGGGTAAATCAGAAACTGTACAGGCCTCCTGGCCGTCAGTGGCAATTGAAGCCTACACCCCCATCTATCAGGAAGGACAGCCTGTCGGCACGGTTGTTGTTGGTTTGTTGAATGGTCGCTTGTATCAAGAAATTAGGCGAAGTATTTATCGATTTGTTGCCTATTTGTTGTTTGCGATTTTCTTAGGCATGGTATTTGCTCACTTAATGGCAAAGCAAATTAAAGAAACCATTTTTGGATTAGAGCCCAGCGAAATTGCATTCTTATTGGGTCAGCAAAATCTAGTGTTGGAGAATCAACGGGAGGGAATTGTTGCTTCGGACGAACATGGCAGAATTATTTTGGCTAATGCGTCCGCACGGGATCTATTGGGTCTTGGAGCCGATGATGTTGGACAAAGCATCTATCGCTATCGAATCCGTGATGGATTTACAGCGGTGTTGAAATCGAAGGAAGCTTTAGAGGCGCAGGAAATCAAGATGGGTCAAGGACGTGTCGTATTGGCTAATTTTTACCCGATTCACGATCAAAAAGGAAGCTTTTTAGGTGTCTTAGCTGGATTTGAAGATTGGAGCGCTGCCAAACATCGGGCGGAAGAGTTGACTGGAATTCGAGAGTTGAATTATGACCTACGTGCTCAAAACCATGAATTTATGAATAAACTTCACACGATTATGGGGCTATTGCAGTTGGATGAAGCCGAGGCAGCGATTGCTTATATTTCGGATATTTCGGAAACAAGACAAGAAATGCTGGGTCGAATTTCCCAGCAGATTAAGGAACCTTCTGTTGCGGGACTCTTGTTGGCAAAATACAACAAGGCTTTGGAGAAAAAAATTCTATTCACACTCGATGAAGCATCTTATCTGCAGGAACTACCTGAAGATATGCGGGTAGATGAATTTATTTCGATAGTCGGCAACCTGATCGAAAACGCATTGGATGAATTGGCTGGGCGTGAGGAGGGTGAGGTTTATATTGGAATTTTTGGATCCGATCTTGGGGTGCATATCGCTGTGGAGGACAATGGTCGAGGAATTCCAAATGAAATTCAGGAAGCCTTATTCACTCGTGGTTTTAGTTCAAAGGGAGCCGATCGTGGATTTGGCTTGTGGACTGTACATCGAATTGTCACAGCTTTTGGAGGAACGATAGAATACGAAGGGGTGAATGGAGCGAGTTTTTCCATTTGGATTCCCATTCGAAAGGAGGACGGATATGCGAATACTGATCGTAGAGGATGATCCGATGGTACGAGATATCAATCAGAAATTTGCGCAACGAATTGAGGAAATTTCAGAAATTGAGGCTGCATCTAACTTGGAATCAGCCAAGGCGTTTCTGCTGAAGAAAAAGTTTGATCTGGTGCTTTTGGATGTGTATTTCCCAGAAGGCAAAGGAACAGATCTATTAAAGTGGATTCGAGATGAGAAGATCGAATGTGAAATCGTGTTCATTACGGCCGATAAAAGTGTAGAAACCGTAGAACATGCTTTTCGATATGGGACAGTGGATTACTTGATTAAACCATTTACCTACGAGCGCTTTGAAGAAGCGATTCGTATGTCCTTGCGCCGAATTCAAGCGATCCCAGAGGCAGGTACTCTGGAACAATCACAATTGGATCAATTATTTCGGCGGGACCATCAACCCAAACAAACCGTGGCACCAATGGAAAAAGGACTTAGCCGGAAAACGTATGAATTGATTTGGCGCGAAATTGAGAAAATGGATCATCCCTGTACACCAGAAGAGATTGGTACAAGTAGTGGATTGGCGCGGGTTACCGTGCGAAGGTATTTAGAGTATATGGTACGTGAAGGGGTGCTGAAGATGGACTTATCTTATGGGAAAGTAGGGCGCCCGCAGCATCTATATCAGAAGGTGATTCGATGAGAAAGATCGTAGTGGGGATGGCGATTGTATTTGTTGTCTTTATTGGAATTATGATGTTTTTGGAGCGTCCAGAACGAACGGATGTAGTTGTGATCGGTGCAGGTGCGAGTGGAATTAGTGCGGCTATAGAAGCAAAACAGGCGGGGCTTTCAGTTGTACTTTTGGAGAAAATGCCTCGAATTGGTGGCAATAGCCAGCGTGCAACCGGGGGAATGAACGCCGTGAACAGTATCGTTGAAGAAAGAGAAGGATTAACTGACAGCAAGAGTTTATTCTTAGCAGATACCCTAGCAGCAGGCCACTACCAAAATGATCGCAATTTGGCCAATCTTTTGGTTGAGAAAAGTGGACAAGCAGTTAATTGGTTGATCGGATTTGGAGCAGATTTAACGGACCTTGGACGTCTGGCGGGTCATCGGATGGATCGTACCCATCGTCCCTCAGGAGGGGCTCCTGTTGGCTCTGAAGTGGTTCGTGTATTAGGGGAGCAAGTGGTTCAACTCGGAATTAATTTGCGCGTAGAAAACAAGGTAATTCAGTTGCTAACGGATAACAATCGGGTGACAGGGGTCTTGGTTCGAAATCAAGAAGGTCGAGAATATGAGATTATGGCAGATTCTGTTGTGATCGCTTCCGGTGGCTTTGGTGGTAGTTCGGAGCGATTCGTCTTTTATAACCCTGATTTGAAGGGATTTAAGACCACCAATCATGCCGGTGCAACGGGAGATTATATTGATTTGGTTGCAGATCTTCCCATTGATCTGATTGATATGGAGAAGATTCAGGCACATCCTACGGTGGAACCACATTTTGGAATTCTGATTACCGAGGCGATCCGTGGAAATGGCGGAATTCTAATTAATATGGAAGGCAATCGATTTACCGACGAAATGGCATTTCGCGATATTTTGAGCGAGGAAATGCGCCAACAGACGCAGGGAAAGAATTACTTGATCTTTGATGAATCCATTCGCAATGGATTATCTGCGGCAGATGCTTATATCGATATGCAATTGACTAAGGAAGCGAATTCAATCGAGGAGATGTCACAGATATTGGGCATTGATGCAGCAACATTGGCTCGATCGATTGATCGTTATAATGGATTTGTTGCTGGCGGGTCTGACGATGATTTTCAGCGCAGGGATCTGCCCGTTCAATTGAGACCTCCATTCTTCGCCATATTGGTACAACCGGGTGTTCATTATTGCATGGGTGGCTTGCCCATCAATGCGGATGCCCAGGTATTAGATCGAGATGGTATACCAATTGAGGGCTTATTTGCCTGTGGGGAAGCAACGGGTGGGATTCACGGAAACAATCGCCTAGGCGGGAACTCGATGACCGATTCAATTGTTTTTGGAAGGATTGCTGGCCAATCGGTGGATGGCGTGAATCAATGAAAAACGGGTAAAAACATAGGTATACGGAGGTGTAGCTATGAGGAACAGAAAAATGAATCTACCACTGATTTTTTACCTGGGTGTTTTGATCGTCAATGCTTTGGCGAATATATGGCCGATTAATGGAATCACAACGGGACAAGTGTCGGATTTAATTCCATCTTTATTTACTCCCGTAGGATTTACTTTTGCGATCTGGGGCGTTATTTATTTACTCTTGGGCTATTGGGTCTTGGTCCCTGTTAGACATGAGGAACGATTGAGTTCAACGGGTAGTACTTTTTTTGTTATAAGTTGTATAGCAAATATGGTTTGGATTTTTCTTTGGCATTATCAGATTTGGTGGGCAACAGAGATTGCCATGCTGGTCATTTTGGGCAGTTTGATTGGATTGTCTGTGGAAATGAGCCGATCTCGATATAGCCGGGGAGCGGCGATGACGATTCCAATCAGTGTGTATCTGGGATGGATTTCTGTCGCAACGATTGCAAACACGTCGATTTTCTTAATTACAAGAGGATTTACCGGTGGAAACCTAGCTGTCTTCTGGACCATGGGGACTATGATTGTCGCCCTGCTTTTGGGTGTGATCGGACTTCGTTTTAAGCGGGATTGGGCATTTGCCACGGTTATTATTTGGGCGAATTTTGGAATTTTTTCACGTTGGCAAGGGGTTGATCTCTTGCTTTCTGGGACTGCTTTTGCTACGATGGTTTTATTGGCACTGGGAATTCTTTTGGTTTTGGTGCGTAGAAAATCGATGTTTTAGGAGGATCTATGGTAGAGGCAAAGATCTCACAGTATTTACAACTTTATGAGTCAATGAAAACGACCTACAAGTGGAAGATTAGTGATCCATCCCTGCGGATGATTCCCTTGTTTTATTTGATGAAGGACCATCCCTTTGAAGCAAATCGTTATGAATCTTTTCTGTCAGCCATTCGGAATGAGACGGGTATGTTTTCTAATTTTCGTGGAATGAATTTGTATCTGATTGCTGCAATGATGGATACAGAAGGGTATACGGCTGCATCGGTTTCACAATTGATGGAGCTGGAGAAAACGCTTAAGCAGCAAAAGATCAAGGGACCCTATATGCCTATGGTAGCTGTGTCTTTGTTGTCTGAATCGGCCTTGAGTCCAAGATTGCTTAAGTCGCAGGAAATTTACCAACTAATGAAGAAAGAACATAAATTTCTAACGGGAAGCGATGATTTTCCCATGGCTGTGCTTTTGGCCAAGGATGAGCGACAACCCATGCAATTGATCGAGCAAATGGAAACATATTATGATCGATTGTCCAAGGAACGCTATCACAAGGGGAATATGCTGCAGATGATGACCCATATTCTTACGGTTTTGCAGCCGGAAGCTTTGCAACTCTCTCTAGTGGAACGGTGCGGAGGATTTCTCGATGAGATGAAACGTCAGAAGGTGAAGTGGAGTGATTATTTTTATCCACAGATCCCTTTACTGGTTTTAAATGAGCAGCCGGTGGAAGAGGTGGTCCGTTGTTTGAGTGAATATGCCAAGCAATTGTCTGTGACCAAAGGGTTTAAATGGCAGGGAAGCATGAATACCATGCTTGCAGCCATGCTGGTGGTCAGCGATTTTATGAAGAGCGAGGAGTACGCGGCCTTGTTGAGAACAGGGGTTTCTACCGTGATTCAGCAGATTATGCAAGCACAACAGGCTGCTATGATCGCAGCGATTGGGGCTTCAACAGCAGCAGCTGCCAGTGCATCCAGTTAGGGGGGAAGAGACATGATCAAACCTTTGGTATTGATTTATCCGAAGTGTGGGACCTGTAAGAAAGCCATGAAATGGTTGGAGGAGTCGAAAGTCGAAGTGGATGTTCGTCATATTGTAGAGGAAAATCCAACGGCTGAAGAATTGAGAACTTGGTGGGAACAAAGCGAATTGCCGCTAAAGCGATTCTTCAATACAAGCGGTATGAAGTATCGGGAATTGCATCTAAAAGATCAATTGCCAACCATGAGTGATCAGGAACAATTGGATCTTTTGGCAACGGATGGGATGCTGGTGAAGCGGCCCTTGCTTGTTGGGGAAACAATCTTGCTTGGATTTAAAGTGAAAGAATGGGAAAAAAATTTCCAATAGGATTTATTATATCTAAGAAGAGGGCATGTCGCTTGTGAGCGACACGCCCTCTTCTTGTGTTATGATGCAAATTTAATTTGATTGACAGTCCAAGTGGAATCCTTGTACTCATAGAGAACAAAGAAATCGCCTTCTAGCACATTTGATTCTTCGGATGGAATCGACAAGTGAATCTTGACTTCCAACTGAATGGGAGAATGCACAGTTTCCTCTAAGATTTCAAAGGTTTCGATCTGTGATGCTGATGAGACCATGAATTTTTCTGTTTCCAAGAATGGGAGGAGTTCTTCAACCAAAGCAGATTTCATTCGATTTTCCGTTAAGGGAAGAATGTCTAGATAAAAGGATTCTTCAACGGGTGCAATCTCTTCTCGACTTACATCAGATTTCAAGGAAATAAAATCAGAGAAATAGCTGACTTCGTCCATATTGTCATAATCACGAAGGGATTCTGTACCATCCTCCAAGTAGATGGTGCGAGATTCCTGGGTAGGAATCGCATAGACCATATGCAATTGGATTGCCGTACATGGATCGAGAATTCTTTGATTCATTTTTAGTGTCATGGTCACCGGTTCTCTCGGCACATAGCGATCTTCATCCAATTGACCGTCTACACTGACAATCTCTGTTGGAATCACTTCACCTGCATCCGTCATCACTTGGAATCGATAGTGTTCTTTTTCCAAGGCGAGTTGTGGAACATAGGCATCGGGTATGATGGTAAGGGTGATAACCCCTCCAAGATCGTCCCACTTAATAGACGTAATTTTTGCATCAGTGAGGTGCTTAAAGGGAATCAGGTTCCAAGATTGATTCTCAATCACCTTGATTTTTCTAAAGAATTCTTGGAATGAGAGAGCGGTTTCGCGTGAGGATGGAAAAGTGAACTCTCTTGCAGCAATGGCTGCATCATTGGAAAGATCAATTTCAAATTCCTCATCCATAGCGCGTATACGGAACAAGGCTGCCGGGTTTCGGATTTCGCTAAAGGTATGGGTGAAATAAAGATAAGACTTTGGCGGCAAAATAGTCTGTGGATAGCCATAATCCATTGATATTGCTTGTTGTCCATCCGTTGTTTCAAGAATGCTGCTTAGATGCATGGAAGCATCGCGATAGGAATAGAGCCACAGTTCTGATGGATTTGCAATTCTGTATTCAATCTCCAAGCTTTCATTTTCAGGGCTATACTGATAACTGTATAGGGAAAGCTGCAGGTTGACTCGATCTGCTTGCTGTTGATATTGGCTTCTGTCGAAAAGAATTCTGCGAATGTCAAAACTCCCACCGTTGATCGCAGTCAAGAATTGATTGACAATGACACGCCCTTCACTTCTTCCGAAAGTTACCGTCGTTGCTTTCGCTTCTTCTGGTTCTTTGGGTTCTGTCGCCTCATCGATAGGAATTTCCGCTTCCACTGGGGTCTCAACCTGGGCAGGCTCTTTTGGTTCAACTGAGGTTGGTCTTGTACACCCTGTAAGAAGTAAGAGTAGGATGATCACGATGATCATCATTTGTTTTTTCATTTTTTTCATGGTGTGCTCCTTTTATCGTAATGTCCTTACTAGTATATTTTATCAAACTTCTCAATACAAGCAAAAGAGAACCCGCATGTGCGGGTTCCCATTATGATTCTCGCTGTACTTTTTTGAGGAAGCGGTCCGTTTCCCATGCATAAATAGCCAAAACCATACTGAATAGTAAGAATACCCAGGATGCATGCAAGAGAAAGTTAACTGCTGCATGCAAAAGACCGATAACGATGATGGCGGCCATGTTCAAGAAGATCATCCGCAATAATTTGTTTTTGTTGTCTTGAATCGCCGCGATATCCTCTGAAAATGGAAAAGCCTCACCGAAGCTTCGATGATTCAGGCGGACAAAGAAACACAGAAGAAAGAAAATCGAGACAATTTCATCTAAGGCACTCAAGCCGTAAAGGCCGATAAAAATCAAAGTGGGAACAATAAAAACAGGCAATTGATAGCGGACAAAAAAACTTTTCATTAAGCCACGTTTCATTTGATTTGGACTCTGTATTGGGAGCGCATTAAAGATCCAAGCAGCTTGAAAGTATTCGCTTTTCATCCCATAGATCCCTAAGGGTAAGACCATAAATCCAGTCATATACAAGGCGTAATAAAGGGGAAGTTCTCGGAGTTCAGACAGGGAAGTTCCCCGCATCAATGTTGGCATGATGATTAACAGAGGAAAAATAATTCCTAATGCCAATTGTGGAATGACGATCAATTGGATTTTCCGTTCTCTTTTTAAGAGTCGAGAACCCATGATGAAACCGGCTGATTCCTCAGAATGACGGGTGAAAAGTTTGGCGACTAGTCGTTGCCTATTCATGGAATGGTCTAGCTTTTTGCTGTCGATTTTTTCTTTGTTTTCATCAAGTCGAGAAAGCATGGAATCGAATCGAGGAGCGAGTATCTTCATATAGAGCAGGATCATACCAATAGGTAAAAGTATACCTGCACTTTTTAGAAGAATTGGCAAGGCGCCACTCTCCGTTGTCATCCAGCTGGCATACCATTGAGAGGGGAGTAAAAGGTGCCACCAGGCAGGCGACAAATGAGCACTTGCTCCCTTGAGTTCGATACCCTGATTGAAGACTTGATAGGAGAGCATCATGATAATCGTGACGCCGACCTGCAGATATTGAATCATATCGCGTAGTTTTTCACCGCTGAATAATCGCAAAAGCCCTGCATAGAGAAAGGCTGTGAATACGACTGTGATTAAGTCCATGCCAAGATAAGCAAGAAGACAGATAAGCACGCCTTGCCACCCATCATAATAGCCCTCTAATAGAAGCAGGGGTAGACCCAATACCAGGGTCATAAATCCCATATAGACAGAAATATGAAGGAGTTTTGCAAGGTGTAGGCTTTTTTGATCGATGGGCTTTGTTTGTAAGATGAATTGGCCTTGTTTATCCAGAATAATAGCGGAATAGTCGGTGATCATAATAAGAGCAGCCATTAAGAAGATAAAGAAGAATCCCAAAGACACGCGTACATAGGAATCAGGAATGGAAGAAACAATCAAGGCGGTGAAGACGCCCGAGATGCCATACATCAGAGCCATCATTTGAAAGATGCCATGTTCCCGTTTCCCTTTTTTCTTGCTTGCTGTTGATTTTCTTCTTGCATCCAGTGTTAATTGAAGATCAAGAACGGCTTTCACCTTTTCCCAATCGCAGCCCATTTTAGCTACGGGAGATGCGAGAAAATCTAGTTTGTTAACAAAGGTATTTCTCATGCTTCTTCCTCCAAAATACTGACAAACCGTTCAGCCAGTTCTTGATGATCGGTGAAGCCGGTGAGATCGTTAAAGAGTCCTTCTAGCGAAGCCTCATGATTTTGTGCGCTTAATTGTTGGAAACTGCCGTCTGCAACGACTTTCCCATCGGAAAGTAAAATAATGCGATCTGATATTTTTTCCACGACCTCCATAATGTGGGAGGAATAGAAGATTGTTTTTCCCTTTTTTGCCAGGGTAGACAAGACCTCTTTAAAGATCATGACACTATTGGCATCCATGCCGTTCAAGGGTTCATCGAGAATTAGAATATCAGGATTATGTAGCATGCTGCTGATGATCAAGACTTTTTGTTTCATTCCTTTGGAGAAGGAAGCCATGCGATTGTGGTAGTTGCCGTCGATATCAAAAATTTTCATGAGTGCTTTGGCCCGACTTTTCGTGGTTTCGGGCGACAATTCGTAGAGGGTGCCAAGAAAGTCAAAATACTCGGCAGGACTTAAGTTTTCATAGAGTTCGCCCCCCTCGGGTACGTAACCAATTCTGCGCTTGAAGTCACTTTTGTTTGGGTCAATAAGCTGGCCAAATAGCGAAATTTCACCTTCGTCAATGGACAACAAGCCTAAGATCAGTTTGATTGTCGTACTTTTACCAGCACCATTTGCTCCGATATAGCCAATAATTTCACCGGGATAGACAGAGAAATCAATGCCTCTTAAAACGGGTTTTCCAGGGATATATGATTTGCGAACGTCCTTAATCACTAGGACAGGATTTTCATTCATGAGTAGTCCTCCTTTTTTGTTGAGTATACCATGTGAAAATAATTAAAATGGAAATTTCAGGAAAATGTAAGAACCCCCATATCCAAGGATATGGGGGTGAAGTTTTATGCCCAATTTCCATCGATAAAGAGTTGAATCTCTTCGCCGGATTTTGTGATTCCCACGATGGACAAATCAGCCGAGCCGATCATAAAATCAGAATGAGCCAAAGAACGATTTAACCCTGCATTGGCAAGCTCTTCTTCGTTCATTTGATCGCCATTTTCCAAACACATGCCATAGGCATTTCCAATGGCCAAATGGCAGGAGGCATTTTCATCATAGAGGGTGTTGTAGAATACAATATTGGAGTTTGAAATTGGGGAATCGTAAGGTACCAAAGCAACTTCACCGATATAATATGATCCTTCATCGGTTTCGATCAAGGATTTTAATGCCTCTAGACCGGATGCAGCTTCATAGCGAACAATTTTTCCCTTTTCAAACCAGATTGAAAAATCGGTGATCAGATTACCCTGATAACTTAGTGGCCGTGTTGCCTTCACCCATCCATTGAGTCCGGTTTTTAGATTGCTGGTAAAGACTTCTTCGGTTGGTAGATTGGGAACAAAATCTCGTCCCTTGGCATTGGGAATAGATCCACCGACCCAGATATGATTATCGGGCAAATCGATGGTAAAAGCACAAGTTTTCGATTGATATCGTAAGGAACGAAACCCCTTGCTATTTAACAAGTCTAGTCGATCCTTCAAGAAAGCAATATGATCTTTCCATGCCTGAACGGGATCATCTTGGTCTACGCGGACAATAGAAAAGACTTGCGACCACAACTTATCCATGGCTGTTTCTGGCGCATCGTTAGGGAAGACCTTGGATGCCCAAGCCTCTGAAGGGATGGTAAGAAGACTCCAACTGCATAGCCCGTTCATGGTGTAATGTCGATACCCTTTTAAGGCAGTCATAGCCGTACGGTTCCAAGTCTGCATTCTATGTGGATCAATGCCCTTCATTAAATCTGGATTTGGCGTGAGAATCGTGAGAAATGCACCGCCGTTTTTTGCGATGGTTTCCAATCCTTCTGCCCGCCATGCCGGAAAAGTTTCAAAGGCTTGGTCGGGTGCCATCTTATAGCGAGTCTTGCTGGTGACTTCATCGTTCCAGAAAACATGTACATCCTTTGCACCTGCAGCGTAGGCTTCTTCGACAACCATGCGAGCAAAGGGAATCGCATTGGTTGGAGCGTTTAGGACCAATTCTTGGCCCGGTGCAATATTGATTCCGACTTGGATGGCAAGTTTTGCATAATTTCGTAATTTGTTTTCCATGTGGATCCTCCTCATATACTACATTTCTATAGAATAATTGTATCATATTTTCAAAATTTGGTAAGATGGCTAAAAAGAATTCAAAAAATTCTTGACAAGGCAAAGACACTTGTCGTATAATCAAAAACAATAAACGCATAGACGGGAAGAGTAACAGCATGGACCATGCTAGCGAGTCGGGGATAGTGGAAGCCGGATGATGAGACATGATTGTGAAGAACATCCCTGAGCGGCCAACCGAAATGCAAAAAGTAGGCTTGGACGGAACCAACCCGTTAACACATTGGACAGTATCGAAAATGAAAATTTTCCGTACTGAGGTGAGTGGTCGTTTTTTAACGGCAACTAGGGTGGTAGCGCGAAGTTAACTCTTCGTCCCTTATTTGGGGGACGAAGAGTTTTTTTTATACCCTCAACACTTCCTCGGATGGAACCAAGGAGGAAAAAATGAAGAAAATTTTTATCGAAGATCTACAGGGTATGACAGGGGAAGTGCTGGAAATTACAGGTTGGATTCATAAGATTCAGAAACTGAAAACAGCCGGGTTTTTTCAATTGAGGGATGCAACTGGATTGGTTCAGGTGGTTTGCGACCCGGAAGTTGCTGAATCCCTTCGTCTGGAAACGCCGGTAGAGCTTGTTGGCCAAGTTGTTGGCACAGAGCGTCAAGATGCGGGGGTCGAAATTCACTTGCACAAGATTGAAGTGTTAGCTGAGGTTGCCTATGATCTATTGCCCTTCTCGATCAATGGCCGCACGGTAGACGCAGGATTGGAAAAACAATTGGATGTGCGGACAATGAGCCTTCGTAGACCCAGAACACGAGACGTCTTTCGCATTGAGCAAGAGATTGTTACCGCCTTTCGAGACTTTTTGATTGAACGACGATTTTCCGAAATTCATACACCAAAGATTATTGATGCAGCCACGGAAGGCGGTTCGGAAGTCTTCACGGTTGATTATTTCGGACAACGAGCTTTTTTGGCTCAAAGTCCACAGTTCTACAAGCAGATGATGGTCGGCGCCGGATTTGAACGGGTATTTGAAGTGGGACACGCCTACCGGGCAGAACTGCATGCCACCCAGCGCCACTTGAACGAGTATGTGAGTTTGGATGTGGAAATGGGATTCTTGCAGGATGAAAAAGATTTGATGGATTTGGAAGAATCCTTATTATTTGCAATTTTTGATCGCTTGGAAGCGACATGCCAGTGTCAGCTGAGTCGGCTTCAAGCAGCTGTGCCAGAGCGAAAGCCCTTTCCTCGAATTTCCATGTCCCAAGCAAAAGAAAGACTGGAGTCGGAAGGGATCCGAACCGGGGTCACATTAAATGGTGGCCAGGAGAAACGTTTGGGCCAAATCATTGAAGAGGAAACGGGATCACCCTTCTATTTTTTAACTGAGTATCCCTTGGAAAAACGCCCAGTCTATACCTATCCAGGAGAGCGAGAAGGGACATCAAGATCCTTTGACTTGATTTTTCGGGGGATGGAGATTACCACAGGTGGACAGCGGATTCATCAATATAAAGACTTGTACGACGGCATGGTAGAGGCGAAGATGGATCCTCAGTCATTTGGATTTTATTTGGATAGTTTTCGGTATGGCATGCCGCCCCATGGTGGATTCGCTATTGGCTTGGAGCGACTGACCATGCAACTCTTGAAATTGGACAATATTCGCCAAGCGACCCTATTGCCACGTGACTTGCATCGTCTAAGGCCTTGATTGGAGGAATAAAAATGAGAGATCATATAGAGAAAGCCGCAAAACTTGCGAGAATTGCTTTGAAAGAAGAGGAATTTCCAGCGATTGAAAAAGCCTTTGCTGGATTGATTGCACATTTTGAGCGTATTGGTACCGTAGAAGTCGGTGAGGAGAATCCTCGACCTAGCTTGTTGCTTCGCGAAGACATTTTACGTCAAGAGGTCTATCAGCCGGAATGGGAAGAAGGCGAAACCAAGGATCAAGCTTTGGTGATCCCTCGAGTTATGGATTAGGAGGCGCAAATGGAAACGATTGAACAAGTATTTTCAGAGATAAAGAAAAAGGATGAGGCCATAGGCGCCTTTCTTTCCTTCGACATGAAGGACGGTGAAAAGCAAAGAGAAGAAGCGGAGAGCAGCAAAGGTTCTTTGGCGGGGATTTCTATGGGAATCAAGGATAATATTGCCGTCAAGGGACAGCCTCTTACCTGTGCATCCAAGATGCTGAAGACTCATCGTGCCAGTTATGATGCGACAGCGATTGAGCGCTTGCGAAAAGCCGGTGCATGGTTTGTTGGAAAAACGAATATGGATGAGTTTGCCATGGGTGGCTCAACGGAGAATTCGGCCTTTCAGCAAACCAAGAACCCCGTAAACCACGATTATGTGCCGGGTGGATCATCAGGTGGAAGCGCTGCAGCTGTGGCGGCAGGCATGGTGTCGGCTGCCTTGGGTACGGATACGGGTGGATCGATTCGTCAGCCGGCAGCCTATTGCGGCATTGTTGGTTTGAAACCGACCTATGGACGGGTTTCTCGTTACGGATTGGTTGCCTTTGGCTCTTCCTTTGATCAGATTGGGCCCATGACCCAAACGGTGGAAGAGTGTGAGCAACTCTTCTCAGTCATTGCTGGAGCAGATGAAAAGGATCCGACCTGCACGGGGGAAGGCTATCAGATTCAAAAAGAAAGATCTGATTTTACCACACTGCGTGTTGGTCTTGTGAGAGGGATTGAAAAGATGGGAATTGAAGAATCGGTTCTTGCGGCCTATCGAGATTTGGTTCAGGAGTTTCAAGAGGCAGGTGCCCTTGTGGAGGAAGTTGAATTTGCCTTGCCCTCTGAAGCTGTATCCGTTTATTATGTGTTAACCTCCGCTGAGGCGTCTTCCAATCTGGGACGATTCGACGGCATTCGATATGGCCTAAAAGGAAGGGGTTCATCGGTAGAAGAAGAGATGAGAGCCAGCCGATCTCAAGGATTTGGATTGGAAGTGAAGCGCCGGGTTCTATTCGGCACGCATGTGCTGTCAGCAGGCTATCAGGATCAAGTTTATAAAAAAGCACACTTGTATCGGGCAACCCTGAAGAAAAGAATGGAAGTTTTGTTTCAGTCTTACGACTTGTTCTTGATGCCGACGACGCCTACACCGGCATTTCGATTGGGAGATCACAGCGATGACCCCATGGGGATGTATTTAGAGGATGCTTTTACGGTACCGGCCAGTTTGACTGGGATTCCCGCTTTGTCGATTCCTTACGCCAAGAGTGAAAAGGGATTGCCCATTGGCATGCAGATTATGGCTGCTCACGGTCAGGAAGAGATGATTTTTGAAGTTTTAAAAGGTTTGGAAGCGAAAAATGGCATTTTTGGAAGGAGGGGCTAGGATGTATGATATTGTAATTGGATTGGAAATTCATGTTGAAATGAAAACACAGACGAAACTGTTTTGTGGATGCTCAACAAAATTTGGCGCAGCACCCAACACCCAGGTATGTCCCATCTGTCTAGGCTTGCCCGGTACCTTGCCGCAGGTCAACAAGGAAGCCGTTTCCCTTGCCATTCGGGCTGGTGGCGTTTTTGGATCGAAGATTCAGCCCATCAGCCAGTTCTCACGAAAAAACTATATGTATCCCGATTTGCCAAAGGCCTATCAAATCACCCAGTATCAAGAACCGATTTGCACGGATGGTGGAATTGAGATCATGCGGGATGGTCAGCGTGTGATGATTCACTTGGAGCGGATCCATATGGAAGAGGATCCTGGCAAGTTGATGCATCCGGAATATGAACATTTTTCCCTAGCCGATTATAACCGTTCGGGGATTCCATTGATTGAAATTGTAACGAAACCCGATCTACAATCACCAGAAGAAGCGGTAGAATTTTTAAAGGCACTTCGCGCTCAATTGGATTTTGCAGGGATTTCGGATTGCCGAATGGACCAGGGGTCCATGCGATGCGATGCCAATATCTCTTTGAAAGAACCAGGAACGGAAGTCTTAGGTACCCGGGTGGAGATCAAGAATATTAACTCCTTTCGGGAAGTGCAAAAGGCCTTGGAAAAGGAAGTGAAAAGGCAATCCGATCTTCTTCGATTTGGGGAAGGCGACAAGATTGTTCAAGAGACAAGAAAATGGGACGCGGGAAAGGGGCGAACAATTCCCATGCGATCCAAAGAGGATGCTGAGGATTATCGGTTTTTTGATGATCCCGATCTGCCAGTTATTCAACTAACTCAAGAGCAGATTGATGCAGCATGGGTTGATTTGCCGACAGAAACCGCGATTCAGCGTCGAGAGCGATTTCAGAAGTGCTACAGCTTGAATCTAGATGAAGCAACGAAGCTGACGGAAGATGCGGTATTGGCTCGCTTGATGGATCAGGCGGGGCAAGGCCATTCCGATCCCAGAAAGCTTGCAACTTGGATACTGACGGAAGGACTTCGCTTGTACCGATCCGGGGAAGGCTTTCGGGTTGATGCATCTACATTGCTCGCTTTGATTGAAAAAATTGAATCGGGAGAGCTTTCTCATTCGGCAGCCAAACAGGTTTTCGAAGTCCTGTGGGAAAAAGGGGCTACGATCGATGAGACCATTGCAGATTTGGGATTGAAGCAGAACAGCGATCAAAATGAATTGACGGCGCTGATCGCGAAAATCGTAGGGGAAAACCCAAAGGCGGTTGAAGAAATTAAGTCAGGAAACGGCAAGGCTTTTGGATTCCTCATGGGGGCTGTTATGAAGGCAACTCGGGGGGCAGCAAACCCAAAGATTGCCAAATCGTTAATAGAAGCAGAAATCGACAAGGTAAATTGAGACGGGGGTCCCTTGCGGATCCTCTTTTTCTATGGTATTCTGTATCTCAGACAGTTCGTAAGCCTCCTGTCTTTAAACAAAACTACGGCACACAGCAAAGAAAAAGACATCATCGATGTCCTTGTTGTGCTGCTCAAATGGGTAGCGCATTTTTTTTGATTAAAAATACCATAAGCATGGAAAGGGGTGTGGTTTTATGAATGAATTATTATGGCTGGTTATGCTGGTTGTGAACTTTGTTTTCATTTTGTTTGCCTACCGAAAGTTTGGAAAATTAGGATTATATGCTTGGGTGCCGATCTCTATTATTATTGCCAATGTGCAGGTAGTGAAGAGTGTAGATTTGTTTGGAGTAGCAGCAACGCTTGGAAATATTGTCTATGCGACAGGATTTCTGGTAACGGACATCTTGTCGGAGAACTATGGAAAACGTGATGCGAAACGCGCGGTTTATCTGGGGTTCTTTGCTCTGATTTCTCTCACAGTTCTGATGCAATTGGCTTTGTATTTTGAAGCAAATGCCTTTGACTTTGCGCAGGCGTCTCTAGAGACGATCTTTGGAATTATGCCGCGTATTTTAGTGGGTAGCTTGGCAGCTTATGCAGCATCTCAATTGCATGATGTTTGGGCTTACAACAAGTTAAAGCAGAAGTTTCCATCAAAAGGGCAATTGTGGTTGAGAAATAATGGGTCAACCATGGTCAGCCAATTGATCGATTCGGTCTTGTTTACTTTTATTGCCTTCTACGGCGTATTCCCAATGGAAGTGCTATGGGAGATCTTGCTATCAACCTATGTGTTGAAGTTCCTTGTGGCAGCAGCGGACACGCCATTCTTGTATATCGCAAGAAAATGGTATGAAGAAGGAAAGATTCCAGAAGATTAAATAGGAAAGGATAACACGAGAGTGTTATCCTTTTTTATATTCTAGATATATGGATTTGATCCCATCTTCAATAAAGGTTTCCAATGACTGAAAACCGGATTTCTGAAGGGCTCTCAAGGAACGCTGATTGGATGTGTAGGTGAAGGCACCAATTGATTGGATCGGATATCGATGAAAGACTTCATCGAGAAATGGTGGAATAAGGGTCGCAGCAATACCCTGGCCCCATTTTGATTTGTCGAAGATTACAATGCTCAGCATTGCCATTTTTTCATCGGCTACATCGATCCCATAGCACCAGATATCACCGATATAGAGGCCATCAACTAGAATGACTTTTCCGTAGCTGGTCGCATTATTTTGAAGAGAGTTTTCAAAAAGAGCCAAAGCCTCTTCCAGAGAAGAAATACTACTTGGAAACATGTTTTGAATTTCACTATCTTGTGTTTTTTCCCAGAATTCTTTTACGTGATCTCGGGTTCGGGCTTGCAAGGATATATTCATAACGCGTCACCTCCTAATGATATAATACTATAGAAGAAAGACCATATGCAAAATGTGAGGAGTTATCAAAGATGAGACCAGAGGGTAAAATTTATATACAGAAACAATTGAAGATGATTGAAGCGGAACGTGCAGAAGAGATGCGGAGACAGTTCGACGAAATGAAAGAGCTTTCGGGCTATGAACGGGAAAAGCGAGGGCGAGCCCTTTGCAAGATGAAATGCCGAAGAGCGGGAAGAAATGCTACGGGTGCTTCTTTGATGCGGTTTATGAAAATAGAATCCAATACGAGTATTGTCGAAACAGAGATCAAGGTAGGCGACCGCGTAATCATCAGCCAGGGCAATGTTCTGGATAAGCGTAATGCGTCGGCCATTGTGGATCAAGTGCGGCGATTTGACCTGACCCTAGCATTTGAAGGAAGACCCAAGCGTTTTTCCAATCACCTGCCCTTGCGATTGGATTTATCGGCCAACGAAGTAACTTATCAACGAATGAAGGATGCCGTTGAATCTTTAAGAAAACCACAAAATGAAGGAATTTTAAAAATAGTGACGGGTACCCGTGTGATGGAAAAGATGGGGGAGCCTGTGGAGATTCATCAGCCCAAATTAAATAAAAGCCAACAAGATGCCGTGAAAAGGGCCATGGAATCCCAGCGATTCTTTTTGATTCAAGGTCCCCCTGGAACAGGAAAATCGAGAACGGCGGTCGCGTGCATGGAAGAGGCGATCAAACACGGCGAGCGGATCTTGATGACGGCTGATTCCAATGCGGCTGTGGATCACCTTTTGGATATGGCATTGAAACATGGGGTGGCTGGCATCCGCGTGGGAAATCCGATTCGCGTACATCCACATCTGATTAAAGAAACCCTGGATTACAAATTGATGCATCATCCTTGGCGAACAGAGATCGAACCCTTGAGGAATCAAATGGTGGATTTACAGGAAGAACAAGCAAGCTTACAGCGACCAAACCCCCGATGGACCCGAGGCATGTCCAATGAGGAAATCAAGGCTATGGCGAAAACCAATCGAGGCAGTCGTGGCGTATCGGCAGACCAGATACAGTCCATGGCAAAGTGGTTGGATGTGCAGGAAAAAATCGAACCAATCTTCCAATTGATAAAAACGGTGGAAGCGAATATATTACAAGAAGTACTAGGAAAAGCGCAAGTGATCTTCACCACCAACAGCACAGCTGGTGCAGCGATTCTATCCAAGGAGCAATTTGATCTTTGGATTCAAGATGAAGCGACGCAGTCGGCGGAAGCTGCATCTCTAATTCCCTTAAGAAAAGCCAAACGCTGGATTTTGATCGGTGATCAAAAGCAATTGCCCCCAACGATCTTGAGCCAAGAGGCAAAGCAACTGGGCATGGACCAATCTTTATTTGATCGTTTGATCAATCAGCTTAAGAAAAACAAGGCTCGCCTTGATATTCAGTATCGCATGAATGAGGAATTGATGGCACTGTGCAATACGCGCTATTATGAGGGCAGTCTGAGAGCGGGTGAAAAGAATCGTGCTTGGCGGATGGATGATTTATCCCACGTGAAGAATTGGCCCAGGGAGTGGACCCGTGTCTTCTTTTCTGTGAAAGGAGAAGAAGAGAGCCGAAAGGGGGGGACCTCTTTTCAGAATAAAAAAGAAGCGGAGGCGGTCGAATCCTTGGTGAAAGGCCTTTTGAAGATGGGTGTGAAAGCGGAAGAAATTGGTGTGATCGCACCTTATTTAGATCAGGTGAAGCTCTTAAAGCGCTTGATCAAGGAACCGAAGCTAGAGATCCATTCGGTGGATGCCTTCCAGGGTCGGGAAAAAGAGGTTATCCTTGTTTCAACAGTTAGGAGCAATAATCAAGGGAACTTGGGATTTTTAACGGATGAACGGCGATTGAATGTGACCATTACCCGGGCCAAGCGTGCTTTTTTGATGATTGGGAACCCTGATACATTAAGAAATCATTCGGCTTATGTGCACTTGATGAGCAGGCTGACGCAAGGCCAATTTTAATGGGTGCTGCGCTTGACAAAGTGATAGGAAAGGACGAAAATGTGAATAGATAGAAAATTATGAATAATCAAGGAGGTATTACTCATGTTCCCAAAGAACTGCTGAAAGCTTCTCATGAACCCTATACGGTTGATGAGGGCAAGTATCAACGATTTCCCGTGTATCGACAAGCATTTGTGTCGGTGAGTGTTCAGGATACGGGGGAAAAAACGCGGGTGGGCTTCATCCCAAAAATGCAGAAAACCCTAGACGAAAAAATGCGAAATCATGAGCCGGGATATTCTCGGGTCGATTATGCCATGGATTTGGGTGCTGATGCGTTTGATTTATTGGTTGGGAAGGATGGTGACCCGAATACAGAGTTGCTTCAATGGAATCCAGAATCGGAATCGGAACGATGCGCCAATTGCAAAATTGATTTGCCGCCGGATGAATTGACGGCAAAGGTCAAGGAAGCAACTAAACTGTATGGTGCTGATTTGACCGGTATCGCGAAACTCGATGAACGGTGGGTCTATGCCGAGGATATGGTAAAGCCCTTTGTTTTTCGGGAAGATGGCCTTCCAGAGGAGACGGAAGAGGCCTTTTTGATTCCTAAGTCTATGAATCGGGCGATTGTTATGGCTTTCGTGATGGACGAGGATTTATTGGCGCTTTCGCCGGGGATTGCTGGTAACATCGCGACTTCCATCGGTTATTCTCGAATGGCGGTTGCAGCAGATTCTCTAGCGCGTTATATTCGCGCTCTGGGCTATCAAGCGATTCCCTGTATGAATGATACTGCTCTTAGCATTCCGCTGGCTATCGACGCTGGCATGGGTCAATTGGGCCGTCACGGTCTATTGATCACTCCTGAGTACGGATCGAATATTCGCCTGGGCAAGGTCATTACGGATTTGCCATTGATTCCTGATCATCCCATTGATTTTGGGGTAACGGAATTTTGTGAAAATTGTTTGCTCTGTGCAAAGAGTTGCCCCTCAGGTGCCATCAGTGTAGGGAAGCGTAGCTTTGATTGCCAAGGGGAAACGGGGAATCCAGGTGTCTTGAAGTGGCCTGTTCAAGGGGAGAGCTGTTTGCGGTTCTGGCAGGAAAATGGGACGAGTTGTTCGAATTGTATCACTGCATGCCCATTTACTTATGGATTTGAATGGATAAATTGTTCGGAATGTGAGGCGTGTGAAACTCATAAGGGTTCATGTTCTTTGCAGACCAATACAGAAATGAGAAAAAAATATGGATATCTGGAGGACTCCTCGTGGGGAAGTTCTCCGAAACGGATTCAACCAAGAAGGAGTGGGCTATAAGCCCGCTCCATTTTCAACGAAATTGAGGTGAGTTGACTTCCACAAGATCTTTCCAGTATCGCCTAGGCATATACTGTGCCTGGAGACGTGGATTTTTTCTTTCCGGGATGGCGATATGGGTGAAGTAGCCTCGCCATAATTGTTGGACCGCGAGTTCTTCTCGGGGAAGGGTGAGTGCAAAATCCCGTTTGAAAGGTACCATGCGCCATTTTACGCCATTACAGAGAATGGCAAGATTCCGTTTGGTATCATGTATAATCCAAGCTTCCCCATGGAGGCGGTCGAGAAAGTGATCGGCCATAAGCCCTAGAATGGCATTGTCCGGTGAGAAGGAAGCGTATAGGATCCCTTTGATTTCCTGAAAGCGGATCAGGCCTAAAAATCTTGCAGCCTCCCATTCCACAGCGGTGGCAATGGTCTGCACGGGTTCTACATCAGGGTGGGTGAAGATTGCATCAAAGCCGCGTCCCTTTTTAAATCCAAAATTCAAATAGATGAGCAGGAGATTTTCTTTGTTGGGATGATCCGAAAGAAATGCGCGACCGCATTTATGGGCGACATCCGAAGAAAAACGTTCTTCCAGCTCGTGATAGAAGGTGGCAGCACGAATGGGGTCCGTTTCAATGCTTCGCACTTCTTCTCCTAAGCGATATTGATAGTGGGTTTCCGGGAAAATGCCGGAAGTCCTTTTTTCTTGAAAATGAATGGCGGCGGCGGTTAAAAATCCGTCAAATGAGTGATCATATAGATAATCCACGGGCTTGCCCTCCTTTGGCGTTGGGGAAGAGCCGTAATTGATGGCTCCATTCCGGTTGTAGAGCGGTTTTAATTCCCTCTGGGCTTATGGAACGTCCGCCATAGTATTTGCCCCTCACGGTGAGAAAGAAACGGGCTCGTTTCCATACGAGACGTGTTTTTTTTACTTCTTCGACGGATAGAGAGGCAAGGCGCCGTTGATTGACAATTCGGGACGCCGTTTTGTGTCCAATGCCTGGTACACGAATTAGGGTTTCGAAAGGGGCACGGTTGATTTCAACGGGGAATTGTTCCAAGTGGCGAATGGCCCAAATCATTTTTGGATCAAAGTCCGCATCAAAATGCGGCTTGATTTCGTCGAGTAATTCTTCTGCACGAAAGCCATAAAAGCGAAGAAGCCAATCCGCTTGATATAGGCGGTGTTCTCGCATTAAGGGGGCAATTTTTGGTATGGGAACCAGGATCTTCTTGGGATTCCCTACGGGGATATAGGCGGAATAAAAGACACGCTTCAATTGAAAGCGATCATATAGTTTCTGTGAAGTATGTATCATTTGATAGTCGGATTCTGGAGTCGCACCCACGATCATTTGGGTGGACTGTCCGGCAGGTACAAAGGATTGTGCGTTTCGGTATTGTTTAAGTGCATAGCGGTTCTCTTCAATTCCATGTTGGATTTGATTCATAGGCTTCAAGATCGTTTGTAGTTGCTTTTGTGGGGCTAGGCGTTGCAGGGATTCACTGCTTGGTAATTCGATATTCGCGCTCATGCGATCCGCCAGAAAGCCTGCCTGCTGAATGAGTCTTGGATCTGCACCGGGGATGGCTTTCACATGGATGTATCCTTGGAATTGCCATTGATGACGTAAAAGTTCGAGTGTTTTTACGATCTGTTCCATGGTTTGATTGGGTGAAACATCGACAGCACTAGACAAAAACAGTCCTTCAATATAGTTTCGCCGATAGAAGGCCATGGTGGTCTTTGCGATTTCTTCCGGTGTTAGACTTGCCCGTGGCACATCATTGGATGAACGATTGATGCAATAGGCACAGTCGTAGACGCAGTGATTTGTCATTAATATTTTCAAGAGAGAAATACACCGGCCGTCGGCTGCCCATGCGTGGCAGATACCGAAAGAACGTGCGTTGCCGATCCCGCCCGCTCGATTGTTCTTCCGCTCATTTCCACTGGAGGAGCAAGATACATCGTATTTTGCGGAGTCCGCGAGAATTTGAAGTCGATCATAGACATCGTACATACGTTCACCTCCTGAAAGTAGTATAACAAAGTTTACCAAGAAAATCAAACGTGTGTTCGATATCCAAAATAAAAAAAGCCACGAATCATTTTTGATTCGTGGCTTCTAGATTTATAGTAGAAAAACACCTGCTTTTTCACAATCACTGACCATTTCTGCTGGCCATAGGGAGGCTTGAACCTCACCGATATGTGCTTTTTGCAAGAAGAACATACACATTCTGGATTGTCCAATACCGCCGCCCATGGTTTGAGGAAGCTCCCCAGCTAACAAGGCTTTGTGGAAAGGAAGTTCAGAACGATCTTGGCAACCACGTTGGGCCAATTGCATTTTCAAAGTTTCTGCATCAACACGGATTCCCATGGAAGAAAGCTCAAATGTTTGATCCAAAATGGGATGCCAGAAGAGGATATCGCCATTTAACGTCCAATCGTCATAATCAGGTGCTCGTCCGTCATGGGGTTCCCCAGATGCAAGAGCTCCGCCGATCTGCATCAAAAAAACGGCCTTTTTTTCTTTGGTAATGGCATCTTCTCGTTGTTCTGGTGTTAGATCGGGGTATCGTGTTTCTAATTCCTGAGACGTAATAAAGAAAATCTCGGCTGGAAGTGTAGGCTTAATGACTGGATAAAGGGTATCCATGTAGTTTTCTGTCATTTTAAAGACACGGTAGATTTTTTTTACGGTTTTTACTAGGGTTTCCATGGTACGGTCTGCTGGAGCAATGATTTTCTCCCAATCCCATTGATCCACGTAAAGAGAATGGAGGTTATCTAATTCCTCGTCGCGTCGGATTGCATTCATATCTGTATACATGCCTTCATTAGGTGCAAATCCGTAACGGTTAAGGGTCATGCGCTTCCATTTTGCAAGGGAATGTACCACTTCGATGCCATCGTGAGCAAGATCGGGTACATCAAAAGAAACTGGACGTTCCACACCGTTTAAATCATCATTCAGTCCACTTTCTGGAAAGACGAAAAGCGGAGCGGATACACGCTCTAAATTTAGTGCATTTGCCAATTCTCTTTGAAAATAATCTTTAACCTGCTTGATTGCTTTTTCTGTCTCTCGCAGGGTTAATTTAGATTCGTAATTATTGGGTATAACTAGTCCTCGAAACATCTTAATACTTCCTTTCAAACTTATTTCGATATTGTAACAGTTTATCGAAATTAATCCTTTTCGTCAAGGTCAATAGTTTCATTACAGCTATTACCATCGAGTTTCGATTGGAAGGGGACAGGCAAGGAAAGATTGTGTTCAGATTCAGTTCATAGACGTTGAACAGGTCGGTGCGAAAACGAAACTTGTGCATCGACGAACGAATCAATAAACAAGCATAAAAGAGACAATCCGTTTAATAAGCGGATTGTCTCTTTTATTTGCAGTCATTTTAAAACGGTGCAAAGCTTTGTTCGCTCCACCACTCTTGGCGGTGCTTGGTGTACTCGGTTTGGAATTGTTCCAAGTGGGTTTTCTCCCAAGCAATTAGAATTTCATAGAGTTTTTTTGCTTCTGGAAGCTCAGTTTCTTCGAATGCTTTTTCATAAAACTTGATTGATGCTTTCTCCATTTCCATCCCAATCGAAAAGATGGTAACAGCAAGGCTTAAATTGGCATTGTCCTTGATATCACTAAACCGATAAATTCCTGGTGATGGGATATCACTGAGGAAAGCCAATTGAAAATCATCGCCTTGTTTTTTAATTTTGTTGAATAGTTCCTTTAGGTAAGTAGAATGCTTAAATTCTTCATCGGCCAAGGCCAAAAGTGCATTTTTACTTTCTATTGACTTTGTTTGTCCTGCAGCCATCTTATAGAATTCATAGCCTTCTATTTCGTTGAGGATGGCTTGTTTGATTAGTGTTAGTTCCCGTTCTTTCATCCTTTCACCCCAATCTGTAAGATTCTAACTTACAGATACCCGAGGAGGATTCCCTTATTCATGGATCTTTTCAATTTCCTTGAATTCCACATCTAGATTGATTGCATTTTTTTGATCCATAGCGCTGACAAGGAAAATTGCCAGAGAAGCGAGAATGAAAGCAGGGAGCAATTCATAGAGGTCAAAAAGGCCGCCAGACATGTTTCTCCAAATCAATACGGTGGCGCCACCGATAACCATGCCGGCTAAGGCACCATTCCCAGTCATTTTTTTCCAATATATCGATATCAACACGACGGGGCCAAAGCTGGCTCCGAAACCTGCCCAGGCATAAGCGACCAGGTCTAGTACCGAGTTTTCAGGGTTCCAGGCCAAGAGGTAGGCGAAGAAGGCAACGGCAATAACGGTGCCCCGACTCAGCCATACATAGGTCTTTTCTGCGAATTCTTTTTTCGAGAAAACTTTCAAGAGGTCTTCGATCAAAGCGGAACTTGTTACCAGTAATTGGCTGTCTGCAGTGGACATAATCGCCGCTAAAATCGCTGCCAAAAGAATGCCGGCAATGACTGTTGGGAAGGTTCTTTCTACCATTTGAATGAAGATTGTTTCGCTTGATCCTTCGAGTGTTCCGCCTAAGTAAACCAAACCGATCATGCCGATCAAAACTGCTGCAATCAGGGAGAAAACAACCCAAGTCATGGCAACCCTCCGCGCATTTTTCAATTCACCGATCTTTTCGATGGCCATAAATCGGGTTAGAATATGAGGTTGTCCGAAGTAGCCAAGTCCCCAAGCCAACAGGCTTGCTATGGCAAGACCACCCATGGCTGTACCGTCCATATAGGTAAAGGCGTTTAAGAGTTCTACGTTGATTTCCTTCAATTCTGCTAGGGTAAGGCCGATACCGCCAATCTTTCCAACGCAAACAATGGGAACAATAATCAGGGCCAAGAACATCAAGATTCCCTGAAAGAAGTCTGTCCAACATACAGCCATAAATCCACCCAGGAAGGTATAGCCGATAATGACTAGGGTGCCAATGGTCAATGAAACCGTATAAGACATGCCAAACACCGAGCTAAAAAGTTTTCCGCCGGCAACCAAACCGGACGCCGTGTAGATCAGGAAGAAGACTAAAATCACCACAGCGGAAATAATTCGAAGTCGTGGAGACGTTTCTTTGAATCGGTTTTGAAAATAGGAAGAAAGGGTAATGGCGTTGCCCATTTTTTCTGTCAGGATACGCAATCTTTTGGCGACAAATTTCCAATTCGCCCAGGTACCAACTAAAAGGCCGAGGGCAATCCAGACTGCTTCCATACCCGAGGTATAGGCGTAGCCGGGGAGACCCATTAAAAGCCAGCCGCTCATGTCGGAGGCTTGAGAACTGAGGGCGGTTACCCAGTAGTTTAGTTTCCGGTCACCGATGATGTAGTCGGATAGTTTCTCGGTTTTTCGGTAATAGAGCCAGCCGATGCCTAGCATCATTAAAATGTAAAAGAAAAAGATGGTTAAAATTCCTGCTTGTCTTGTGGTCATTATATTTCTCCTCTCAATTAAAAAAACCTCCATCCCAAACATAGGGACGAAGGTTACTCCGCGGTACCACCCAAATTGAAAGAAGTTGCTCTTTCCTCTTGATCAATCAGTACGGAGTTTACACTCGATACTGCCCGGCTTGATAACGGTCCGGTTCCGATTTTCCTTTCGGAAACATACTCGGGGTTAGGTTCCACAGGGTTTTCACGAAAAACTTTCAGCCAAGGTTTTTCTCTCTAAAGTGAAAAGCGATCTGTGTACTGGCACCCTTCATCGTTTGCATGGGATGAATTTTAACTCATTGTATTGCATGGAAACACATTCGTCAAGGGGTTGAAAACCAGTTGTTACAGATTTATTCAAATAAGACCGCTTCTAATCGCTCTAGATCCAAGATCTTGAAGCCATTTTTTTCGTAATCGATGAGTCCTTCGTCTTTCATTTTTGCCAATTCACGAGATAGTGATGGCCGGGTTGTTCCCAGACGGTCAGCCATTTGCTTGCGTGAAACGGGGAGTTGAAACATCATGGCATTTTGTTTTTTGTAGATTTCTAAAAGATAATCAATGATTCGTTGCCTTAAGGTGTGGTACGATAAGCTTTTCACTCGTTGATTTAGGATTAATATTTTTTGAGAAAGTACTTTCATAAAGTTTTCCATCAACAATGGATACGTTTGATTCAGCTGCATGAGCTCTTCTTTCTTTAGAAAATATACTTGAGATTTGCTTTGAGCAATCAGTGTGGCTGGAAAGGTTTTTCTGTTCGAAAAGACGATGACCTCGCCAAACATCTCTCCTTTTTCAAGGTGGTTGATGGTTATAAATTTTCCAGAGGGGTACGTTTTTTGTACGTCTATGATTCCTGAAATAACGATGCCGATATGGGTGCAGGGCGTTTCTTCATTTGCAACAATTTGTCCCTTTTGAAAAGACTCAAGGTTGCCGTGTGCTTTCGTGATGAACGATTCTAATTCGTTTTCATGAAAGTCTTGAAAAAGTTTTGATTGTAGGATCGTGGATTTCCATTTTTCCAAGTGCGCCTCCTTTGGTAACGTAGGTTACGGTTTTTTTACCCGAAATTGTTTATGATAAGCATATTACAAAGACGATGATTGAAAAGGAGAATAATTTATGGAACGTTATAAGAGAACGATTATAAGCATTGATGAAGATAAATGCAACGGATGTGGCCTTTGTGTAACAGCATGCCACGAGGGTGCGATTCAAATGATTGATGGAAAAGCAAAAATGATGTCGGATCAATATTGCGATGGATTGGGCGATTGCCTGCCTTCATGCCCAACAGGTGCCATTACTATGATTGAACGAGAAGCGGATGCCTATAACGAAGAATTGGTTATGGCAAGAATGGCGGAGAAAAAAGCGGCAGAGCCTACAAGTTGCGAAGGATTTGCAGATGCAATGCCAAGTATTCCATGCGGTTGTCCCGGTTCAGCAGCCCAATCGATTCAAAGAGAAGAGCCAAAGACTCAAGCAGCACCGCTACAACAAGCAGTTGATTTTCAAACTGTGCCGTCACAATTGAAACAATGGCCGGTGGAACTGGAATTGATCAACCCCTATGCGGATTATTTGCAGGGTGCTGACCTATTGATTGCTGCGGACTGTACCGCCTACGCGTACGGAAACTTCCATGCAGAATTTATTAAAGGTCGTGTAACTGTGATTGGATGTCCCAAGTTGGATAATATCGCAGCCCATACTCAAAAGTTGACTGAAATTGTGAAGGCGAATGCCTTGAAGAGCATTACAGTAGTCAGAATGTCAGTGCCATGCTGTGGTGGCATTGTGAAGGCGGCTCAGCAGGCTATGCTGAATGCACAAAAGATTGTGCCTTACCGTGAAGTGGTGATTGGACCAGACGGAACCATTGTTTCCGAATAATAGTAGAACCTCCCATTAAATTATTGGGAGGTTCGTTTTTTTTCGATGAGCAAAATGGCATCGTAAGCTTCTTTTAAGCCGACACCGGTCGATTTTCGATAGGCTTTTATTGCTTTATTCTGTTTGCCATCTTGAAGTAGTATGTGAATTTCTGAAAGTTCTTGTTCATCTATAAGACTCTCTACACCGAGTTGTTCTGTGATAAGGTCAAGTCGTTTATGTATATAAGCAATTGAATGTTGCAATTGGCTTATGGTTGCAAGAAGGACTGCGGCTGTGAGCGCGATTGCTCCGAGTATGATCAATTCCATAGTTTTACCTCCAATGGGATAAAAGAACCTATTCTTATAGTCTGCGTTCCAATTCATCAATGCGCTGAGAAACATGAATAAAGTCTTTCTTTCGTGCTTTTTGGCTTCTTGAAAATAGAATGATAATCCCCAAGAGGAGTAATGCAAGTGCTATGTATATTTCCATAATATCCTCCAATTTCTGTCAATCCCTTTTGACTTGCTTATTATGCCTTGTTTTTTCGAAAATGTCAAAGAGGGTGATTTGCCATTGGGCATCATTGAGCCCTCCTTTTAATTGGTTTCATAGCAGTTGAATTTCGTAAGTTGGTTCGTGAACCGATTGAGTTTATTATGGTAAAATTGAAGGATCATGATAGAATAGCGGGGAAAAGAAATTTGAAACGGGGAGTTTAGTAGATGAAAAAAGTAGGAATTATTCGGTGTCAACAAACCGAAGATTATTGCCCGGGAACCACGGATTTTAAGATGGCACAGCATGGAGCAGGTGGTTTTGAAGAACTGGGTCCTGTTGAGATTGTTGGATTTGTTTCATGTGGTGGCTGCCCAGGGAAAAGGTCTATAGGACGAGTTCAGGTGATGGTAGATCGAGGGATCGATGCAATTGCATTTGCGTCCTGTATCAAAAAAGGAAATCCCATAGGAATTCCTTGTCCGCATTATCAAGAGATGAAAGATGCCATTGAAAAAAGATTTGGAGACAAGATTCAGATCATTGAATGGACACATTAAAAACAAGAGAATCATGTATAAAAACTGCCAAAGGCTTGTTCAATCGAGTCTTTGGCAGTTTTTGTCTCGCTAATAGGTGAAAGTTGTATGGAGATTGATAAGGCAATCATTTCCTGTTTCGTTTATAATTAGAATGATAAGTAAATGGATCAAAATGGATCAAAAGATAAATTGTGTCTAGGGGGAAAATATGAGAATTGAAGATCTGAAAAAAGTGAGTCTGGGTCATTATCCAACTCCATTGGAAAAGATGAAGAACCTTTCAAAAAATCTTGGAATGGGCGAATTATTTATTAAGCGGGATGATACTACGGGTCCTGCTATAGGCGGAAATAAAACTCGAAAGCTTGAGTATCTTTTGCAAGAGGCGATTGAAAGCGGATGTACAGCCGTTCTGACATACGGTGGAACACAGACCAATCATGGTCGAACAACAGTTGGTGCTGCAATCAAATTGGGCTTAAAGCCAATTTTAATCCTCAAGGGTGAAGACCCAGGCTATCTTTCTGGTAATTTGACGCTAGATGCCTTAATGGGAGCAGATCTCTATTTTGTGTCGGAAGAAAACGATCAAGAGATGGCGGCAAATGAAGTAATTAAAGAATACGAAAGAGCTGGAGACAAGGTTTATGTTGTTCCCATGGGTGGGTCAAATTACCTGGGAGCTGTTGGGTATATCATGTCTGTCAAAGAGATTATGAAGCAGATGGAAGACCAAGTTTTGACGATTGACCATGTGGTATGCACGGTGGGTTCAATGGGTACCTATGCCGGCATGCTGATTGGAGCCAAGTATTTTGATGCGCCCTTTGATGTGATTGGGATTCCTGTGATGCCTGAAGAAAAAGACGCTGAGGTGTTGGAATATGCCAATGAGATTTGTTCGTATTTTGAACTTGATATCAGGATTACAGAGTATGATATAAAAATTGCCTATGGTCCTGCAAATGCTCCCTACGCTGGCGAGGCCTATAATCAACCGGATCCAATTACTAGAGATGCAATTATGATGTTGGCCAAGAGCGAGGCGATTATGCTGGATCCAACCTATACTGGGAAGACCTTTCGTGGATTTGTTGACTTGATTCAAGCTGGCGACTGGATTAAGCCCCATGAGAATGCAATGTTTCTCCATACCGGTGGAACCGTAGCACTTTGGACAAAAGAGCATTTGGATGATATGCAGAAGCAATTGCGAGACAACTGCAGGACAAGTGCGTGGTGTTGTGAGCAATCGAAACTATAGGATGGCAACGATTACCTATCTTTAGAAGATAGGTTTCATGGAGGGTTTGTGAATGAAGCAGTTTGATAATAAACGGAAAAATAAGATCAGTATAACCATCAGCTTCATTATTTTACTTGGCTTTATTGTCACGGTTGCGATTAATACAATTTCGTATGATGCCATAATTAGAGAAGACATAAAAAACATTTCAAAGCTTTCCTCATCCAATATCTACTCTGAAATTAATAACGAGTTAATCAAACCGATTTTTGTGTCCTTAACAATGGCCAATGATAGTTTCTTGAAGGGTTGGTTAGAGAGTGAAAGTGTTGGTGAACCGGATTCTGAAGAGTTGATCGAATACTTGGACGGATTAAAGTTGAAATATGATTATAATTCTGTTTTCGTTATATCAGAAAAAACCAAAGACTATTATCATTATAAAGGTGTGCATAAAACAATCGATCCAAGTGATCTTCATGACCAGTGGTATTATAACTTTATAGAATCGGGGAAACTGTATGAATTGGATGTTGATGTTGATGAGGCCCAAGGCAATGCATTAACGGTTTTCGTTAATTGTAGGATCGAAGACGAAAACAATCAACTGATGGGAGTTGTTGGGGTCGGTTTGGAAATGAAAGAAGTACAAGGAATTTTGGGGCTTTTTGAAGACTCATATGACTTGGAAAGTTTTTTGGTTGATCAACATGGAATGGTTCAGGTACACACAAACAATCAATTGATAGAATCCTATAACATTAATGAAGATGAAACAATTCGTAGTTTCACAGATGATATTTTTGCAAATAAAACCACATTAAAGACATATCGATATAATGAGAATGGAATCGATGGATATTTGATCACAAGGTATATCGAAGACTTAGATTGGACCTTGATGGTGAAAAAGGATACGTCCATTCTTAGAAGAGCCTTGTATGCTCAGATTGGTGAAGTGTTGATTATTGTATTCATCGTTATTCTCCTGGTGCTTTTGATTAGCAATAATGTGATCAAGGGATTTCAAGATAAAATGTTGGTGATTTCAAAAACAGATGAATTAACGGGTTTAATGAATCGAAGGGGCTTTAACCAGGTCTTATATGAGTCGCTCAAGAGTGGGGAAATGAAAGAGACTTGCTTTGCTGTATTTATCATAGATATTGATAATTTCAAAAACTTGAATGATCAATTTGGACACCTTCTTGGTGACAAAATCATATCTTTGCTAGCTACCCATGCAAGTAAAGCCTTGAAAAATCAGGGGATTGTCTCGAGATGGGGCGGTGATGAGTATGTTGGAATTATTTACGAAGATATCGAGACGGCAACCCAAATCTTATCAAACATGCAGGAAAGTATTGCGAAAGATCCAGATTTTGGCGAGTATTCCGTATCGATCAGTATCGGAATCACCGCATCGAAGCATACCGATACACCTGATATTGTAATGGGTCGCGTTGACAAGGGGCTATATCAGTCGAAAGAAATGGGCAAAAACTGCATCTCCGTTGTGTGATAACGAGTAAGTGAAGAACGGTTGCTTGAGGAAATGAAAAAATTGTAAATCTTGTAAATTATATGGGAATTGAAGTTTCTTATGGGGTAGAATAAAAAAGAGGATATAGATCAATTAAAGGAGAAAAATTAATGAGAGCACATGAAGTAGATTATAAGTTGTATGGTGATGATATGCAGTTTGTTGAGATCGAGTTAGATCCGGGCGAGAGCGTGATTGCCGAGGCGGGTGCCATGATGTATATGGAAGACGGCATTGAAATGGAAACCATTTTTGGAGACGGAAGTCAACAATCAAAAAGTAGCGGCCTGATGGGGAAATTTTTGTCGGCGGGCAAACGAGTTGTAACGGGTGAAAGTCTGTTTATGACCTTGTTTGGAAATGATGCAAGCGGGAAAAAGCACGTTGCTTTTGCGGCACCGTATCCGGGCAGCATTATTCCGGTGGATTTGATGAATGTGAATGAGGAATTGATTTGTCAAAAAGATGCATTCCTTTGTGCAGCAAAGGGAATTTCAATGGATATTGCTTTCCAAAAGAAACTAGGTACCGGCTTCTTTGGCGGTGAAGGATTTATTATGCAGCGTCTAAGGGGAGATGGAATGGCTTTCTTACATGCTGGCGGAACCGTTGTAAAGCGTGAGTTGAGAGCGGGCGAAGCTCTACGGGTAGATACGGGCTGTTTGGTTGCCTTGACGGCGGATGTAAACTATGACATTCAGTTTGTCGGTAATGTAAAAAGCGCCTTATTTGGTGGTGAGGGCTTGTTCTTTGCGACCCTTAGAGGTCCAGGTACGGTATGGTTGCAGTCTTTGCCGTTTAGTCGTATGGCAGATCGTATTATTTCACATGCACCCAAGGCTGGTGGTTCGAGCAAGGGTGAAGGCAGCCTTTTAGGTGCTTTGGGAAATATGATTGATGGATAGTCAGGCAATGACTTATGAACGCGCTAAAGAGCTTTGTTTGCGCTTGCCGGGAACAAGTTGTGATTATCCGTTTGATGAGGTTACCTTGGTTTTTCGTGTTTCAGACAAGATGTTCGCACTGATTAATGAATCGAGAGAACCCCTCAGCATCAACCTGAAATGTAATCCTGACGAAGCTTTAAGGCTTCGATCAATGTATGAAGAAGTCACCGCAGGGTATCATATGAATAAGAAGCATTGGAATACCATTCAGTTAGAGGGCGTCTTATCGGACGAGCAAATTGAATCGATGATTCAGCATTCTTATGACTTGGTCTTCAGTAAATTAAAAAAGGCAGACCGTGAACGGATTTCAAAGCTTTCTGAATAGAAAGGAGAATGACACATGGCACAACTCTGCACCCATTTGCATGTAGCGAAACGAGTATTGGAACGAGAAGGCGATTTATTGGCGAAGGAATACTTTCTGCTTGGCGCCGCGGCTCCTGAATTATACGATCGCTCTAATGAAGAGTCTTATCGGGAGGTACATTTTTACACGGGAGATCGTATTGATTTGGAGAAATTCCGAGTGAATACGGACTATTTGAAGCGAGAAAAGAAGTGGTTTTCTTTCTTCTTCGGGTATTATATGCATTTATGGTTGGACGCATATATCAGTGAACACGGTAGTGTGATTGTCCCTCCCGGTAAAAAAGGGTTGAGCGATGAGGAATTCAAGACCGCTTTTACAGAAAATGTTGAGATCTATGATATGAGACAGATTTGCGATTATCTGAAATCCGTTGATTTTGGCGGTGTCCATGATGAGGTTGTACCGACATTAGAATTTATCACGTTGAAAGATTCTTTTGAGTTGATCAAGGCGTGTCGATACAGCGAGGATGAATTCCCGCATATTACGGTGATTGAGGAAGATTTGTATCTTTCATTTATCGAAAAGACAGTTGAAAAGTTTTTTAATAAAGAATGAAAGGATTCCATTTGGAATCCTTTTTCTCAAAGGAGGGCTAGCGTGAAGATTGAAGCAAAATATATGGGGTTGACCTTACAAAGTCCGGTGGTTGTTGGTGCATGTGATTTGTCATTGAATCCGCAGGTCTTAAAGCAGATGGAAGAGTATGGAGCTGGGGCAATTGTCTTTAAGTCCATATTTGAAGAGAGTATTCAATTGGAAAGTATGCAATTGAAGAATCTTCTGGAATCTGAGCAGGATCGTGTGAAAAAAATGGAAAAATGGTACAGTAAGATTATGACAGTGGGAAATGATCAAATCTTGAAGGACCTCCGCGCTGCTAGAAGCGCGGTTTCAATCCCATTAATTGCGAGTTTGAATGCTTATTCAGAAGAGAGTTGGATTCATTATGTGAAGGTATTGGAGGGGTATGGAATTGATGGATTTGAGATCAATTTTTACCACACACCTGAAGGCATGGATATATCTGGGCAGGAAATGGAAGACCGGGAAGTTGGAATTATAAAGAAAATAGTTGAAACGACGGATCTGCCGATCAGCGTGAAGATGACACGCTGTTACACCAATCCCCTCTATACAGTAAAGCGATTTATGGAGGCGGGAGCAAAAGGGGTCATTCTCTTTAATCAATTTATTGATTCAGATATTGATATTGATACAGAGGCGAATCTGGAAACCTTTGAATTGACACAGGAGGGTGCATATCGGGAGTCATTGCGGTTTGCTGCCTTGCTTTACGGACGCGTAGAGGGGTCGATTATTGCCAATACGGGGATCTATGAGGCCGAAGATGTCATTAAGCTCTTGTTGGCAGGCGCCGATGCTGTTCAAGTTGTCAGCACCCTTTACATGAATCAAACCTGTCAGATTGAAAGGATGATTAAGGGAATTACAGACTGGATGGATCAAAAGGGATATGAAAGTCTCGATGATTTTAGAGGGAATTGCTCGAAGAAAGATGCGGTGGACCCATTCGCTTATGAACGTGCGCAGTATGTGAAAATCATGTTGGAAGATAAAAATATCTAAAAGTGAGTTGATCGTAGTCAACTATGAATAAGTTCGTTTAAAAAAAAGTGAGTTGACTACGGTCAACTCACTTTTTTTTTATTTAGTTTTTGCCGCAGCACTTTTTGTATTTCTTTCCTGATCCACAAGGACAAGGTTCGTTTCTTCCAATTTTCTTTGGTTTGATCACTTGCTTGGATTTGTTGAAATCTTTTCGGATTTGCGTACGTTTTTCAAGGTCGAGAATTCCGTCCCATTCTTCCAAACCGTATAACCAATCCGCTTTTGCATTATGCATGTTCCATAATAATTTTTCCCAGTTGATTGTCGCTTTGATTTCTGTTGTGGCTTCCAAGGAATCCAAATCAATTTCTTCTTCCAGACTTTCACTGATGCCGTCTAAGAATCCGACAAATGTCAGGGTTTCAAGGTCAAAAGAAGCAGCTAGTGCTTCAACGGTTCCCTCCATGACTTGTTGCTTTTCCCCAATCAGCTTTTGATAGACAGAGGTTTCTTGAGGTAGGTAGTCTCCCCAGAATTTGTCGTAATCAGCTTGGGTGTCTAATTTTTCTAGTTGTTTGCTCCACTCTTCATATAATTTCATCGATTCATCCTTTCGGTTTTTTCCACCCTTATTATATGGTCAGTTTTCATATTTGTCTAGTACAATCCCTTGTGAGAAGCTGGAAAAGACACTATAATAGTAGTGTTATGACGAAAGGCGGGGATAAAATGGGAAATCGAGAAGAAGCATTAGCGTTGCATAAGCAGTTGCGAGGAAAAATTGAAGTGGTATCCAAAATTGCTGTCAAAGATCGAAAGGCCTTGAGTTTGGCGTATACGCCTGGGGTTGCAGCACCTTGTGAAGAGATCTATAAGAATCCTGAATTGGTATATGAATATACCGCTAAGGGAAACCTTGTGGCGGTTGTAAGTGATGGTTCTGCCGTTTTGGGGCTGGGAAACATTGGTCCAGAGGCAGCCCTTCCCGTCATGGAAGGAAAAGCATTGTTGTTCAAGGAGTTTGCGAATGTAGATGCAATTCCACTTTGCGTGGCTACCCAAGACGTCGATGAGATTGTTCAATTGGTGACCTTGTTGGAACCAACTTTGGGTGGGGTTAACTTGGAAGATATTTCGGCGCCGCGTTGTGTTGAAATTGAAGCGAAACTAAAGGAACGATTATCGATTCCTGTGTTTCATGATGATCAGCACGGTACAGCGGTTATTGTTACGGCGGCATTGATGAACGCGCTTCGAGTGGTTGAGAAAAAAATCAACGAGGTTTCCGTTGTTATTAATGGCGATGGGGCCGCAGGATCTGCTATTGCAAAAATGCTGGTAACAGCCGGTGTGACAAAGCTCAAAATTTGCGACAGTCGCGGTATTTTGGTGCCGGGACATGAGCGTAATCATTGGTTGAAAGAAGAATTAGCCAATCTTTCCAATCCAGAAGGAGTTACAGGAAAGCTTGTCGACGCAATGAAAAATGCGGATGTGTTGGTTGGCGTATCAAAGGGAAATATTATTTCTGCTGAAATGGTACGGTCTATGAACACCGATGCAATTGTGTTTGCCATGGCGAATCCAACACCAGAGATCCATCCGGATGAGGCGAAGGCTGGCGGTGCTCGCGTAGTTGGCACCGGTCGCAGTGATTTTCCGAATCAGATCAATAATGTGTTGGCTTTTCCGGGGATCTTCCGCGGTGCATTGGATGTACAAGCATCTGAGATTAATGAGCCGATGAAACTGGCTGCAGCCATGGCGATTGCCGGATTGGTTGAAGAAGATGAATTGAATGCAGAATGGATTTTACCGGAAGCTTTTGATGAAAGACTGGCAACCGCAGTTAGTCAAGCAGTGGCGAAAGCGGCCATTGAAACTGGCGTAGCGAAGAAAGGGAAGGCTTAAATGACGAATTATGATTATTTTATCCTAGAGATGATGTCGTGGTTGCTTTTGATGGTAACAGCGGTATTTGTATATCGGATTACACGCTTTCAAAAGAAAATGGAGCCGCAATGGCACACGCTTAGAACAACGGCAGTGAAGAACCCCTTAGGAGACCGAACGAGTCGCAGCAGGGCCTATATGATCTTCACGATCATTCTATTGATCGTTTACATGGTCCTTCGCACAATCGGGATCTATCAATATGCTGTATTGTCTTTGATTTTTGCTTATTTTACCTATTCTAGTATCTTTATGATGATGCGACAAACCACGGTGATTCGCATGAATCGAGAAGGTATTTATCTGGCGGACCGCATGGTGGAGTGGGAAAAAATTGAGTATTATGAATGGAAAAAAGACAAGAAGCGCCCGAGTGGTGTGCTTCGATTGAAAATTAAAGGCAAGTATACAAAGGTCGGTTTTCTTATGGATACTCAGAGCAAAAAGAATGTGGCAAAGGTATTTGAAAAACAAGCGATCACTGCTAGGGGCATGGGCCTATAGCAGAGGAAACCGGGCAATTTTGTCCGGTTTTTTTGCACTCGGATTTTGGGTAAGAAGAAAAACTTCGGGTAAAATATGAAAAAGAAAAGGAGGGGTTTTATGAGTCGAGTTGGTGCCTTTTTTGACATCGATGGAACCATCTATCGAAATTCCCTGATGACGGAGCATTTTAAGAAATTAATCAAATATGAGGTGATTGATCCCATTCATTGGCATGAGCGTATTAAGGGATTGTATCAGGAATGGACAACGAGATATGGCGATTACGAGGAGTATTTGGAATTGCTGGCGGAGGAATACCGGATGGCAATCAAGGGATTGAATCTGGATCGATTGGATTTTGTTGCAGACCAGGCCATTGCCTTAAATGCGGAACGGGTCTATAAATTCACAAGGGACCGAATTAAGGAACACCACGAAAAGGGTGATGCGATTTTCTTTGTTTCGGGGAGCCCGGATTTTTTGGTGGAACGAATGGCAGCACATTATCAGGTGACGGAATGGCGGGGCAGTACCTATCTTCTGGATGAAAAAGGCTGCTTTACCGGTGAAATCACACGCATGTGGGATGCGGTTAACAAGGCAAAAACCTTGAAGTCTCTTGTGGAAAAATATGAGATCGATTTGGAACGCAGTTACGCATATGGCGATACCAATGGAGATTTATCCATGTTAACCATGGTTGGTCATCCCTATGCAGTTAATCCTAACGGCAAATTACTTGAATCCATTCGAAGGGATTCCAATTTACTGAAGAGAACCAAGGTGATCGTAGAAAGAAAAGATATCATTTATTTGATGGATGCCAATGTATCCACCATGGCAAAATATTAGCCATCCAATTGTTGTTGGATGGCTATTTTCCTGCTATAAAGTTTCAAATACGCATCGGGTAAAGTCCATGGACTGGTTTTCTTTCCAAGGGATTCCGGTGTCATAGGCCACGTCGCCGATGACAGCGTACAAGTCGACTTTTGTTTTGCTGCCCTCGATGTATCCCAAGGCAACGTTTAAAAAGGATTCAGCCTTATCTACGCATTGATCATAACGGTCCATAAAGGAATCGGTATAAATCAGGGTGTGATCAGTTGGGTGAAACCATGGCTGGTGATCGAAATTGAAAAAACTGGGATCCTCCGGTACCCTGTGCAAATATAGAGCCTGGGTAAAGGCGCGTTTTTTTCTCAGGAGCAATTCCAATGCAACTAGACCATATCGTTTGATTCGATAGGGGTCGTAAAGAGCATCCAGAATTTTTGGCATGGATTCCAAGGCTTCTTGATAGTCTTCAGTTTCCCATTTGATGCCATGGACAGAATTAATGCAGGCATCGAGCATTTTTGGAATGGCGTGGGGAAAATCGTCCCGCAAATCAATCCATTGGCTGGAACGAAAGCGACCAGCGATCATCTTTTTCTTTTCCTGTAAAAGGTAGGTGTCGCAAGCGATCTCGTACATTTTGTGGTAAAAATGATAGATTTGCGTATCTGGCTGATCGTCTTTTGCAACCCCGGAATGTGCATAGATAAAGGGATGCATGGTTTGATCAAAGGCATAGTGCGTAAGAAATCCCAAACTATAACTTAATAGGATGGGGAAGTCTTTTGACTTTCGCTTGATTTTTGTATAATCCAATAAGGCAAGCAAAAAGGCATAAGGATGGTCTCGATGGAGAAGGCTCCCGTGGTGAGGGGCGTTTCCAGAATCTTGACCGGGTAGTACGCGATAGTAGAAAAAAAAGTCGGGTCCTTGTGCACCCAACCGATATGCATTCGTATTTTTTTTAATTAATTCAGTCATTGAATGATCGATTCGGTCGATCGCTTCCATGGCTCCCAGTGCGTGGGTAATAACATCAGGCATGCTGTATGCTCCTTTCCCTTCTTAATTCATTATACGAGACTTCTATAGATTTTACAAAAAATTCCTAGTTGCTCTTTCAAGCGAATTTTTCTGCTATAATGGAGAAAACAGGAAAAGGGAGGGAAACATGTCAGATTTGAAGATTACAAGAACAGAACGGAGTTGGATTCTCTATGATTGGGCCAATTCTGCTTATTCCATTGCAATTACAACTGCACTCTTACCTTTATTTTTTAAGTCAATGACGGATGCGGCTGGGATGACAGCCAGCAATTCCACTGCAATTTGGGGCTATACCAACTCCATTGCGACCCTGTTACTTTCGGTGTCAGCACCGATCCTAGGGAGTATTGCCGATTACAAGGGCTTTAAGAAGCGATTCTGGACTTTCTTTGCTATGTTGGGTGTTGGTTTCACGGCTATGCTTGCAACAGTTCCTATGGGGAGCTGGGGCATCTTATTGGGCTTTTATATCTTAACGGTTATCGGATTTGCCGGAGCCAATATTTTTTATGATTCCTTTCTTGTGGATACCACATCTCATGAAAAGATGGACAAGGTCTCGACTTATGGCTTTGCTTTTGGTTATATCGGATCCACCATTCCATTCATAATTAGTATCGCCATTGTTGCCCTGGGTCAAGGATGGGGATTAGCGGAACCGACAACCTATCGGATGGGTTTTTTAATTACGGCTCTTTGGTGGGGATTATTCAGTATTCCCATGTTTAAAAATGTACAGCAGAAACACTATATCGAGCAGGAAAAGCAACCGGTTAAAAAGAGTTTGATTCGGCTGGCCCATACCCTGAAGAATATTAGAGGCAATAAAAAAGTATTTTTGTTTTTATTGGCGTATTTCTTTTACATAGACGGGGTCGATACGATTATTCGTATGGCGGCTGTTTTTGGATCCGACGTTGGAATCGGTTCAACTGACTTATTGTTAATTCTCTTGGCGACTCAGTTCGTTGCCTTTCCATTTGCTCTTCTCTATGGGAAACTGGCAGTCAAGTATTCTGGTAAACGGATGATTCAAGTGGCCATAGTAATTTATTTCTTCATCTGCCTTTATGCATTCCAATTGGATTCTATTACGGAATTCTGGATTTTGGGCATGCTGGTGGCTTCCAGTCAAGGGGGGATTCAAGCTTTGTCTCGATCCTACTTTGGGAAGATTATTCCCAAAAAACAATCCAATGAGTTTTTTGGATTGTATAATATTTTCGGTAAGTTTGCTGCAATTATTGGCCCCTTTCTCTTTGGAATTACCACGCAGATTACCGGCGATTCACACTACGGTGTTTTAAGTATTGCCTTACTATTTTTAATCGGTGGATTTGTTTTCAACAAGGCGATCAAAGCGGGGGAATAAATGAAAATTAAGTTGAAAGAATGCTGTGTCGAAGGATACCCGCAAGCCAAGCGAGCAAGCGCCTTGGGGGCTGATCGAGTAGAACTGTGCGAGAATCTCGCTGAGGGGGGAACAACCCCGTCATACGGAGCCGTGAAACTGTCGGTAGAATTGCTTTCAGCAAAGGTTGCTGTCATGCTAAGACCGCGGGGTGGCAACTTTGTTTATACACCAGATGAGTATCAATGCATGCGGGAGAATTTACTAGTTCTTAAGGAACTTCAACCCGATGCTTTTGTCTTTGGGTTTTTGCAGGCTGACAGGGAGCTGGACAGGGAAAGAATTCGGGAATTTGTTGCCCTAGCCGACCCGATTCCAGTTACTTTTCATATGGCTTTTAACCAGGTTCCTGATCAAAAGGAAGCTATCGATTTTTTAACTGAAATCGGTGTAAAGCGAATTCTGACCAGTGGACGAGAGGGGAAGGCGCCCGATCATCTTACCCATTTGCGGGACTTGATTGAATATGCAGGAGACAGGATTATTGTCATGCCGGGAGCAGGTGTGCGAGCAGATAATCTTGTAGAGATTCATGAAAGCTTGCAAGCAAAGGAATATCACGGCACAAAAATTGTATAAATTTAGTGGAACCCTCCGAGCATTTGCTCAGAGGGCTCTTTTTTTATGAAAAATGAAAAAGGGAGAAAAAGAGAGAATACGGGAGTAAAACCATAGAAAGAAATGTTTTCCTTTTTCTAGAAAGTCCTACAGTCGTATTTTTAAGGGTTGTGTGAATAAATTAACGATGCTATCATAAACTTGTCGTTAAGAAATTAACAAACGAACAAATCTTTTGTGAGGAGAGATCATATGGGAAATGTAGAGGTAAAGATCGAACGTCCAGATGTAACCAAAATGGTTAATAAGTATGTGAAGCAAGCGGATGAAGCCCAAAAGAAGATGTTAGAACTTAATCAAGAACAAGTGGATGTGATTGTGCAGAAGATGGCTTTGGCCGGATTGGAAGCACAGATGACCCTGGCGAAAATGGCTGTGGAAGAAACTGAACTTGGTGTTTATGAAGACAAGATTACAAAGAATATCTTTGCTACAGAATATATCTATAACAGCATCAAATACAATAAAACAGTTGGTGTGATCGAAGAAAACGCGGAAGAGGGCTATAAGCTGGTAGCGGAACCGATTGGTGTGCTGGCGGGTGTAACACCGGTGACCAATCCAACTTCTACGACGATGTTTAAATCGATAATTGCCATGAAAACAAGAAATCCGATTATATTTAGTTTTCATCCCAAGGCCTTGAAGTGTTCTTCGGAAGCGGCACGGATTGTACGAGAAGCTGCAATTGCTGCAGGTGCACCTGAAAATTGCATACAGTGGATTGAGAAGCCGTCAATTGAGGCGTCCAACTATTTGATGAAGCATGATGGAATTGCTTTAATTCTGGCGACAGGCGGACCTGGAATGGTACGTGCAGCCTATTCGTCTGGAAAACCGGCTCTAGGAGTTGGCGCAGGAAATGTGCCTTGTTACATTCATGAATCGGCAAACCTGGATCAAGCGGTTACCGATTTGATTCTTTCAAAAACCTTTGACAATGGAACGGTTTGTGCATCGGAACAAGCGGTGATTATTGATGAGAAGGCATATAAGTATGTAACAGATTTGATGAAATATCATGGATGCTACTTTTTGAAGAAAGACGAGATCAAAAAGCTAGAAGCTGTGGCCATCGATGCCAAGCGTATGTCTATGAGCCCGGCAGTTGTGGGTCAGCCGGCAGCGAAAATTGCAAAACTAGCAGGGATTGATGTACCGGAAGATACCAAAATTTTGATTGCTGAATTGGCAGGGGTCGGTCCAAAGTACCCATTATCTCGAGAAAAACTAAGCCCTATTCTCGCTTGCTACAAGGTGAAGGGTGCAGAAGAAGGCATTCAACGGGCCAAGGAAATGACAGAGTTTGGCGGACTTGGCCACTCGGCAGTCATTCATAGCGATGATGACCAAGTGATTCAGGCATTCTCTGAAACCCTGAGAACCGGGCGATTATTGGTAAACTCACCATCAAGCCAAGGGGCCATTGGAGATTTGTATAATACGAATATGCCGTCTTTAACCTTGGGATGTGGTTCTATGGGAAACAATTCTACAACAGACAACGTTTCAGCAATCAACTTAATTAATGTGAAGCGGGTTGCCATGAGACGAACAAATATGCAGTGGTTTAAAGTACCGGAGCGAATTTATCATGAATTCGGTTCCGTACAATATCTTCAAAAAATGCCGAACGTGCGTCGTGTGATTATTGTAACTGACAGGATGATGGAAGAATTGGGATATGTGGAGAAGCTCCGATATCATCTTGCACGACGCAATGCTCCGGTAATGATCGAAGTATTTAATAGCGTTGAGCCTGATCCATCTGTAGAGACGGTTATGGCGGGTGCTGAAATGATGAAGCGATTTAATCCAGATACGATCATCGCCTTGGGTGGCGGATCGGCCATGGATGCAGCCAAGGGCATGTGGTTGTTTTACGAACAGCCAAACCTTGACTTTAATGGGCTTCGATTAAAATTCTTTGATATTCGAAAGAGAACCTACAAGCTGAAGGAATTGGGCAAGAAAGCGAAATTGGTCTGTATTCCAACAACTTCTGGAACTGGATCTGAAGTGACGGCTTTTGCTGTCATTACCGATAAGAAAAGGAATGTGAAGTATCCCTTAGCGGATTACGCGCTGACACCGGATGTTGCAATTCTTGACCCTGATTTTGTCATGACGGTACCGAAAACGGTTACGGCCGATACGGGACTGGATGTATTGACCCATGCAATTGAAGCTTATGTGTCTGTGATGGCAACGGATTATACCGATGCCTTGGCGCTTCAAGCCATTAAATTGGTATTTAAATTCTTGCCGCAGGCTTATGAGAATGGATCAAACCGATTGGCAAGAGAGAAAATGCATAATGCGTCTTGTATGGCGGGGATGGCCTTTACCAATGCTTTTCTGGGCATTAATCACTCCTTAGCACATAAGTTAGGTGGAGAGTATCATATCTCTCATGGCCGTGCCAATGCCTTCCTATTGCCGGCTGTGATCCGATATAATGCAATGAAACCGACAAAATTTGCAAGCTTCCCCAAATACGGCACCTTTGTGGCCGATGAAAAATACGCAGAAATTGCAAGAAGCCTTGGCTTGAAAGCCAATACAACAGCTCAAGGGGTACAAAGCTTGATTGAAGCTATTCAAGTTTTGTCAAAAGAAGTTGGCCTGGAACCGTCTATTCAAGCCTACGGTATCGATGAAAAAATCTTTATGGATACCGTTGACCTACTGGCGGACAAAGCTTTTGAAGATCAGTGTACAACAGCCAATCCAAAACTACCGTTGGTGAAGGAACTGGCTGCTGTTTATAAAGAGGCCTACTACGGACTTAAATAGCCTCAAGAACTCCATCTTAACTCTATAAACTCCAAATCAAGACCGTGTGAAATCTGCACGGTTTTTGATTTAGGTAAAATGTACAGGATTTAATGGAACATTCAATACATGTTGAAGAATCTAATATCCTAACTTGAAAAAGGGAGGAAATGTGAGTAAAAGGCTGAAATAAGAAGTAAATGGTGGGAAATAAATGTTTTCCTTTTCTTATAAACAAGGAAACTGGGTATTTTCACGCTTGTGTCAATAAATTAACAATGCTATTATGACTTTATCTTCTGAAATTTAAAAATAATTGGTAAGGAGTGATCTTATGACAAATGAAGAGAAAGAATTGAAACTTGCGAATGCGCAAAAAATAATCGACAAGTATGTAAAGCAAGAATTGGAAGCATTGAATAAATAACGAACTCGAGTGAAGAAGTAGGTTTTAATAGACGAGTTTCGATCATATGAACAGAGAAGAAGTGCCAATTTCGTGAAGAACGATGATTGGCACTTTCTTTTTTCTAAATAAAAACCGTGCGAATTGTGCACGGTTTTTGATTTGGGTGTATGTTATTGCTCTTATACCGGGCTTGAGGAACCCAGTTCAAAGACATCGTGTAGGTGTTGCATGGCTTTTAGACCGTCTACATTTGAAATGATACAAGAGATCTTGATTTCTGAAGTTGAGATCATTTGAATATTAATTCCAAGATCAGAAAGGCTTCCAAATAGTTTTGCAGCAACATCTGTATTACCGGCAATGCCGGTGCCGACAACGGACAGCTTGGATACATCAGGATCATGAAGAACCCGATTTGCGCCGATTTCAGCCGCATAAGCCGTCGTGATGGAAAGGGCTTGCTCCTTGTCCTCGTCATTGACAGTAAAGGATATATCATTGACCGTATCGCGGTGGGCGCTCTGAATAATGGTGTCGACGCGAACGTGTTTCTGCGCCAACCTTGAAAAGAGTGAAAAGGCAACACCGGGTTTATCCGGCACCTCTACGATTGTAATTTTAGCGATATTGTCGTCGATAGAAATTCCTCGAACGGATACTTTTTCCAATTGATTCACCTCGATGATTTCTGTTCCGGGGTTGTCAGAGAAACTTGAGCGGACAACCAAAGGAACTTGATATTTTCTCGCGAGCTCGATGGATCGCGGATGAAGCACTTGCGCGCCGAGACTGGCCATTTCTAAGACCTCGTCGTAGGAGATTGCGTCTAGTTTCCTCGCTGTCTCTACTTTTCTTGGATCGGCGGTATATATGCCGTCCACATCGGTGTAGATCTCGCACTTGTCGGCTTCCAATGCAGCTGCCAAAGCAACGGCTGTGGTATCGGAACCTCCTCGTCCCAGGGTGGTGATGTCATTGTCTGCATTAATGCCTTGGAATCCGGCAACAATGACAATCTTATTGTTGCCAAGTTCTTGATTCAATCGTTCGGTCTGAACTGATTCGATCCGTGCTTTTTTATGAATTTGTGTCGTTTGAATTCCACATTGAGCCCCAGTAAGGGAAATGACATCGTGTCCTTGTGCCTGAATGGCCATGGCTAACAGAGAAATGGAGACCTGTTCTCCTGTTGACAAGAGCATGTCAAATTCTCGATGAGGGGGGTCTGGATGAATGGCGCGAGCCAAACTGACCAATTCGTCGGTGGTATCGCCCATTGCTGATACGGCAACAACAACTTTATTGCCTTGCTCGGCTGTTTTTGTGATCCTTGCCGCTACGCATTTGATGCGTTTTATATTGCCGACGCTGCTTCCGCCGTATTTTTGTACGATCAGGCTCATTACCCTTTCAACCTCCTTGCGTAGAAGATGGATCCGCATTCTTTTTCTACATCAGAAACGATCGCCCGCATCACACTTGCTTCAATTCCTTCAATCATACCTTGGTAGATTTTTTGATTGTTGGCAAGTCCCAGATTGAGTAATTGCTCTGCCAATCGAGCTTGCTCGGATTTTGTGCAAGAAAGAAGATCGACCCGCAAATAGTAGTCTTGAGAAGCATGGGTTGGACCCACATTTTCAGCAAGAGCCAATGGAATGATATCTGCTTGGTAATGGTTGTCCAAAATATCCATCAAGTCACTGATGACTGCGTTGGCTGTTGGATCCATGCCCGCACCGGCGCCGACAAAATCAAGACGACCGGAGAGGTGACCGATAAAGGAAACCACGTTGTCGCTGTTCTTGATGGCGTAGAAGCGATGGGAAGGATCGACGATACATGGTTCCACCCAGATGGAAATGGCATCGTTCTGTTGTGCTGACGAAGCAACAAGCTTAACATCAAGGTTCTTTGATTGAAAGTAATCCGTATCTATGCCGCGAATTGATCGAATTCCCCGGGTATACACTTTTTCCGTTGGAATCTCTTGTCCGTAGGCGAGGGAGGATAGGATTGCAATTTTTCTTTGTACATCAAATCCGTCGATATCTGCAGATGGATCAGCCTCGGCATAGCCTCGGGCTTGTGCGTCTGCAAGAACGGTATCAAATTCTAACTTGTTTTCCATCATTTGTGTTAGGATGAAATTGGTTGTTCCATTTAAAATGCCTTCGATAGCTTGAATTTGATTCAAGCGTCGCTGTTGTTTGAGGGGCTTGATAATAGGAATTCCACCACCGACGGCACCTTCAAATAGAAAGGCGACATTTGATTTCTTTGCTTCATTTAAAAAGAGGGAAAGATTTGCTGCCACAACTGCTTTATTGGAAGTAATGACATGCTTGCCGTTTTGAAGTGCCTTCAGTATATAAGATTTAGCAGGTTCCATGCCACCCATCACGGAAAGAATGACGTCTATGCTTGGATCGTTTAAAATATCATCAGCATCGCATGTCAGCTTGCCGTCTGGAACTTCGACGGGTCTCTTTTTATTCAAATTTCGAACCAAGATCCGTTCAACGGTTAGTTCCTCTTGATAGAATTCCTGCAATCTTCCTTTTTGATTCTCAATAATTTCATAGGCACCTGCTCCAACTGTCCCAAGTCCCAATAAACCAATTTTCATCTAGTGTGCTCCTTTCGGTCAAATATGACAAGAAAAAAAGAATTGTATTTCTATAAAAAACACTTGTTTTTCGTTTGAAAACATTATAACATAGAGAAAGAAAAATACAAGCCCAAATATGAAAAAAGAAAGGTGTCGAGAGCATGCGATATGAAAGTACACGAAACAATACAATTCAGATGACAGCGGCAGAGGCGATTTTGCAGGGTATTGCACCGGATCGCGGTCTCTATGTACCGGTAGAATTTCCTAAGTTGGATGTAGATTCTTGGACCGGACTTTCTTATGAAGAAACAGCATATAAAGTATTGTCTCCATTTTTAGCGGAGTTTTCTGAAGAGACATTAAGGAAGATGATTCACAAGGCCTACGGACATGGATTCGAGGTGGAGGAAATTACCCCGCTTCGTGGAATCGGGAGCATGAAGCACCTGGAACTCTTCCATGGTAGAACGGCTGCGTTTAAGGATATGGCATTATCGATCCTCCCTCATTTAATGAAGGGGTCGGAAGATGTGTTAATGGCAAAAGAAAAAATCATGATTTTAACTGCAACATCGGGTGATACCGGTAAAGCGGCATTGGAAGGATTCGCCTACGCGGAGGGAACATCCATCGTAGTCTTCTATCCAAAAGATGGTGTCAGCGAGGTGCAGAAGCGTCAGATGACCAGCCAGAAGGGATACAATACCTTCGTTTATGGCGTTGACGGAAACTTTGACGATGTGCAGACTCGGGTGAAAGAAATTTTTGTTGATGACGATGTGCGCAGAACATTAAAAGATAGAGGCATTCGCCTTTCTTCGGCAAACTCAATTAACATTGGTAGATTGTTGCCGCAAATTGCCTACTATTATCAAGCCTATCGAATGATGGTAGATCAGGGCGAGATTCAAACTGGAGATCAGGTGAATTTTGCCGTGCCGACAGGAAACTTCGGGAATATTCTAGCGGGATTCTATGCCAAGCAAATGGGCTTGCCCATTGGTCGTCTAATCTGCGCTTCTAATGAAAATAAAATTTTGTACGATTTCTTTAAAACTGGTATTTATGATGGCAACCGCGAATTTTTCCGCACTAGTTCGCCTTCTATGGACATCTTGATTTCCAGTAACCTGGAACGTCTTTTGTATGAAGCATGTGGACGGGACCCAGAAGTTGTTGCAAAGATGATGGAAGCCTTCCAGGAAAAACGTGTCTTTGAAGCAACTGAAGATATGAAAGCAACCTTCGCCGATTTTTATGGTGGATACTGCACGGAAGAAGAAACGGCTCAAACCATTGCGCGTGTCTATAAAGAAAGCAATGAGTTGATTGATCCTCATACGGCAGTTGCACGGAAAGTAGCGGAGGATTATCAGCGGGAAATTAATGATTTTCGTCCTATGGTTGTGGTTTCTACCGCAAGCCCTTATAAGTTCTCTCGCGCAGTTTACACAGCGATCTTCGGTGAATCGGACGAACATGACTTTGAATTATTGAGTCAGTTGGCGAGGAAGACAAATTGTCCGGTCCCTTATTCTTTGAAGGATATTGCTTCACGCGTAGAGATCCACAGCAAATCCTGCGCGATTGATGAGATGCTTGCCTTTATTTTTGCATCTTGTTAGGAGGAAAGGCTATGTTTGAGGTTAATGTTCCTTATACCACAGCTAATCTGGGTCCCGGTTTTGATTGTATTGGGCTCGCCCTTTCCGCTGAAGCACGGATTTCGGTAGAATGGCAAGAGGCAGGGGTCACATTTCACGGATGTGCTAAAAAATATAAAAATGACAATCATCTTTTATTGAGAGCCTATCGGCTGGGGATGGAAACCATCGGTTTGCCTCTCAGAGGACTGATCTTGGATTTTTTGTCCATGCCACCCATTGCGCGTGGTCTTGGTAGCTCGGCAGTCTGCATTGTTGCAGGATTGATGATTGCAAAGGAAGCGGCGAAAGAAGCGGGCAAAGAAATGGATATGGAAATGATGGTAGGCCTAGCCACCAAAATGGAAGGCCACCCCGACAATGTGGCACCTGCTTTGATGGGTGGTTGTATCTTAAGCTTGATGGCAGAAGCACAAATTGTGCTTCAACCAATTGCAGTTCATGAGAGTATTGGTCTGATGGCCTTGATACCTCCCTTTGAATTGTCGACTAAAATATCTAGGGGAGCCATCCCGGAACAAGTGCAACACAAGCAGGCGGTCTACAATGTGGGGCGGGGGATGCTTTTGACTCAGGCCTTGGCTTCTGGTGAGATGGACAAATTAGCCATGGCTCTTGAGGATCGATTGCATGAACCATACCGCTTTCCTTTAATCAAAGGAGCGGAAGAAATCAGAGAAAAGATGGATGAGCTTGGTGCCGTACGAACCGTAATCAGCGGTGCTGGTCCAACTCTCTTGGTCGTGTTTGAAAAGAATACGGGTTTTGAAGAGAAAGCAGAAAAGTGGATGCAGCAAGCATATGAGCCGTGGGACGTCTTTCCATGGACCGTGCAACAGCATGGCGCGTGGGTGAAAAATGAAAGAAAGTAAATAAGATCTTTTCTAACGGTGAATCGAGTTAGGAAATGAAAATGATAGAAATCGTTTAAGGCACAAAACCAAGCGATTGGTTTTGTGTTTTTTTGTATGTCATTTTGCATGAGACAATCGACTGACGACACGGGTTCACAGAAGTGGGAGAATGAATCTTGAAGATTAACGTACTATCATGTGAGGGTATGTTTCGGATCAATGCCGGTGAACAATAGCACTAATGAAGTGGTAAGTTGAAATGAGGAATGAAAGTTTGTGGACAGAATAGTTGTTATCCGGGAACGTCGATAAATTTTATGGCTATTGAATCAGTAAAAATTATGTCTCAAGGAGTTTGCACAGAGTGTAATTTACACGCTTGTCAAGACTCAAATTTAGATATGCTAATAAATCTATTTTTGTAAAATTTTGCTGAAGCACATTGAAATTATGGTATATTTGTGCGGTTGTTCGGTGGACCTTACTTGATTGTGTCAGTTGATATTAAGAGGCAGCAGCAAGTAAGAATAGGTTGTCGATTGCTTTGTTTGTTTGCATGAATTTTGCCTAAGGCATTTTAATTACAATCTCATCTTTTGAGGGCTTGATTTCAACAAGTTTATAGTTTGCTGTTGAGCATGATAGCACGATCAATTCACATTGTCAGTCCGTTGATTTTGTTTACAAGAAGTTCCTTTTCTTCTTGTCTTATTTATGGTCGTATTTTCTAGAAGATGTATTTGATCCTGTGTGTATATTTAAAGCAGAAAGAGCAGTTTTCGATAATATTTTTTTTATAATTCAAGCTAGAGATGCGATTTATTCATTTTTCATGTAGAATGTTCTTAGAAAAAAATTTTATTTTCAATTATCAGATTGAAAAAAATGTAAAACCGCAAAAAAAATTTGCACTTGCTCGGACGAAGTGCAAAAATGGAGGTACTAATGGACAGCAAGGAATTGGTAAGTTTTTTTTCGTTAATTAAAAGTAAAGAAAGAACAAATGTGTTTGACAATTTATTAATTATTAATGATTCATATAAGGCTATTAAATTAAGCGGTCCAAGGTTTTATAAGTTTTTCTACGGGTTAAAATATCTTGACGTGGATAGTATCAGGAAGTATTTTTCCCAAGAATTAGCTGAATATGTTGGAAAAGTAACGATATTGCAAAGAGATGATGGGGAAGAACTACAGGTTTTTGGATGTAAGTTCGATGATTGTTTTGTTTTTTTAGCTGAAGAAGTATTTCGAGAAGCTTATGTTTCAACTCAAGTTAGGGATTTGATTTTAGAATCAATACCAAAAGGTATTATTGCAATCGATAAAGAGTCAAAAATTGTATTATATAATAATGCATACTCCAAACTAGATGAATTGAGTAAGAGAAGAGTACTTAATAAATATTTGAAAGATGTTTATTGTTTAGGAGATGATGGCAGTACGCTAAAGCATGTTATGGATACTAAACAACCAATGCTTGCTTATCGTCAAGAGTATAGCACGATTGATAAAAAAATATGTGATGTAGTTAAAGATACTTATCCGTTGGTTGATAATGGAGAAATAATCGGTGCTTTTTCATTTGTAAACGAGTTTGAATATGCCAGTAGTTGGTCGAAACGCATACTGTTGCAGAATAATAGTGACTCTATAAATGAAGGTAAACCTGATAGAAAGTTTAAGACAAAAGATACTAAAGTTTTAAGAGTGTATAAGCTTGCAAAAGAGATACCTAGTAATCAGAATGTGTGTGTGTATGGTGAGATGGGGACACAAAAGGATTTGTTGATCGATACGCTAACAAAGAAAACAAAGCAACTTAAAAATCAAGTGTATACAATTGATTTAGAAGAATGTCCACTAGAAATTGTAGAAAAGTTATTATTTGGTTTTGAGATAATAAAAAATGAAAAAAAAGTGATTGAACATGGCGTTTTAGACGAAGCGAAAAATGGAACGCTGATCCTGTATAATATTCATGTTTTACCAATGAAAATACAGAAAAAGCTTTATATGTTTATGAAATATCAAACCTATTACCGCATGGGTGCAAGCAAAAAGACGATGTCAAATGTGCGTATTATTTACTCCACAATTGTGAACCCTATAACCATGGTAGAAGAAAATAAGCTATTGCCTAAGCTTATTTATCAAGGATTTTCGTATATTTTGCATATACCGCCATTAAGAGAACGTCTTGGAGATATTATTGAAATTTGTAATTATTGTCTTAAGAAAAGTAATGAGAAAAATTCTATTAAAGTGAAAGGGTTTGATGAGTCATTCATAAGGGCAATTCAGAAGTACAATTGGCCGGGAAATGACGATGAATTGAATCATGTACTTGATTCTGTGTTTCCTATAGTTCTATCGGGAACTTATATTCAAGCAGAATTTCTTCCACAATATATTTTGGAACGCATAGAATTTGAGGATGAAAATACAAAGGGTGGAATAAATATGGAACAATCTTTAAAATCTGCACTTTGTGAAACAGAACAATTAATGATAAAGCACGCTTTACAATTATCAGGCGGGAACATTTCTAAAGCGGCTGAACTGCTAGGTATTAAGAGACAAAATTTGCAATATAGAATTAAAAAAGTGAATGGTAGTCGTGAGGCATAATGAGAGTTGTGTTAGTGTTCTAGGAGAATAAAAAGAAGCAAGAAGCGCAAAAATATTTTGCGCTTCTTGCTTCTTTTTTAGGGAAAATACGAAAAAAATTTAGAGTACTGTGTTCGATGGAAATTTTGACGGAAGTATTTGCGGGAAATATAGTAAAAATACAGGAGGTGGTGATATGAGAAAGGAATGTTCGAATTTTAATTCAGGATAAGTGGATGAGATCTTATCTAGCAGATCTATAGAGGATATTTTGATGCGGCAACTGCCAAAATCTATGTAAAATAATCTGCTGAATGGCTGACTAACCGTTAATAGAAGAAGGATGAGTATGCTTGATGGATGAGAGGTGAGGAGATATGATGGGAAAAGAACTACCATATTCTAAAACATTGATGAATAATAGTATTGGATTTGTTTCAGGGCAGTTGGCAATCGACAGCGAGGATGAATTAGTTGGGAATGACATTTCTTCACAGACAAAAGCTGCATTGAATAACCTGTTCGCTGCGGTAGAACAAATGGGAGCAGCAAAATCGGATATTATGTTTGTAAATGTATATTTGCAGGACATAGTATCCGATTTTGAAAAGATGAACGAAGTATACTCTGGAATGCTTGAGGGGAATAAACCATGTAGAGTCACAGTAGGCGCAACGTTAGTTGATCCGAAGTATTTAGTGGAAATTTCAGCAATAATTGTGAAATGATTTAACGAGAAAAAGGAGGATGTATAATGAAGAAACAGATGGGAAAACGAGCGCCAAGTAAAATTGAAGCCTTTTCAACAATGCTAATATTACTAGCTTCAGTTGGTTTTGGAGCAATGAAGGGATTAAGTGCGATACCGTTTTTAATGATTTCTACAGTTTGGGTATGTCTAATTGGGCTAAGATGCGGATACTCTTGGAATGAATTAGAAGAGGGAATGGTAGAAAAAGCAAAGACTCTTGCTGGAACAACGTATATATTGATAACAATTGGTTTTATTATTGGAACATGGATGTTTTCAGGAACAATACCAGTCATGGTATATTATTTGCTAAACATTATTAATCCTTCATTCATTATTGTTTTATCATTTATTATTAGTGCAGTTGTTGCAGCAATTATTGGGACTTCATGGGGGACTGCAGGTACAGTGGGTGTTGTAATGATCAGTTTAGCGAATGCTCAAGGTGTATCAATGCCTATGGTTGCAGGTGCGGTTGTATCGGGCGTTCATATTGGCCAAATTTTATCACCGATGTCAGATATGTCAAACTTGGCAACAACAGAAGGAAATACGGATGTAATGTCTGTTATAAGAAGATGTATGAGATATGCGGCACCAACAATACTATTTTGTATTGTTGTCTATACGCTTTTCGGATTTACTGGTAGTGCAGGTGTATCATCGTTAGAGCAGGTAAGTGGAATTAAAAATCAAATCGCTGAGTATTTCAATACAAGTCCATTAGTTTTATTGCCATTAGTGCTACTTGTTTTCTTGAGTATTAAAAAGATTGCCGTTTTACCTACAATGATTCTTTCTGGATTGACAGCAGTGATGATTGGCATGATAATGAATAATTTTGATCTCTCATTTGCGATTAATACGATGTATAGAGGATTTAATATTTCAACGATAGCTACAGCAGAGGTGTCACCAATCCTTCAATCTTTAACAAATCGTGGTGGGATGATGATGATGTCTGGCGCAATTGTAATGATGTTTACGGCATTGGCTTTTGCTGGGGCAATTATTAAGATTGGTGCACTTCAAGTTATTGTGGAAACGTTATTTTCGAAGATCAAATCAAAAGGCGGCCTGGCACTTGCTACAGTTTCAACAGGATTGGTAACAGCTCTAGCAACTAGTGATTCATATATGACACTGATACTACCATGTGATCTGATGAAGAAGAAGTATAACGATAGTGGATATGCATCTATAAATGTTGCGGCCGTGTCTCAATCAGTAGGGGCTTTAATCATGGGTATTATTCCATGGACAAGTACTGCTATCTACATGTCACAAGTGACGGGTGTTCCGGTATTAAAATATGCACCATTTGCATTTTTCTTATGGGTAACCCCGATCTTTGCGGTCTTGGTTTCAATGTTGCCAAATGGTTTTGTGAAATTAACAGATGAGGTAGTCGAAAATAATGAGGCAGCAGGTTTATAATAAACTTTAAGGAGAGTAATGATGAACGTAAAAAATTATCCGGATTTTTTCAACAATGTATTTGGACCAATTATGCAGCCTGGTTCTAGTACGCATACTGCTGGACCAGCTAGAATGGGTTACATGTGTAATTCGTTGTTAGGTGAGGAAGATGAAGTGAGTGAGATTCTCGCTATTATGGATCCAGATGGATCTTTTTGTGGAACGTTTGGTATGATGACTGAAGATTTGGGAATATTGACAGGAGCTTTGGGTCATTTGCCAGATTGGGAGTTTTTATTTGAAGCAAAAGAGGTTTGTGAAGAAAAAGGTGTCAAATTCAATTTTAGTTTTAGTGACATGAAAGAAAGTACTCATCCAAATGCTATTAAATTTGTTTTAAAGGGAAAAAGCGGCAGAGTAGTATCGTTAGTTGCAAATTCAACAGGTGGGGGTATGATTGAAACGGTTATTGTAAATGATTATCCCTTCCATTCAATTGGTGAGTCTTTTGTAATTTGTGTGTTTGACAAAGAAGACAAACTAGAGGGTAGTGAACTAGAAAGATCAATGATTGAGAAATTCGATATATATGCTCATGATATTTCAAGAGCAGAAAGTAAAGGGAAGATGCTTTGGTTCCGTACATCTTATAATCCAGATAAGAAGGAAATTAAGAATGTTGTTGGTGATCTAGAGTTTTCGGTGATGTATCCAGTATTGCCGGTAGTGACAAGACGTGAGAAGAAAGAACAATTATTCAATACTGTAGAAGGCATGCGAAAGCTCGCTGAGTCTCAAAATAAAAGGATGTCGGAGATTGCTATTGAATACGAAATGAATTCTTCTTGCTGGAGTCGGGAAGACGTTATTGAATACATGGAGAAAACGGTTGCTGCAACAATGCATCGAAGAACGCATGCAATTTATGAGGAGGAGATGGAATCCTTTTATCGCCCTTATCTAACGGACTACTATAAAATGTACGAAGAATTTAGAGTGAATAAAGGGAATGACCTTTTAGCGGGACCAACGATTGGATTGGCTTACAAGTATTTGCTAGGAGGTAAGCCGTTTGTCCCGGGATTGCTTTACGTACCAGGACCACAAGGTTCAGGAGGTGGGTATGTATATGCGGCTTTATCAGCAGTTAAAGAAATTCATGGTTATTCTAATGAAGATCTACTAAGAGGTTTATTTGTTGCTGCAGCAGTAGGTTCCACTGCATATTCTAATTGCGATCCAACTGCTGAGGCAATTGGATGTGCAGGTGATGCAGGAATGGTTTGCTCCTTCATTGCGGCGGGATTAACTGAAATGATGGGTGGAACACCAAAACAAGTAGAATGGGCTTGCTCGTTAGCCTTACAGTCATTTATTGGTATTGTATGTGATTATTTTCCGGGTGGAGATGAGAACCCATGCCAATCAAGAATGTTTGTGGCTGTAGGGATGGGGATCGTATTTTCAGAGTTAGCTACTGTCGGTATCAATCCTGTGATTCCATTTCATGAAGTAGTGGATACTGCAGCATCTGTCGGTAGCAAGATACCTAGTGATCTTAGATGTACAGCTCGTGGTGGATTGTGCTTAACACCAACAGCACTTAAATTAAAAAATCTAAATCAAATTGCTTTAGAAGAACTTGAAAAAAGCAAGAATAAATAGTATGAATTTAATAAAACCTGTATCGTGGCTGAGTTGTTTCTTAGTCATGATACAGGTTTTTAAAAGAGCAAAAAGGTAAAGATAGCTTTCTGGAAGAATTATGCAAGGAGCGGTCGAATTTTTTAGGGTTAGGTAAAGTACGGTGAACTGTATCATAAGCAACCAAGTAATTATTATTACTTTTAGACAGTTAATGAGAATAAACAAAAAACAGAGATCATCTATGGATGATCTCTGTTTTTTGTTTTCTTATCGTTTATGAAGTTACTAAAGGTGAATCCTGATTATTTTGTAAATATAGACTATTGATTACCTTGAAATATCTGAATGACTTACATATCCAAGCAACCCTGACAGCCTTTGTGAATAGGAAAGAAGAATAGAACTTAGTCGTTTCTCTTCATCTGTAGACATACTAGTACCACTGATACTAATTGCACCTAATGGTGTGCGAGTATGCTTTATTACAACGGTACCCATGCAAAAAACACCATATTCATTCTCTTCCATATCAAGTGCATAGTTATTTTGACGGATTTCACCAATATCTTGCAAGAGGCTTTGAACATTCGTGTGGGTGTGTTCGGTAAATGCTTTTACATTAAATTGCTCCCATTTTTCGATAACTTCACTATTCGAATAAGTTGCTAAGAGAGCTTTTCCTGCACTTGTGCAGTAGAGGGGAGATCGCTTACCGACATTTGTATAGACGGAGAAGGCGGAGTTTTTTTGACCGATGCTCTGTAAACAGATTAGTTCGTTCTTGTCTTCAACGGAAAATTGGGCAATAAGACCAGTTTCCTTGTGTAAATCGACAAGAATCGAGTTAACTAAGTTTATCTGATCAAGATTTTGAATTGCACTGATACCAACCTCATAAGACTTTAAGGTAAGCGAAAAGTTACCGTTAACGGAATTCTTTTCAATATATCCGTTTGTGACAAGTGTATGTGTTAGTCGTGAAAGCGAGGCTTTGTTTAGTTTAAGTTCATTGTGCAGATCATTTAAACTGAGAGACCCCATACGGGATAAGGTTTCAAGCACTAGAAAAGTGCGATCAACAGATTGTATTGTATCAGATTTTGTGGTTTCTTTATTCATATATACCTCCGGAAGAAATAGGTTTCTGTAATTTTTCATACCTATATTCATAACTAATTATATAATTTTGAAATGAATTCTGCAATAACAAAAATATATAAGTTAATTTTGAAATATTTGAACAAATAATGAAATTTTATTCTTGACTTTTGTAATACATAAGCATAAACTGTAACAGTATTACAGAATACGAGCTTAAAGTACGGATTTTGAAACGCTTATATAATTAAAATATTTTTGAAAGGGTGGAAAAAATGGCTATAGCAAAAGCGGATATTAGTTTGTGCAAAGGTTGCCGGTTGTGCGTTGGGGTTTGTCCTGTCGACGCCATTGAACCTTTACACGAAGTGAACAAAAAGGGATACGAAATTATTCGAATTGATGAAGACAAGTGTATCGGTTGTGGCATGTGTTATGTAATGTGTCCAGACTATGTATTTACGGTTGAATAAAACGGAAGGGAGGAAAATATGAATAAAGATTATTCGCTAATGAAAGGTAACGAGGCAATTGCCGAAGGAGCACTCCGTGCAGGCTGCCGCTTTTATGCTGGTTACCCGATTACGCCACAGAGTGAGATTTTGGAATATATGTCGACACATATGGAGGAACGAGGCGGAGTATTTATCCAAGGTGAGTCTGAGATTGCAAGTATGAGTATGATTTGGGGCGCTGCTGCTTGCGGTGAGCGTGTTATGTCAAGTTCTTCGGGTCCGGGTTATGACTTGAAGCAAGAGGGTATTTCCTACTTGGCATCATATAACCTACCTGCAGTGTTGGCAGATGTTATGCGTTACGGCCTTGGAGATGGTGAAATCACAGAAGGTCAAGACAGTTATTGGGAAGCAACAAAGGGTGGAGGACATGGCGATAGCAGGCAGATTGTTTTGACTCCTAGTTCAGTTCAAGAATGTGCGGATCTTACTTATTTAGCATTTGAATTAGCCGATAAATATAATACGGTAGCCATTATTCTTTCTGACGGTGCGATTAGCCAGATGATTGAAAAATGTTATTTGCCTGATGCGCTTGAACATGACAAAGATAAATATGATTGGGCTATTACTGGATATAAAGAGAAAAATGCGACCAAGGTTAAAGTGACGAACATGGATCGTACAATCGGTCATGAAGCTTGGAATGAACTTATGCGCAATAAGTTCAAGACTATTTACGACAATGAGCAACGTTGGGAAGACTTTATGGTTGAGGATGCAGAACTCATCTTAGTTGCTTATGGAATATCTGCACGTGTATGTAAATCCGCGGTTCGTTCTGCGAGAGCTCAGGGCGTTAAGCTAGGTCTGATTCGACCGATTACCGTTTGGCCTTATCCGGATCAAGCCTTTCAAAATATACCTGAAAGCGTCAAGGCACTTGTAACGGTTGAGATGAGTATTTCTTCTCAAATGGCACCCGATATTCAAATGGCTTCGAAATTTTCGAAACCACTTTATGGTTATCTTTCTACATTATACGTTCCCAAGACCGAGGAGCTCGTTGCGTATTGTAAGAGTGTACTTGCTGGAAACGAAAATGCTTTGGAGGTGTATTAAATGGCTATTCGTAAGAAACCTGAAATGATAAATCAGCAAGTGGGCTGGTGCGGTGGCTGCGGCCACGGGATTGTCCAAAGATTGATTGCAGAATGTTGCGAGGAGCTTGGTCTTGTTGAAAAGACGGTACAGGTTGTCGATATTGCATGTGCATATTGGTCGATTGACACGTTAAACTGTGATGGCATCGCAGGACCTCATGGTCGTTGTGCTGCTGTTGCAACTGGAATTAAGAAGGTTCGTCCTGAAGCAAATGTATATGTTCACGCAGGGGATGGCTGTTCATACGTGATCGGGCTAGCTGAAACTTGCTACACGGCAATGCGGGATATTCCCATTACAATGATTGTTGTTAACAATGGTATTTTTGGTATGACAGGTGGCCAGATGAACCCTGCAACAACTCTTCTAGGCGACAAAACGGTCAGTTCGGTAAAGGGACGTGACGAAAAGACTGCTGGTAAACCGTTCGATATGTTGAAAATAATTGAAACTTTTGATATTGAATATGCAGCGCGTGGCGCATTATATGACACAAAGCATATTAATCAGACAAAGAAGATGTTGAAGAAGGGCTTTGAAAATCAACGCGATGGGAAAGGTTTTTCCATTATCGAAATTCTTTCTCCTTGCCCGACAAACTGGAAGATGTCTCCAGTTGACTCAATGATCAAGCTTGAGAAAGAAAATGAGTTGATTTTCCCTGTACGTGTTTATAAGGATCGGGGAGGTGAAAAATAATGGCTGATATTATTATGGCGGGTACCGGAGGTCAAGGTGTCTTGACGGCTGGGAAAATTTTAATTGATATTGCAGCAGCTGATGATAAAAATGTTTCATGGACTTCGTTTTACAGTGCTGAAATGCGCGGTGGGACAGCAGCTTGTTGCGTTGTAGTTTCGGAAGATGAAATTGGAACGCCATATCCTGATAAATTTGATATCTTGTTTGCAATGACTGAAGATGCTTACAAGAAATACATTGGGGATATGCGAGATGGTGGCAAGGTTATTGTTAATCAATCTTTGTTCTCGACATGTGAGTTTCCAGAAAATATTGAAGTTTATGGTGTTGAGGCGAGTGGTATTGCAAATGAAATGGGAAATTCTCGTGGTGCAAACCTGGCTTTACTTGGTGCCATGATCAAGGGAACAGGAATGATGGATAAAAAGAAATTTGGTGAAACTTTAGATCAGTATTTCGCAAAAAAAGGCAAAGCGAGTGCGCAAAATCTAGAGTGCTACAACAAGGGCTATGAAAGGGCATTGAAGATTTAGCGGGAGGATGATTTTTTGAATATTACGAAACTGATTAAACCACGCACGATTGCGATTGTAGGAGCAAGTGAGAATGCCGGTTTTGGTGGTGACACCACAAGAAACTATTTGAAGTTTTCCAATAATTTAGATAAGCTTTACCTTGTGAATCCCAAACGTGACGAGATATATGGCCGAAAGGCATATCGCTCTCTTCTAGATATTAATAACGATATCGATCTGGTTATTCTGTGCACACCTCAGAAAACAATTGTACCGTTGTTACGGGATGCGGCACAGAAAAACTGTGGCGGGGCGGTCGTTTTCGCCAGTGGATACAGTGAAGTTGGAGCAGAGGGTCAGGTACGTCAGCAAGAGCTTATAGAAGAAGCAAATAAGCTTGGTATTGCAATTATGGGACCTAACTGTGCTGGATTTGCAAACTATATCAGCGGCGTTTTTGCATTTGCATTTCCTTTTGAAGAACGTGATCGGAAGGGTAATATCGGATTTATTTCGCAGAGTGGACAGATTGTCCTCAGTGGACTGGATAGTCCCAATATGGGTTTTAGCTATGCAATTTCTTCTGGAAATAGTTGTAATGTAAAGATTGAGGATTATCTCGATTTCCTTGTTGATGATGAGGATACTACGGTTATTGCAGCATATATGGAGGGTGTAACTAAACCTGCACAGCTGATCGAAACCTTCCGCAAGGCAGCAAAGAAGAAAAAGCCCATTGTTATTTTAAAAACGGGAAAGTCCAATAAATCGCAACAGATTGCGGCATCTCATACGGGCAGTCTTTCTGGTTCAGATAGAGTAATAAGAGCGATGTTCAAACGCTATGGGGTTATTGAAGTAGGGGACTTAGAAGAATTAATGGGCACGGCTGCTGCGCTTTCATGGCTAGACGAGTTGCCAAAAGGTAAACGTACTGTTTTTATGAATGTATCTGGTGGTGAGGCTGGTGTTACAGCTGATTTGGCTGAAGAATACGGTCTGCATCTCGCAGAGTATAAAGCGGAAACAAAGGCGTATTTGAAAGCCCTTCTTCCTGAATATGGTTCGGTTAATAATCCTTTTGACATGACCGCCGGCATTGGCTACAACACACCGGTTCTTTGTGAAGCAATTCGTGCGATTTCTAAGGATGAAAATGTTGATGCCATCTGCATGAACTATACGATTACCCCGGAAATTTGGGATGATACAATTACACATATGGTTGAGGCTGTACAAATTGTTCGCGCCGAAGAGAATATGAAACCGATTTTTTGGATGCCATTTGTTGAACATACTCGTCACGTTGAGTCTGCCAATATTTTGTGTCGTGCAGGAGTTCCATTATTGCCAACTGGTCACTATGCGTGCAAGATTATGAAGCATGTTTTTGATTTTTCAACCCTCGACTTTGAGGATATGGTAGCAGCAATTCCTGTGAGAAAATACCCTGCTAGCAGTGCTATGAGTGAGTATGACAGTCTTTGTTATCTCAAGGAAAACGGTGTTGAAGTGCCACCAATGGCAGTAGCAGCAACCGAGGAAGAAGCGGTGGAAAAGGCAAAGGAACTTGGCTATCCATTGTCAGTGAAAATCAACTCTGTAGATATCCTTCATAAGTCGGATGTCGGTGGCGTAAAACTGAATATTAAGGACGATGATGATTTAAGAACGGCATTCACTGAGATTATTGCAAACTGTTCTAAGAATGTGCCAGGTGCTAAACTTGAGGGCGTATTGTTAAAACCAATGCTTGACGCTGGTGCGGAAATGATTATTGGTGTCAACAATGACGAAGATTTTGGACCGATGATTATGGTTGGCATGGGTGGTGTTTTTGTTGAACTCTTTGAGGATATTCAGCTTGCACCAGCACCTTTATCTCATGACCAAGCAATGGCTATGATTAAAGAGCTGAAAGCATATCCGTTATTAAACGGTTATCGTGGCAAACCAGTATGTAAGGTTGATGATCTTGGAAAGCTACTGGTCGATATAAGTGAGATGGCAGCAAATGGCAAGGAGTATCTAAAAGAACTTGATATTAATCCCGTATTCGTTACTGAAAATGGTGTGTCCATTGCAGACGGCTTGTTAATCGCATACGAAGGATAGAAAAAAAGTTTAAGCTCGTATCGATTTGAGGGATTAGCAAATTTAAAACAGGATGGTTCAAAATGCAATTTAATAAAAATACAGGCATTGAATTAATAAAATTAACAATTGGTTGTGTACTGTATGCTCTTTCGGTGGTACTCTTTATAGATCCAGTGCACATTATCCCCGGTAGCGTTACGGGAATAGGAGTTGTAGTAAAAGCGTTAACAGGTTTTCCAATTGGCATGCTCAGTATTATTATCAATGTACCGCTTGTTATTATTGGAACCATTGTTATTGGTAAAAAGTTGCTTATTTATACAGGCTATTCCGTTTTTCTTTCATCTGTATTAATTGACGCCTGGTCTTTCATGAAGCCATTTACTGAAAATGTGATGCTTGCATCGATTTTTGGCGCAGTTGTCATGGGTCTTGGTTTAGGTTTGTTGCTTGATGCCGGTGGAACGACAGGTGGGACAACCGTTGTGGGGCGCTTAATTCTAAAGAAATATCCACATATTCCAATGGGAAACATTTTATTAATTGGAGATTTTATAATTATTTTGGTGGGATCGATGCTCTTACGCAATTGGGAGCTATTGCTGTATTCTTTGATCAATCTTTATATTTGTGTGATTGTCATTAATAAAGTGATGTATGGATTCAAGGTGGACAGTCTCTCGATCATTGTTACAGAAAAGAAGGCGGAGCTTGAAAATGCTGCTAAGGAAATGCTTCAAGGTCGAATCTGGCAAGAAGAGAGTGCAGATTCAAGAACATTGGTGTTTATTACACGTAAGACAGACGTAAGCAAACTGCAACGGCTTGCAGAGAAATATGATGAGCAAGCAAGTTGTGCAACCTTTGATTTGGATTACTCTTTTGGTGAGATCAAATAGGCCAGAAGTAGAAAATTAACAAATTGAAGATAATAAATGGATGAATACCCCTTTATTCATATAGCAATGAAACTGCAAGAAATTCTTTGCGGCTTGTGATTATATCAAGCCGCAAAAAACACATCAAATGGTAAACGTTTTCAAAGCTAGCTTTTAAAGATAAAATTTAAATCGTTTCGAGTGATTGTTATCGTAGATCCATCACGGTTGGACGTGTATTTAATGGGAGGGGGGTTAAATGAGTAAAAAATATGGTAAATGAGATGAGACGAAATAGAAGAATAAGGAGGCAAAAAAATGAAATTAGAACAGATCACAAGTAAAACTGCATCGCCGGCTTTGGGACCATATTGCCATGGTAAGAAATTCGGCAATATGATTATCACTTCAGGACAAATTCCACTGACTAAAGATGGTGAATTTGTTTATGAAATTAAGGCAGCCACGCAGCTTGTATTAGATAATTTACTGTCAATTGTCGAAGCAGGGGGAGGAACGAAGGGAAATATCGCAAAGGTTGATATTTTTGTGAATGATCTTTCAGATTTTGCAGCAATAAACGAGGTATATTCTGAATTCTTCGGGGACCTTAAGCCAACAAGAGTACTTGTTCAAGTCGAGGCTTTACCAAAAGATGTACCACTCGAAGCGGCTATGACTGCATTTATCGAGTAGTTTTTTAGTAATGAATGGGAAATTAGAATTGGAGGGAATTCCATGCAAAGTAACAAAAAAGGAACGTTGAATAAAGCTGCATTCTGGCCGGCATTTGTCGCGTTAGTTTTATTTATTGGAAGTGGCGTATTTTTTCAAGAACAAGTTGGGTCTTTTTTACATAAAACGCTTTATGCCATGGCAGGAAATGTAGGTTGGTACTTCAATATTTTGGCAATGCTATCGGTCTTGATAGTGCTCGTGATTCTAGTGATGAAATATGGTGATGTTAAAATTGGTGGATCTGATGCTAAACCTGAATTTAGCATGTTCCATTGGATTGCTATGTCGATTTGTGGAGGTATTGGCACCGGCTTATTATTCTGGGCAATGGGAGAACCAATTTATCATTTCACTTCACCTCCGGTTGCGGCTGGCGTAGAAGCGATGTCGAGAGAAGCAGGCATATTTGCAGTATCTCAAGCTATGTGGAACTGGTCGTTTATCCAATATTCTATGTATAGTATTTGTGCGGTAGCATTTGCGCTTGCAGTTTATAATAAGAAGAAAGAATTATCATTTGGTACAATTATTGAGAGTTCATTTGGGCGAAAAATACCTTGGCTTGAAACGGTGATCCATGGGTTTACAATATTTTGTTTGACTGGTGCAGTTGCGAACTCGATGGGTGTTGGACTTATGCAGATAGGGGCTGGTGTTGAATCGGTTTTTGGCATTAAGCAGTCTCCAATTGTTTGGTTTGTCGTTGCTAGCATTATAGCGGTCATTTTCATTTTATCCTGTGTATCAGGTCTTGCAAAAGGGTTGAAACGAGTTTCTACGTTTACAATCACTGTATTTATAGGAATGTTGGTATATGTCTTTATTTTTGGCGATACAGCATTTATTACAAAGATCGGTACGGAAGCGGTTGGAAGTATCATTGATAATTGGGGTTCTAAGACACTCATGATGAATGCAATGGCTCCTCAAGATACATGGTATGCAGATTGGATCGTACAGTACTGGGCATCGTTTATTGTCTATGCACCGGTTATCGGTATGTTTTTAAGCAGATTATCCAAGGGGAGAACGGTAAAACAATTCGTAGCGGTAAACGTAGTTGTTCCTTCATTGTTCTGTTGGGTTTGGATTATGGTTTTTGGTGGCATGACAATCAGCTTGCAATACTCAGGAGCGGTAGATGTTATTGGCGCTGTAAATGAGTTCGGTATGCAGGCAGCGGTTTTCCAAATTCTTGGCGCGCTACCTTTTGGTAAGGTCTTGATAGTTGTATTCCTTGTTGCAATTTTCGGATCCTTTAGTACACTTGCTGATCCAATGGCTGCAGTTCTTGCTACTGTTAGCACGAGAGGTTTGACTGTTGAAGACGAGGCACCAAAAAACATTAAAATTGTGATGGGCCTAATTATGGCAGTGACAGCATACTTGCTAGTTGCGTCTGGGGGCGTCAATTCTGTTAAAGGGTTATATGTAATTGTCGGACTTCCGATTTCCTTTGTTATGATCATGTGCTTTATTGCAGCGTTTAAAGGGCAGAAGGAGTGTTATTTAGAGAGTGCTGAAACCGAGGCAGATTTACGTAAAGAATTGGAAGAACTAAAGAGTGCACGGATTGAAAAGGTGAGTTAAACGAGTGGTTATTGGCATCTATAAATTGCTTGGGAATAGATAGTGAAAGACACGGTAGAGATAAGAAATGCAAAGCGAACGGTTTGTATTAAGGGATAATCGAACTTAATCGAGCTTTGTGGTGACTGATCGCAAAATTACAAGTTATTCTGAGACAATGATGAGATGTGTTAGATAATTGAACTTTAAGTTATGCAAGTTAGTATAACAGGAAACTGAATGATGGAGGGAAATATGAAACTAACAAAGTATGAACAAGAAATGCTTGAAGGCAAACATGGTGAAATGAAGAGAAAAGCCTTGGAAGTTCTTATGGGCTTGGCGGAACATCAAGGTGTTGAAGAATTTGTTGAAGTAACCTTGTGTCATAGCGACAACGCTGTTTACATGGGTGAGGCTCAAGCTGCTTTCGTAGAGATGCTAGGTAATTCGGGAGCCAAGATGGCTGTGCCTACGACAACCAATGCATGTTCTATTGACATGGAGAAATGGCATGAACAAGGTTTTGAACCGAAAATCATGAATGCAATCAAGCGCATGGAGTCAGCGCATACGTGTTTGGGCGCTATTCCAACTTGGACTTGTGCACCATATCAATCATGCTATATGCCTTCTTTTGGACAGCAAATTGTTTCGGCGGAATCCAATGTCATTTGCTACTATAACTCAATCATTGGCGCACGTACAAATCGTTATGCTGGTCCATTGGAATTGCTTGGTGGCATTGCTGGCCGAGTGCCTTACTCGGGATTGCATATCAAGGAAAATCGATATGCCGAGGGTCTTGTTAAGCTTGGTGATGATATTAAAATGGAATGGTTTGAGGATGATAGCATGTTTGCTCTTGTTGCATATGCGTATGGTTCTATTGTAGGCGATAAAGTGTGGGCACTGGAAGGCATGCCAAAAAAATACAGAAATGAAAATCTTCGAGATTTCTGTGCCACAGCAGCCTCTTCAGGAGGTATTGCATTGGTTCATTTGATTGGTATTACGCCAGAGGCGCAAACAATGGAAATGGCATTTGGCGGTAAAGAACCTAAAGAGGTAAAAACAATTACACTTGAGGATCTTGTGAAGGCTGAGAAACAACTTACCAATAACGAGGTAACGCATGAGATTGATATTGTGACACTTGGTTGTCCACATTTCTCATATGACGATTGTAGACTTGTGCTTGAGTTATTCAATGGTAGACGTGTTCATGAGAATATGGAATTTTGGATTACGGTCGGAAGAGATACCGCAGATCGCCTTCATGATACAGGGTTACATGAGGAATTAGGACGTGCTGGAATCAAGTTATATAAGGAAGGCTGTGCTCTTGAATTTAGAGCAAAAAAACGAGGTGTTGAGACGATGATGTCGAACTCCGGTAAATTTGGAACATATAGCTTTGGGCTTACCGGTATACAACCTGTATTTGGAAGTTTGAAGGAATGCATTGAAACAGGAATTGCGGGATATCTTGTTAAGGAGGCAAAACCATGGAGACAATAAGAATTAATTGTAGTTATGCACTGAAAGGTAGTGCGAAGGCGGAGGTTCTTTATGCAACCGATTCATTCAGTTTTTGGGGTGGTGTTGACGTAAACGATGGTGTGATTACTGATCGACGACACAGCGGTTTTGGAAAGACCATGGCTGGAAAAGTTTTTATGTTTCCGTTTGGTCGAGGTAGTAGTGGTGCCGGTACAATGATTATGGAAATGGCTCGGCTAGGGACAGCGCCAGCGGCAATGATCAATATTATTACCGATCCAGTGATCCTGACAGGTCCACTAATAGCGAATAGCTTTTATGGTGTTAACATTCCTGTCGCAAATGTTAGCGAAGAAGATTTTAAAAAGCTTGAAAATGCGAAAGTAATCGAGTTTTTTGAAGGTGCAGACTACATTGAAGTAACGATGTAAGAGTGAATGGAGAAATGGCGTGCCTTTCGGATATGCGAGAAGGCACGCCATTTTTACTGTTTAGTTGATGGTAAAAAGTGATGATGTTTATAAAAGAGCATTACAGATGTGAAGAGGATCATTTAGGAATAAGACTAACTATATGAAGTCAAGTAGAATTCGAGTAATTTATCATAAGAATTGAAACAAGAAAATTTGCACACCAAATTAGAAGTAGCAAACTACTCCTGGATGAGATTGACGATGGGTATAACTAAATTTGAGGTTGAAAAGTTAGATTATTGACTAAAATGTGGTAAAGAACACGGACAAGTTTTTTTGCGACATGAGACAGAGCAACATAATGATGCTTACCTTCAGCTTTCTTTTTCTGATAATAGTCTTTAAAAGTTTGGTCTCTCATAGCAACGAGTCTAGCAGCTTCAAGAAGTGCCCATCGCAAATATGGTGACCCGCGTTTTACCATTCTCATGTTCGATCCCACAAATTTTCCTGATTCATGAGTGGAGGGCTCCAGACCAGCAAAGGCTAGCAGCTTAGCTGGAGAAGAGAATCTTCGAATATCGCCAACCTCAGCTAGGATGACAGATCCCAATCCATAAGAGATACCTGGGAAGCTCAGGATCGGGCTTTCCAATTCATCCATGATAGATTTGATCTCTTTATCAATCTGAGCAATTTCTTGCTTGTAGTATTCGATAAAGTGCACGATCTGGATGAGTTCAAAGCTGAGTGCACGGCTCTCAGAGCCAATGGATATTCTCGCAGCTTGTCGGATTTCAAGTGCCTTAATTTTGCCATATTTGCCATGAGACGCATGATGCAGTAGGGTTGTGAGTTTGGTAAGGTGAGCAGAAGCAATCGCTTGTGTAGACGGGAAAGCTCTTAGAATCGCATAGGTCGACGTTTGATTGATCGAATAAACAACCGAAGCAAGTTCTGGAAACATAATATCTGTCATTCGTACCAGTGAAATTTTATACTTGGAGAGATTTTCTTTAATTCTAGATTTATGTCGAGTGAGTGACTTTAATTCTGCCAGATGGTATGATAAATTTGTGTGGGATTCGAAGTTACCCGTTTGCAACATTAAAGCGATAAGTTTAGCATCGATCTTGTCCGTTTTGCTTTTTCTAAGCGTTTGAGCTTTTCTGAAAAGGTTGGTTTGAAGCGGATTGAGAATTACTAGTGGTAGGTGATGATTGCTAATGAAATTCGTGAGATTAATGCTGTAATGACCAGTAGCTTCTAGTCCCACCTTTATTTTGTCCAAAGGAACATCGGGGATCGCAGAGAAAAACTGCGTGAAACCTTCCAAATTGTTCTTGAAAGTAAAAACATCTTTGATAACTTCACCATCCGAGTTTACGATAAAGCAATCGTGCTTGTCTTTGGCAACATCGATGCCAACATAAATCATAAAAACACATCCTTTCATTATTTGAGTTGTGGTTCCACATGATTCTATGTTATGTATCCTTGCCCGAGATAAAACGTCTAGCGTTATCTAACTCATAAACAAAAGAACATAGATATGTGGTTGGAGCCTTAAAAAAATAGTCAAAGCTATAGGAGAACACACCAATCCACAACACTATATTCAGTATATAAGAAAAAATCTTGAACTCGTAGTTTGACTACAAGTTCACTATACAAGGAGAAAACTATGACTGAGGAAAGTTGGAGAATTTATTCGATCATATTAAAAAGAATTATTGAAATTGAATATGTGCCGGGAGAATTGTTGAGCGAGAATTCACTAGCAGAAGAGTTTGGCATAAGTAGAACGCCAATCCGGGAGATTTTGATAAAATTATCAGAGAAGGGTTTTGTCAAGTTGATGCCACGAGTGGGGACGTATGTGTCCGAAATCGATGCTCGAGAAATGATCAGCATATTTGAAGTGAGAAAAACACTGGAAATACTAGCATGTGAGTTAGCAATTATGAGATCGACGGAAGAGCAGAGTCAAAAACTATTTTCGGTTGTAGAACAGATTAAATCCCTTAATGATCAGGCGAGATACCGAGAGTGTGTAAAGGAAGAGTATGAGTTTTTGAATATGATTGCTTCAGCATCTAAGAATGTATATGTGGAAGAGTACCTTCAGGAACTAAATTCCAAGATATTAAGATTCGTCAATTATGTTCAATATGAAAAACACTTGTCAGAACGAATGATCAATGCTTTAGTTTCAATAACAAAGGCAATATCGCGAAGAGATTCAGAAAATGCTAGTAAGGAGATGACTCGATATATGCTAGCGCATGTCAATGAACTTACGCAGTGTCTTTTGACGAAGCTTTTTTTTGATTGACAATTGTACTAATCTTAGGATTAAAGGGGAAAAGTAGAATCAAAGCTGAAAGTGTGTGTGATTGCACTCGGTTATTTACTTATGTAAAAGCGGTGAATTTGATAAGTAGTATTGAACGGACAAGACTTCTCCAAGGGCATTAAGATATGGGACTATAAACTATAGAAAATTCGACTTTCTCATGAGTGAGGAAGACGAATTTATTTTAAGGATTGGGTAAAGTACGGTGAACTATATAATAAGTAACCAACGTGTAAGTAAATGGAAAAATGAACAGATGAACAGTGAGTTTAGGATGTATGGCGATGATGGAGAATGCATTTCTCATTGACATTTATTCTAATCCCTTCTATTACTAGAAAAGTGTAGCAGAAAGTATCAGGATATCATTTTTCCGTCGAAAAAAGCAACGCAATCAAAAATTTTCCTATTAGAAATCGAATAAATGTTGATTAGCATAAATTTTTCTATTATAAAAGGAGGAGCTTATGATTAATCGAAATAGGTATGTAGATAAACTAATTCAAATTAGAAACAATGATTTTGTTAAGGTGATTACGGGTGTTAGACGTTCAGGCAAATCATCTTTACTTGTTTTGTAAAAAAATACCTTCTTGATCAAGGTGTCGAAGAAAGTCAAGTCCGAAAAGTGTGTACTTTCCCTCGGGTATTCAATTAAGCAACAGCAGTGATTTGATGAGTGGATCGGAACTGGTAGTACTCCTCCATTGAGAGGTACTTCTTGCCAGATGACCATTTCTCACCTTGCTCAATCAATAGTGCACCGATTAACCGAAGAAGCGATGCTTCATTCTCCATCATGGCGAGGACCAAGGCTTGTTCACTACGTTGGTAGCGGTGAAAAAGTGCCGTTGAAAACTTACCATCACGTAATCTTGGAACCTGTAATTCGATGGTTCCAACTCGTGTGGTCATCGAACGCAGACGGAATCAATTTCGATATCCGCTACGATCCTCAGATCGTACATAACGTTCAGCTCCAACTTGTTCGGCTGCCTGGGCATTCAAAACCTAGTTAAGAATGCATTCTAATAGTTTGGAAAAAGATTCATCTCTGCCGTTAGATGAAAAAAGTCCGTGCAAGATTTCGGAATCTAGGGTAACATTAATCTGAGTCATTTGGTATTTCCTCCTCGGGTTGATGGTTTTTCGACAACTCTATTTTATCCGAGGTTGAACCCAAGTGGCTCATTTTTTCGTTTTCCGAATTTACACCATTATACGTACTTTATCGAAAATTGTTTTTGCGTTTATAATATATTCATGAATGATATATAATTAAGTAAATATGAGATATAGAAATTTGTTTTATTGTATGTGAAAACATAGAACTATTTTTGCGAAGGAGTGTATCGTGAGTAAAAATTTTGAATTTGATAGTTATAAAATGAGATTAATTAGTGTAAATGATATTGATGCATATTATAAGTATGGTTTTAAAGAATCTGATAAAGAGGCAAAATACTATACTGGAACACCTGATGGTTACACGAAAAATCAGATCTATTCCTATATTCAGAAAATATCTAATACTACTTCTCGTTATGATTTTATTATAAGTGAAAATGATGAAATTATTGGAGAGGTTGTGTTAAGTGATATTGAAGAAAAAAACTGTCATTATAGAATTTGTATATTTAAGAAGGAAAATTTTTCGAAAGGGATTGGCTACAAGGCAACAATAAAAATCCTAGAGTATGCTTTTGATGAATTGAATCTTGAATCTGTAGATTTAGAGGTGTTTCCATTCAATGAAAGAGGTATCTCGCTGTATAAAAAGTTAGGGTTTAGGGTTGAAAATGAAATCATTGATGAAGATGCTCAAGCTTTGTATAAAAAAATAATTGTAATGCGTTTGTTGAAGCAAAATTTTAATAAGTGATTTTATTTTAAGTACAACCGAATTTAATAACACTCTTTGCTAGTAAAAATTGCAGTTGTGATACAAGGTAAATTCGATTTTCTCGTGATTGAGGAAGTCGAATTTCTTTTTAGGGTTGGCTAAAGTACGTGCTGATCGGAATAGCTAGTATTCTTCCATGAAGAGGTACTTTTGCCGGATGACCATTTCCTTTTATTGATAAAAGTGTGCCGGCCAAACGAAGAAGAGATGCTTCATCATGTATATTCATTATATTTATCCGCCATTTAAGCAACAATCTTTATAAGAAATCTACACTCTTCACTTCCGTCAAGTATTGTTGATAAGGTCTCAACTTCAAACGTTATATCATCTCTTAAACTTTGCATTATATGTAATATACTTTGACGAGAACATTCACAGATTTGATTCGTTTTAACATATCCGCGCTTACTTAATTCGCAGGTGCATTTTGAAAATGCAAGTTCATATACCCTTTGAGATTCAATGACTAGACCGTCTCCATAACCTTTCGTTGATAAGCTGCTATAAAAAACATCTAAATCTTTACCACATTCTTTGTAAAACTCTTGATACATTTTTAGTACACCTTTTTTAACACAATTCTTAGCGCATATAGAAAAGAACAGTGACTTTTGCTTCTTATCAATAGCTTCCATGCCTTCTTCGAACCATGTAAACCATTCTCTTGTAAATTCATCCATTGCCTTCTCAACTCCTTATCTAATTTGTAAGATGCTGTTAGTCGTGTGTTTATCTAACGTTTTGCAAGTTTGCGGTGTGAACAGCCTGATAGCACTACATGTCATCCTGAAAAAATCCTCACAAGGGTCATGTACTGATTAGTGGCGTTAAACATATTCTACCTAAGCATTTTTCACTAAATGATCTTATTCGGGTAAGAATTTTTTCGAAAGAATATGTACGGTAAACAAGTCAGTTCAGTAACATATTATCATAGCATGGGATTGAAGTGACTGAAATTTCTATTAATTTCGCTTGCGCTGGTGAGTCTGTAGCAAAGAATGCAGAGTCAAATTAGAAAAAAAGCGTACTTTCATTTGGCTGGCTAGTCGTATAAATAGTACAGGGAATCTTCTTATGGGCGTGCTCATACACGAATAAAAATAGCAAAAAGATAGGAAATTTTAAGGTATTCTAAGAAAAGATTAATAGAAGTCACAAAGTACATATTGCTATTATCCGCTTGTACCGGCTACTACAGTAGATTGTCTATAGATCATGAGTTCTTTCACTGTTCAATTCGAATTCCGATGACCTCACTTGTTTGAAAATTTGTTTAACGATATACTATATTTATGATAAAAAACTATGATTGTTAAAATAAGGAGAGAAAATTATGGAAAAATATTTATTTTATGTTATGCGTGGTCAAAAAATGTGCTTTGTACATGTATTATTAAATGCACTTGATTTAGCAGAGGCTGGAAACGAAGTTAAAATTATTTTTGAAGGAGAATCAGTAAAACTGCCTATACAATTAGAGGAAGAAAAATTTGGTCTTTACCTAAAAGCAAAAGAAAAAAATCTTTTTGCAGGTGTTTGCTATGCATGTTCTGTCCAACTTGATGTATTAGAATTTAATCAAGGATTAGATTATCCACTAATTAAGGATATGAATGGTCATGCAGGGATCAAGACCTATGTTGACAAAGGATATTATGTACTTACATTTTAGAGATGTATAAAATTCTAAGGTTCATGGTGATAGGAGCGTGGATTAAGATATTGGCGCCTTACCTCCACGAGTCAAATCCACCACTTTTCGAAAGAGAAGATGGTGGATTTGTTTTATTATACAAGATGAATATGCAAGTGCTTAAGTTGATTCATTAATGTATTCGTAAAAGGCAGCTTAAAAATATAGCCCAGTCCTTAAAAGTGCGTAATTTTCATGATAAAGGACGTACAATGGTGTGAATTCGGAAAATGAAAAAATGAGCCACTGGGCTTCACCTCGGATAAGATAGATTTGTCGAAAAACCATCAACCTGAGGACGAAATACCAAATGACTCATTTTATGTTACCCTAGATTCCGAAAACTGACTAACAAATATTCATTCGTTACCGTCGATTCACCTACACTAAAGTGCGTGAAAATAGCCGTGTGCGGTCAAAAAGTTTGCTCTCTGCTTTGGTTTCCGTGAAGATGGCAAACACGTAATACTAGGTTTCAGCGTTGCCGAATCCGAAACCAGCTGGAGCGACTTTTTTTTATTATGCTTTAATACTTTTTAGTAAAGCTGACGGAATACGCTTGAGCAATACATAAACAAGTAAGCAACTAGCTAATTTGTCAATGATATTGCCTGTTATTCTAGGAATAAATGTTGCTGTAAAGATGCTAGAACCAGTAGCACGTAACCAAGCAAAAATTAGATCAGTTCCGCTTCCGGTAATGCCCCCGTAGATAAGTATGGCAATAGGTGTACCGATTAATGGTGCAACAACAGCTAAGATCAACCCAGTTATGACAGCTGTTTTCAGTTCAAAACCTTGTTTTTTAGCAATGAAACCAACGATTAGACCAATAGCAATATTAACAAGTGCGAATGGAATGTCTTTGGGATTTGTTATGAAACCTTGGATGACATTCGTTAAACCACCAGTTAAGGCACCAGCTAGGGGACCTAGAACTACGGATACAAGAATAGTTCCGATGGTGTCAAGAAATAATAGGGGCAGATGAATCATTTGAGCGATAGTCCCCAATACGATGTTGATTGTAATACCAATTGATGCAAAAATCATGGCCTTAGGTGTGTCAAAAAATGAGTTGTTCATAGCGTACCTCCAGAATTTTAATAAACCTTAGTCAGTATAGCCATCTTTTGTTTGTAATGGAAATTGAAAATACTTATAATAGGAGGAAGTGAGATAGGTTAAACTAATGGAAGGATAGACAAATCTTATGGAAATGCATCAATTAGAAAGTTTCGTACACATAATAGAGCTGAAAAGTTTTTCAAATGCTGCAAAAAAAATGTTTGTGACTCAACCAACAATTTCTAATAATATTATGAACTTAGAAAAAGAATTGCAAACGCTTCTAATTAACAGGAAGAATAGAAATATAACACTAACTGAATCTGGAGAGATTCTCTACACATATGCGAAGAAGATTATAAACACTAGAGACCAGGCCGTGTACGAAATTGGTAAACATGAGGGGAAGATTGAAGGTGTTTTAAATATTGCAGCTAGTTCTATTCCAGAGCAATATATTTTACCAAAGATTATGAAGGAATTTCAGGAATTATATCCAGGGATTATCTTTAACGTAAAGCACAGGGATTCAAAACAAGTGATTAGAGAGTTATTAAATGATCAAATAGGGTGTGGTATCGTCGGTGCGAGGTATGACGAAGATGGATTAGAATATATTGAGTTTTGTCAGGATCGATTGGTTCTTGCTGCGCCAAATAATAAGGATTTTTCATGGCTTAATGAAGAAGACTTAGATATTAACTTCTTAAAACAACTACCCATGATCATGAGAGAAGAGGGCTCTGGAACAAGGCGTATACTAGAAAGTGCATTGAGCGAAATGGGGGTATCGGCTAAGGAGTTAAATATTGTTTCTACAATTGAAAGCAACGAGACAATTAAACAAATGGTAACTCTTGAGATGGGTGTGAGCTTTATCTCAGAAATGGCAATACAAAACGAAGTTCAATTAAAGAAAATTAAAACACATAATATAAAGAATTTAAGTCTGAATAGAGAATTCTTCTTTGTGTATCATAAGAATAGAGCATTACCACCAATTGCCAAAGAGCTGAAAAGGCATTTACAGAATCATAGAATAAAGTGAATTCGATTTTCTCATGATTGAGGGAGTCGTTTTCTTTTGGTTTGGGGGATGATTGGGATTTTATGGGTAAAGATTGATTGAAGTGATCAAGTCTGTGGATGTTAAAAGATGGACCCATATCTTTTGTGGGTTCGGTAAGGAAATTATTTCAATCAAGCTATAAAATGTTTCGTGAGGAGGAAAAAATGAAAGGAAAAACAAAAGCTTGGATCAATGCAATATTATTGGTATTTACTTTAATAATCAACGGCATGGGGGCCTTTGGTTTGATCAATGGGCTTTCACAAAAAGAAGTGTCGGATATGTATCCGACCTTGATCACGCCTTCGCCTTCAACATTTAGTATATGGAGTGTGATTTATACCTTCTTGATTCTCTCGATCATTGTGTTAATTGTCAAAAGCAAGGAACCGTATTATGAACATGCACTCGATGCAATCAGCCCTCTCTTTTGGCTTTCCTGTGTGCTTAACATTGTGTGGATTATCAGCTTTTCATACAACTTGATTGGCTTGTCCACCATTTTTATCTTTGCATTTCTGATCGTCATGGTCTTGCTGATTCAACAAATTGGAAAAATTCAAAGAAAAGGGCGCTGGTTGCTTCCCGTGGCCTTTGGGCTGTATTCGGGATGGCTATTTATTGCGACTCTTGTTAATATTTCAGCGTGGCTAGTTAAAATCGACTGGAATCGATTTGGAATTTCTTCGGAGATTTGGAGTGTTATCATTCTCTTTGTGGCAGTCGGATTGACATTCATGGTGTTGACAAGTACAAAAAATGCAATTTTTCCGATTCCCATCGCTTGGGCATATTTTGGCATCTATCAAAATCTATTGGCACCCCAAGGCTTTCAAGGAAGGTTTGATTTGCTGCAGAATGTTGCATTGATCGGAATGGTTCTATTGATTGGATTGTCTACCATTCAATTGTATAAAAACGGTTATCAAGTTATGCCGGATCTTTCAGGCAACGAGGGGGAATCAAACCGATGAAAAAAAGATTGAAAGAGTCGCTGATAGGTGGCGTCCTGCTGGGACTTGTTTGTGTAGTCGGGGCCTATGTTCGATCTGGATTCACCGCCTCCCCCGGTTTTGTGTTCTCCCTATGGTACAACCGCGTGATCATTGGTCTGGTTGTAGGCGCGCCTTGGAGTAGGGCCAACAGAAGAAAGAGCTTGATGCGTGGCGCCTTGTTGGGTCTTGTAGTTTCTTTTGCTTTTTACAGCTCCACGGGATTTGAAGATCCTGTCAGTTTTTTAGCGGGAATCGTGTATGGGATGATTTTGGAAGCATGGCTTAGTCGGAAGGACGCGTTTAATCAATAGGGCTTTACAGACATGTTTAATTGGGTAATAATAACAGTAATAGTAAGGAACTGAATTCTCTTGAAGATATGGAGCATCTGGTTGAGCATGAATAATATCAAAAAGACATGTCAGCTGAAATTGGAGGTCACTATGAAAACGAAAAAATTGATCATCGCCATCGTTGTTTTGTCAGTAATAGGAGTTGGACTATTTTATTTATTAACAATGGGCAACATCGGAGCGAAATACAATACAGCAGAAGTAACACGGGGAGAAGTGGGAAAATACGTTGAGGATGTAGGTAAGATCAGTTCAAGAAATATCAGACGATATTATGGTAGTGGCACAGGCAAGATAGAGGAAATGACCCTGCAGCTGGGGGACCATGTGGAAAAAGGACAAGTTCTGATTAAATATGAAGACAATCTGGATCTGGAAGTTCAAAAAGTTGAGAAGCAGATCAAAGCCTTAAAGGCTGGATATAATGAAGCCCTTTCAGGAACGGATATGGAGAGTGTGAATAGCGCCTGGATCGAAGTATCAAGAATTAAAAAAAATATGGAGCTGGCAACCAAAAGCAAGGATATAACCGAGTCGCTTTACAAGATTGGATCTGCATCTCTTATTGAGCTCGAGCAGGCAGAAAGTCAAGTGGAACAGCTTAAGAGTAGCCTTGGAATTGCCCAGAACACATATAATCGGCTCACCAAAGGCATTTCAGGAAATATCAGAGAGAGATATGAAGCGGAAATCGATGTGCTGCTTCTCACTTTAGATATACTCGAAGAAAATCGAGACAACTATAGGATTGTTGCAGATATCGAAGGGATTGTGACAGAAATAAACACCTTTGAGGGCGATATGCCATCTCCGGGGATGCTAGTTATAGAAATTCAGGATCCGACAGAAAAAGTAATTCTCGTTGATTTTATGGTGGAGGATGCAAGACTCATAGAAGCGAAGATGGAGGCTGAAATTCAGGACTGGAAGCTTGATGTTCAGATGAATGGCTTGAAGGTGGATAAGGTGTATCCAAAGGCTTTTGTAACCTTATCGGAGCTCGGTGTGGAAGAAAACCGACAGACCGTAGAGATTGGTCTACCGAAATCCTCTGATGAACTTGCTTATGATCTAGAGGTGGAAACGAGGGTTATGATTGAGGCGCCAAGAGAAGTTCTTCTGATCCCTACAGGCACTGTCTATCAAAAAAATTCGAAACAATATGTTGAGGTTCTTGAAGACAATGACGTTGTTGAACGTCAAATCACCACTGGAATTAAAATGAACGGAAGTATTGAGGTAAAAGATGGATTGGAAGAAGGGGAACTGGTCATATTGAATTATCAGGAAGAATAAGCAGAATGACTAGTGAGTTAGAATATGAATGAAGGGATGAATAAAATGATAAAAGTGAGTAACCTTTACCATTCATACAGCAATGATGACAATTATGCGGTTAAAGATGTCAGCTTTGAAATTCAGAAGGGTGAGATTTTTGGATTCTTGGGCCCTTCAGGTGCTGGTAAATCAACCACCCAAAATATTCTTGTCGGTCTTCTTCAACTTCAGCAGGGTAATGTTGAGGTTGCGGGTTATGATGTCAAGCATATTAAGAATAAAATGTTCAATAAGATAGGAATGTCTTTCGAACAGTCTAATGTTTATAACAAAATGTCAGGACTTGAAAATCTTCAATTCTACAGAAAATTATTCGATGTGGAAACAAGAGATCCTATGGATCTGATCAAACTGGTGGGACTTGACGGCAAGGAAAACATTAAGGCCGGTAAGTATTCGAAGGGGATGAAGCACAGGCTGACCTTTGCTAGATCCATGATCAATAACCCGGAGATGTGGTTTCTCGATGAACCGACTACTGGATTGGACCCTGCCATTGCATCAGAAATCAAGGACATCATTAGGCAGGAAAATGAAAAGGGCGTCACGATCTTTTTGACAACTCATAACATGTACATCGCCGATGAACTCTGTGACCGAGTTGCGTTTATCGTAGATGGAGCGATCAGGCTGATTGATTCGCCAAAAGCATTAAAGCTCAAATACGGTGAGAAACTTGTGGACGTCGAATATATTAAAGATGGGGAACTCATTAAGGACAGTTTCTCTACCGTGATCAAAGAGGAAAAAAACAGACTGGTGGAAGTGATCAGTAAATATGATATTCAGACCATGCATACCAAAGAAGCGACTCTTGAAGAAATATTTATCAAGGTAACCGGAAGGGGACTGGTCTAAATGAAACTGTGGTATAGTTTTTCAAAGGAACTGAGCCTTTCCTCAAAAAGTTGGTACTTCTATATTGAAATAGGAATGGCGGTCGTGCTTTTACTGATTCTTCTATTTGTGGTTCCTGATAATTTTGAAAGCAATGGAAAGGAATATATCTATCTTGACTTGCCTCAGGTTGTGAGGGAACGTTATGAGAAAAGCATGTTGGAAGAGGATCTGGATGAGACTGTTGAGCAGGTCGAATTGGAAGAGGACGGTCGAATTTTTCTTGCTTCCCTTTATGAAACAGAGGAATCCAAGATTTACTTGTTGAATTCGAAAGAGGCGCTTGATGCTGTATCTGAGGCGGAAAGGATCCCTGTCGTCCATGTTCATGTCAATGAGGATGGTCAGATTATTAGTACCTACTATTTGCAAGGTTATGAAACCAGCAAGCTTCGAAATTTGATTATGGTTTACCACAACCGGTTGGCCGGACATGACGTCATTGAAGAGTATTCAGACAATATTGAGGTGAGAAAGCTTTTTCAGGATGCAAAGCCCTTAAGTGACAAAGAAAATATTATTCCTGTGTTCTTGACCTTCAATGGATCGTTGATGAGTTTATTTGTTATTGCGGCTTATATTTTCCTGGATAAGAACGAGGGAATTGTCAAGGCATATGCAATTACGGCATCTTCAGTCTGGCATTATCTCTTAAGTAAGATCGGGGTTATTATTGTGACGAGTATCGTGACAACCCTGATCATAACCGTGCCGATCATGGGTCTTCAGCCGAACTACCTGGCCATGCTGCTATTTCTAGTTTCTTCAGGATTTTTTGCAGCCTCATTGGGACTATTGATTACAAGCTTTTACGACGATATTGTTGAAGCTTTTGGCGTTCTGTACATTGTCATTGTGATTATGATTATGCCAAATATTTCTTACTTTGTGCCTAGCTGGGATCCCAATTGGGTTAAGGTCATCCCTAGCTATGTGATGTTGCAGAGCTTTAAGGAAATCATCTCGGTTGATGGAAATATGGCTTATGTGATGCTGGCATCTCTTGCTTTTGCGGTGCTGGGTTTGGAAATTTTTATTCTTGCAAATTACAGGTTTAAAAAGACACTGTCCTTGTGAAGGAGTGTTAGGAAATGATAAAAAAGATATTCATCATATTTCAGCGAGATTTGAAAACAAGCATAAGGAATTTTATCACCCTGTACATTATTGTTGTACCGGTTATTTTTGCTGTTGTTATCAACGTTTTTTCACCAGGTATCAATGATACCACGGTTGAGATTGTCTTGCTGGAAGGCGAAAATATTCAGCAAAGTGAATATTTCAAGCAGTTTGCCAAGGTTGAATTGTTAGAAACTCTTGAGGATGTTGAGAATAGGGTGAAAAAAAGGGACAACATCGTAGCCGTACTCCCAGATCAGAATGATGAATATTTTGTTTTGACACAGGGGAATGAGCCTGATTACGTTGTGGATTATGTAAGGAATTTGGCAGCCTTTGACCACTTTGAGATTGGGATGGAAGATTCAATGGTTGAAATTGTGGATTATGGCCGGGAAATTCCTCCGTTGAAGAAACTTATGGTCAATGCTGCAATCATGTTTACCTCTGTTTTAGGCGGCATGATCATAGCACTCAATATCGTTGAGGAGAAAACAGACAACACCATTAGTGCAATTAACTTGTCACCGGTTTCAAGGATTGGATTTATAGCAGGAAAGAGCATGATCGGTGTCGTTATTCCTGTGGTGGGCACCTTGTTGATTCTGATCATAACGGGATTTAGAGATGTCAATTTTTTCCATGCGCTTCTTATGGTGGCGACCTCCTGCATTATCAGCATACTCGTCGGCTTCATTGAAGGAATCAACAATGACGATGTTATGAATGCAGCGGGCAATATGAAAATGCTCTTCTTACCGATGTTTGGAGCCATTGCGGCAGAAGAACTTCTGGCGGACAAGTGGCAGCCTTTATTTTACTGGATTCCATTTTACTGGACCTACAAGGGCAATGATCTTGTTCTATCAAACCGGGGATCATGGATCGATATCATCGGATATTCGGGCATCGTATTCGGAATCAGTGTTGTGGTATTCTTGGTATTGGCACCAAGGATAAGAAAAGGGTTGGAATAAATAAAAAAAGAAGGAGAGACGATTATGAAAGTATGGGCAATCCTAGCAATCGTGTATGCAGTGATCGTGGTTATTCTTGCTGTACTTAAGCCGGAGGCGGTCTGGAAAATAAAAAAAATCCAGTGGTTCGAAAAAGTTTTGGGTGAAAAGGGCACAGAAATATTCTTTTATATATGGGCACTGCTTTTTCTTGTGCTGGGCGTTTGGCTATTAACTAAATAAGGTGAATATTGACGGGTCTAAAGTGGTACATAGCAGAAGCCAGTCATTAGCATGCTTGTAAAGCTAGTTTGGAAAAAAGTATTAAAGAATTGTAGTTGAAAGAGGCGAATAAAAAAACGATTTTCTCGTGATAGAGAAAATCGTTTTTTTTGACTTGTGGGAAAGATGTGAATCCGACTATTAATATGATTACGCGATTATGTGGCTATGGCATTCTTAGAAGTTTTAGAGCAATAAGGATTTGCCAAATGATGTAGTGCATTTACTTATTCAACTTTCTCAAACAGCCCCATCAGACCAAGGACAGCAGCATAGGCAATTGCAGCAACAGGCCAGATGATCCAGGTGATTCCCCATGCCATGGTCCACAAACTCCAGCCGATATAAACTGCGGTGACTAGAGGCCAGTAAAATAAGGCAAGTTTTTCTGCTTTTCTAAGTTGTTTCCTATTCCTAGACGAGTAATCGCCCTCTCCCAGAATGCAATTGTAAGCATTATAGATGGTCGATGCGGGCAAAAGCAATGCGATTCCAATTCCTATCATTAGCATCATGACTACGATCATCAACAGCAAAAGCATTGCCGAACCGGACATAAAGGCTGTTATAATCAAGGGCACACAACTTGTAATGAACAATGTGATGCTGATTGACATCCTGCCAAAATAGGTTCTTTTATAAGCTTCAAGTCTTTCTTTATAAATACTCCTCACACCATAAGCGAGTTCAAACTCGTTCTTTTCAAACCTTTCGAATATATCTGTGAATTGACTCGTACGAATCAGCAAACTTACCCCAAGGGAGATTATAAGCAATAGGGATACAAGGCCAATTACCGCCGCTGTACTTGTTGTAATATCAAGGATCTTATCTTCTGCAAGAGCCAGTAAAATAAAAAGTGGCACAACAGAAAACACGGCCAATAGAACACCCTTGACAAGATATCGGAGATTCTCTCTTTTACAGTTCATATAATAAGCTGCATCGTCTAAAGTCATAAGAGCAAGGCCTGGTTCGTTGTCACCTACAAGAGCCTCCGTTTCTTCAATTTCATCGAGTAGAAGATAGTCTGTAGATACTCCAAAAATTTCACTGAGCATGATTATTTTGTTAAGATCAGGTATGCTGTTGGCACTTTCCCATTTTGATACAGACTGTCTGGAAACATTCATTCTCTCTGCTAGCGCCTCTTGTGACCATCCAAACTGTTTTCTTAATTTAATGATTTTATCTGCAAGTATCATAAATTTCCGTCCTTTCTTTCTTTGATATGATGAGCATATCTTAATGCTTGGTTGCAGGCTATCAAGTGGGCTTATTAATCTGTCAACCAGTGGTTGCGTTCCGCTTGATTAGGGAATTTGAAGCAAATAAGTATTTTTTTGATCAATGTGTTGTTCATGACAAATCTCATATAAATACATGCATGCCACGAGTTTTCACGAAGATTTTATGCTTATACCATCGATGGACAGATACCCTTTTTTAGATGGTTCAATAGAAGCATAGAATAGAAGCCCTGATTTCTAACTTTTAGATCAGGGAGTTATAATTATATTGGATAAAAATGAAAAGACGGGCATAGTGATTAGAATCACAGAAATGTTTTTACATATCCGATAATATGAGGCTACAAGAAGGAACGTATTAAATGAGAAAGAGGGAGATGCAATGTCAAATCAATTATTTATGCAAGCAAAGAAAAAATATTTCAAGAAACTAGACCAATATGTAGCTATTGTAGCACGGGTTCATGGTGGTAGTCATCCCGAGTTTCATCATGTTCGGGAAGTGTATGATTTGATCGTTGAAAAAAACAAAGCAGCAGAGGGAGAACCTGTAGGCTTGGATACTGAATTCCAAAGATTACGCCAAATCACAGACGATTACTCTGTACCTATTGATGTATGTGAGAGTTATGAAGAGGTTTATAAGATGTTGGCGGAACTAGACCAAGCCTATCATTCTTAGTGCGACACAAATCTAAGGGTAGGGAACGTTAAAAAGAGAGGTGAATGAATTTGCGAAAATTCATATTAAGTAAAAAAAAGCTCATTGCACTATTTAGTGGCCTATTAATTGGAACTGCTTTTATCAGTAAACGAAGTTTTGGGAATGAAGAATTGTCCATTTGGACATTGGTAATCGCTTCTTTCATAGGGCTTGCACCGATTGCAATACAAGCATACCAGGCCTTAAGGGTTAAAGTGGTTAGCATAGAGGTTTTGGTTACGCTTGCAGTTGTTGGGGCTTTATTCATTCGAAACTATGAAGAATCCGCTATTGTAACATTTTTATTTCTCTTTGGTGCTTATCTTGAACAAAGAACACTGAATAAGACACGTTCTGCAATCATGGCATTGGCAGAAATGGCACCCGAAAGCGCTTTGAAAATGATGGAGAATGATACATTCGAAAGGGTTGAAGTAGACGAGGTTGACGTTGGAGATATTTTGCTTGTGAAAACTGGCGCGAAAGTACCCGTGGATGGTTTTGTTTTACATGGTGAGAGCTATATAAATGAAGCGAGTATAACGGGTGAATCCCTTCCCGTTCATAAAAAGAAAAATCATAAGGTGTTTGCTGGCACCATGCTAGAAAATGGAACCATGCAAATCATTGCTGAGCGGGTAGGCGAAGACACCACCTTTGGAAAGATTATTGAATTGGTTGAAGAGGCGCAGGATTCAAAATCAGAAGCAGAGCGTTTCATTGATAAATTTTCAAAGTACTACACACCGGCAGTTTTGCTTCTATCCTTGATCGTATGGATGGTATCGAGAGATATCGAACTGGCAATTACGATATTGGTCTTGGGATGCCCAGGTGCATTGGTGATTGGGGTGCCTGTTTCAAACGTTGCAGGTATCGGGAATGGAGCCAAAAACGGCATTCTATTAAAGGGCAGTGAAGTGATTAGTGATTTCAGCAGACTTGATACGATCGTGTTTGACAAAACAGGCACTTTGACACAGGGAAATCCTAGAGTTGCAGAAGAGGAAATTTATACCGACCATCCGGAAGAGATATTTGCTTATTTAGCCAATGTTGAGAAGGAATCGGACCATCCACTGGCCCAGGCAGTTGTCGAATACATTGGCGAATGTAAAAATTATCTGGTGGAAAGAACGGATGTTGTTAAGGGGGGAGGGATTATCTCTCACCTGGATGGGCACCGAGTGGTTGTTGGAAATGTGGCCTTGATGGAAAAGGAAAATGTTACTTTTAATGAAAAGATGAGTGGCGATATAAAAAGAATGGAAGCCGGTGGAAACTCCTTGGTTTTAGTAGCGGTTGACGGGGAATTGAATGCACTACTGGGTATTCGTGATCCAATCCGTTTAGGCGTGAAAGAGGGGCTTAATAAATTTAAAAAGTTAGGCATAAAAAATTTAGTGGTTCTTTCTGGAGATAATCAGGGAACAGTGGATTTAGTCGCAAGAGAACTTGGACTTTCTGAAGCGTATGGACATATGCTGCCAGAACAGAAACAAGCCTATATTGAGGCACTGCAGGCAGAAGGTCAAATCGTAGCATTTGTTGGAGATGGAGTCAATGATAGTCCCTCACTAGCATTAGCGCAGATTGGCATTGCAATGGGAAGTGGAACCGATGTTGCGATCGAGACGTCGGATGTTGTTTTAATGCATTCAGATTTTTCTCACTTAATCCACGTCTTGGGTTTAGCAAAAGCGACTGTTAATAACATGCGTCAAAACATAGTCATCGCAGTTGGTGTTGTATGGATTCTACTTGCGGGCGTATTCTTTAGCGAATGGATGAGTATGTCGCTCGGTATGTTGGTACATGAAGCAAGTATATTGGTTGTAATTTTAAATGGGATGAGACTTATGCGTTACAAAATTAAATGGAGGAGTGATAAAAATGAAAAAAGCCATGATTCAAACGGAAACGTTGACTTGCCCGTCGTGTATGCAAAAGATTGAAAATGGAGTGAAATCTTTGGAGGGTGTTAATAAGGAAAGTGTACGCGTACTCTTTAACTCCAGTAAAGTGAAACTAACTTTTGATGACGACAAGGTTTCCATTGCGGATATTGAAAATGTGATAAATCGATTGGGTTATGAAATCAAGAAGTCTCAAGAGAGGTCTTTATAAGAAAGACGCCGAAAGCTGAGAAATTCCCCTTTTATTCGTTATCGAGTTGGTTAGGAAGGACTTTTGTTTGTATGGCATAAATAGAAAAGTAATCAGATCATCGAAGTTTTTAAGCGATTGATAAAGAAAAGACCCCAGTAAGGTTAGAAAAAATTCTAATCTTTTGGGGTCTTTTTATTGATCGACTTGCTTTAGTGTGCAGGTTCACATGTTACCTGAACCTTGCCATTTGTCGTATCCACGATGAACAGTTTGTCTCCGTTTCCGTAGATGATTGATTTTCCTTTTTTATCAACATGGCCGTATTCAATACTATTTTTTTTGTTGACGCTAGAAATATCAAAGGTATAGTTGTCTCCATGGTCATCAAAATAAGCAATTACATCACCATTTTCTGTTTCTATGAAAGCAAGGTCACCAAAATCAGTGGAATTTAGTTTGATCGAACCATTTGTGGAGTGGATTTCTAGTTCCTCTTTGGCATTTACATGATTTAGTTCGATGTCACCATTACTCGTGTCAATGTCAATATCTTTTATTGAGATGATATTGTTTATGCTCACATTTCCATTTGTTTTAGCAATAGCTAAGGCCTGGACGGTAATGTCATCAATCGTTAATTGACCATTAGTTGCATCAATTTTAATGTTGGTGATCAACTCTTCAGGTACACTTAACTCCAAAGTATATTTGAGCTCATTTCCAATAATTGAAAGATCAATAATTTTTTGAAACCATTTTAACTCTCGCTGATAGGCAATAGTTAAATCATGATTGTTTGTTATTTCATAATAGTCTTCTTCGTTCTCGAATGTCTTCAAATGTATTTGGTCATCTGTGGACAATGAGATGGAAATATCTGCAGATTTTTCATCGATATAAATACCACCATTGATGTCATCTACTTCAAATGTATAGTTTTTTTCCTCTCTCGCTTTACTGATGTCAAAAGGATTGTCGCTGGTTGTCATGGCAAAGATCACCAAAGCAAATCCGATTACAAGTAATATAGCGCCCGTTACACTTATTTTTTTCATCCCATTACTCCTTTCGGACGAGCCGCTGCCTAAGTTTTTTAAAAGGTAAAACATTTAGCTTAACCCATTGTCTTGTCAACCAAAGACAAGGGTAGAACAGCAAGAGCATGATACCGGCTGAAAGTATGCCTACACCTATATATGCAAGGCCTGTAGTGATGCTGACGGTGAAGACCCTTATAAAGCCAAAGCCTACTCCAGTTACTGCAACAATGGCCAAACTTAGGTAAGTCACAACTCCACCAGCATAGACCGCCCATCCGGCAAGTACGAGTGAAAGGACAAGGCAAACTGCAGCAAGCAATAAGGGAAGCCACAAGGGAGACCCAATGATCGTGAATGCAAGTAGCACCTTTTTGCTGCTGTTCTTTTCTACTTTTTTCATAACCTGGTCTTTTACCATACTGGTTATTGGTATTTCATTTTCAATATTGATTACAATATTATCTAGACTGCCTAGGGACTGAATGGATACTTCCTCGGTCATTCCATCTTCGATTCTGTCGTCAATACTCTCGTCATAATAAGAAATTATTTTACTTATTTCATGATTGGGTAAATGCGCTAACCGATTAGTCAATTTACCCAAGAACTCGCTCTTATTCATATATTTCACTCCTTAATAAAGTCAAATACTTTCATGGCTTTTTCCCATTCACTGATAAAATCTTCGATACGCTGCAAACCCACATCGGTTATTCGATAGTACTTACGCAATCGGCTTTTATGCTCCTCTGAGTATACTTCAAGACATTTGCTGGCTTCCAGTCTTTTCAGTATTGGATAAAGTGTTGATTCGGATATGTCAATAATCTCGGAAACATCTTTAACGATTCGATAACCATAGGAGTCACCTTTTGTTAAAAGCTTCAATACGCAGACCTCTAATAATCCACGTCTAAGTTGAGCATCCATAGAATACCCCCTCTCGCCTTATACTATATCACGCATAGCATAATCTGTAAAGTAGTATGACGCTACCTTTAGAATGAAAAAAGAGAATCGCTAAAAGCGATTCTCTAGGCCTTTCTTTTTGTGTTAGTCTTCGATGATTTGAATGACATCATCAACACGCAGATCGTTTTGCCCACGGATGACAATGATTGACGACTCATTAAGTTCGTCTGATAAGACTTCAATCCATTTACCATTTGAAAGACCCGTTTCTAAAACCACTTTCTTCAAAATTCCATTGTCATAAGTGAATACATATTTTTCGATGCCTTTTCTCACAATGGCTGTCGATGGAAGCCGATTAGCTTCATAGGATTTTGTAATAAACTCAACTTCTGCAAAATCGCCGACACCCACATTGACATCTTCAATAATTATAATATCCACTTCAAAGAGCTTGTTGTTTATATCAGGGATCTCATTGATGACACTTACCTTACCGTGAATCACTTGATCAACGCCTTCTAAGGCGAGTTTCACATCTTGGTCCAAGCTTAGGGATTTTTTTAACTCACCGGAGACCATGGTTTGAACATAGAGGGTTGAATTATCAATGATGGTTGCTGCAAGTTGGTTTCTTGCTGCTTCGCCAATTTTCACATTGAGTGAAGCAATTTGTCCATCAATTGGGCTCTTTACCAATAAGTCATCAAGGGAAGACTGAAGATTGCTTACCTGATTATTATAGGTTATTTGTGCATCTCGATATTGCCTCTGGGTAATCTCTAATTGGTCATGCGATGCATCTAGGGTGTTCTGGCTGATTGTGGCTGTATCGAACAAGACCTTTTGCAGATTGTAGTTTTCTAGGGCGGCATTGTATTGAACAGCCAGGTTATCTCTGATGGTTCTCAACTGGCTCTCGGTCGAGTTAAAGGTGGTCTTGCTTGTATCATTAATTAATTGAATCATTGGCATGTCCTTTTCGATGAAATCCCCAGGCTTAATAAAGATGGTCTCTATTTTGCCAATGGAATTCAAATAAACATCCAGTTGATTGCTGGGAATAACTTTCCCGATTGTCACATAGGTCTCTTCAACGGTATCTTTTACCACAACACCTAGCTTGACTGGGACAACGATATTTGTGGACTCTACTTCTGAATCATCAGCATTGCACCCGATGAGTAAGATAGAAGTCAGTAGAATCAACATGGTTACAGCTGTTTTTTTACGGATCACAATGACACCGCCTTTCTATTTTTTGATAAACCTGCAAACAACCCATAGATAGTTGGTATGAAAATAAGTGTTAAAATCGTTGTCATCATCAAACCAAAGATGAGGGCATAACTGAATTGAGCGTAATAAGCTTCTTTAAAAGCAAGAGGTAGCACACCGCTAATGGTGGTAAGTGTTGTTGCCAAAACCGGATTGAACCTTGTTTTCCCAGCTTCTTTGATCGCTTCTACCAAGGACTTGTTTTCTGAACGAAGATAATTGATGTAGTCGATCAAAACAATGGCGTCATTTACAGCAATTCCGACTAGAGCAACCAAGCCCATAAAAGCATAAAAGCCAAATTCATTGCCGGTAATAATCAAGCCCCAAATGACTCCAATTAGGGCCATGGGAATGGTTGTTAAAATGATAAACGGTTGCGTGATTGATTTGAACTGCAGCGTTAAGATGATAAAGACCAAGAAAATTGCCAAGATCATACTTTGAAATAGATTGCCGAAGTTTTGAGAAATCCCTTCGACATCGCCGGAATACTGCAAAATCACTCCGCTTGGAATGGCATCTTCCGTGTACTTGTTCTGCAATGTTGAAACCACATCATTCACATTAAAGCCTTCTTTTAAGTCGGCGGTAATCGAAATGACTCGTTCTCCATCTTTTCGAGAGATATTCGAGATGCCAGATTGTTCAACAAGGTCTGCAAGGCTAGACAAGGTCAGCATATTCTGTGTGGGTGTTGCAACAAAAAGGTTTTTGACTTCGTTTACACTTTTGATTAATTCGATATCTTTTCTAATTACGACATCAATTTCATTTTTCCCATCTCTTATGGTTGTTGCGGTGATCCCATTGATTTCACCCCGTAATTGATTGGTAATTTGTTGTGGGGAAAGCCCATAGCCTAGGCTTTTGTTTTTATTGATATCGATGAGTAATTGAGGGACACCTTGTGTTGACGATGACTCAATATTATATACACCCTTGATCCCTTGAAGGGCGGATTCTAACTCGGTAGCGAATAGGGTACTTGATTCCAAATCATCACCTTGAATACGCAGGTCGATTGGTTTGCCAACCGGTGGTCCTGAAACCAAGGTTTGGATGGAGATCTTTGCACCAGGAATATTTTTAATTTGTTCATCAATGTCATTTAGAATGTCAAAACCATTTTTTTGTGAAGTATCAAATTCTACAGATATGCTTGCTGAGTCGATTTCATTTCCGCCAATTGTTGAGTTAAATTGAGAAACCGCTTCTGTTTTGACCAGCAAGGCTTCAATTTCTTTAACAACTTCATCGGTTGAATCCAAGGTCATACCGCCAACTGTGTCGACATTTATATTCAGGGAGGTCGGTTCACCATTTGGAAAGAATGCAATTTTTAGCAATCCTGAACCGAAGGTTGTAAAGCTACCAAATAAAACAATCACTCCGATTAAAACAACAGTGATTGCACGACGCTTCTTAGTGACAATCCATCCAATAAAATGACTGTATACCTTGGTTAGTTTTGATTCTTCCAATCCTTGATTCCTTAAGAAGATCACCTTAAGCGCCATTAAGCTTGTGAAAATCGCCATCATGATCAGTGCCAACAGAAGATTTTCACCGCCATCATAGAAAGCATAAAAGCTCAATGCAGCGACAATCACAATGGAAAGTATTCCTTTGATCCAAGGGTTTATTTGTTTTTTCTTTTTATCGTTTAATATTTTGGCTGCAATACTTGGAGTAATCACAATCGATACGACCAAGGCAACACTGATGGTAATCATAATGGTCAAAGGGATTGTTGAGATAAAGGCACCCAAGATACCGGGCAAAATAGCCAAGGGGAAAAAAGCGGCCAAAGTGGTGAAGGTGGATGAAACAATGGGAAAGCCCACCTGGTTGGTCCCATAATAAGCTGCATTCTTGGCGGTCATGCCTTTCCTCTTCAGCCGATCAATATTTTCCATAACGATAATGGAGTTATCGACCAAGAGGCCAAGGGCAACAATCAACCCAAGGATGGCAAAGGTATTGAAAGTAATATTAAAGATACTTAGCAAGCCCAGGGTTCCCAATAAACTCAATGGAATCGTAATCGATACGATCAAGGATTCTTTAATACCGATAAATAAAAACAGAACAATAATAACCACAATGAGCCCAGACAATGCTGAACCTTGTATTTTATCCAGATCGTTGGACACATTAACAGCCAGGTCATTGGACACATAAACGGTGACATCCTCTGGGTACAAAATCCCTTTTTCTTTCTGTAAGAGTTCTTGGACCGCTTTGCTTGTGCCAATGACATCACTGCCTACTTTTCTGCTAACGGACAAGAAGATGGAAGGTAAGGCCTGGTCATTGAGTCCTTTGATAAAGGTTCGATTATAACTCCGGATCGGTTCGATCCCATCGATCACATCAGCAACATCTTTCACATAGATCTGGTCATTGATTCTTGTATTCGCGATTTCTTCTACGGCTTTAAAACGTTCGTCAACACGTAGGTTATAGCGAACGCCATTTAAGGAGACTTCTCCAATGGGTGCACTATAGTTCTGAGAGGAAATGGCGGTTCGAAGTGCGTTGTAATCGACGCCGTATTTCATCATAAGCAATTCATGGGTAACAATTTCTATTTCACGATTTACGTTACCGGATAAGGTGACATCCTGAACGCCAGTGACGCCTTCGATTTCATTTGCTATATCTTGGGCAATCAAGGTTAACTGATCTTGAGAGTAATCTCCGGCGACTGAAATATTCATTAAGGGTATTTCAGATGTAGAAAAGATAAAGGAGCGTGGATCTTGAACGCCATCGGATAATTGCAGTTCTTTTAATGCGTTATCAATTTCAATTTTCTTTTGATCGATATCGATTCCTTCGACATATTGAATACTTACAATCGATAAACCAAAACTTGTTTCAGATTCAATGGTTTCAATATCATCAAATTCTTTCACCTTATTTTCAATTTTTTCGGTGACTAAAAATTCGACATCTTCAGGACTTGCACCCGGAAAAAGTGTTTGGATGGTGATGGCGGGAAAAACAATTTCGGGCAGAGATTCTCTTGGTAAACTCAATGCTCCTGCAACACCAATACTTATGATCAAGAGAATAATTAAAACGGTTAGCTGAAACTGATTGATAAAAGTATGTGCGACTTTGCCAAATATATTGATTTTAATTTTTTTTTCATTTAATTCTGGGTTCATTGTGATCCCTCCATTCAGTTCTTTGGTGTCTTTGACAAGTAATTTGATTTAATTTATGGTAAAACGCCATCAAATACAAACGTACAAATATAAAGATACTAGTTACTTCCAATAATACCCACGTTATTTCCATTTAAAAGGATAAGACTTTTTTCTTATTTGTTTATTGCTAAGGATTGCTGAAGATATTGGTATTTCTGATTTGTTTGATCAGAATGTGTGTAAATATAATAAGGATAGAAGCAATGGATCGGATTTTTTATTGTAGGTACAGAGGTATAGGTAGGCCTGTGAAAGCAATACAATTGGAGGTAAAAATAATGCAGGAGGGAAAGGCAGATACGATGGGTGCAAGGAGTCTTATTATCGTTTACTCGTATCATCATAACAATACCGCTAAAATCGCAAGTGAATTTTCAAAGGTATTGCAAGCAGAAGTAAAGAATCCAGACCAGGTTATTATGGAGGAACTTCAGGCATATGACCTGGTCGGGTTTGGAGCAGGTATCGATAGTGGACGCCACTACAAGCCCTTGCTTGATTTTGTAGACAGACTGCCGAACGTGGATAAGAAGGCGGGATTCATTTTTTCGACAAGTGCTGTGCAAGGAAAAGAGAAAGTGAAAGAGGATTATGCACTGCTACGAGAAAAGCTGGAGGCAAAAGGATATAGAATCGTAGGTGAATTTAGCTGCAAAGGATACAATACAAATAGTTTCCTTAAGTATCTTGGGGGGATGAATAAGGGAAGACCCAATCAAGTTGATCTTGAGAATGCGCAAAGATTTGCACGAAAGCTCAAGGACTCTATGCAAGGGTGAGTCGGTAAAGCAAGAGTGTACTTTTTTGAGTCATACATAGCGGTCTTTCATGGATCATGGAAATTTTGGTAGAAGAATAAAAAATAGTGAATCTGGAAGCATCTGTTGATCGAAGAAATTCGAAATGCAGATGTTTTTTTATATTTGAGTGAAATTATAGCTTGATTGAGTTATACTCGATTACAAGTATATTTAAAAGGCATAAATCGAAAGAAGGTGGATTCATGGTGAAGAAAATGATTGTTTCAGATCTTGACGGAACACTTCTAAGAAGTGATAAAACGGTTTCGGCGCATTCGATAGAAGTGCTACGGTCTATGGCGGAGAAAGGGATTCAATTGGTTTTCGCAACAGCGAGACCGCCTAGAGACGCATTCAGATTGATCCCCGACGCATTAAAAAACGAATATGTGATCTGCTACAATGGGGCAATTATTTATCGAGATGCTGAAGTAATATTTAATCAAGAGATATCTCGACATATGGTTATAGAAATCATCGAGCTAGCAGAAAAACAAGGCCTCAACAATATATGCATGGAAGTGAATGATAAATTGTACGCCAATTTTGATATTGTGGATGTTTTCGGCCAAATTCCATATGAATTAGTTGATTTGAAAACATTCAAATTTAAAGAAGCGTTTAAAGTAATGATCTATGCGGATGAAAGAATAACCATTGAGTTTACTTCCCATTTGCCTCAAGGCTGCAGAGGAGTGGTTACGGATGATGGCACATTGTGTCAAATCATGCATGCTGAGGTTACAAAATGGAATAGTATTGTAAGGGTACTGGATCGTTTTGAGATGAGTCATTCCGATGTGATCACTTTCGGCGACGACTTTAATGATATGGAGATGATCCTACATGCAGGAGTGGGGGTTGCCATGGGCAATGCCGTCGACGAGTTAAAGGCTCTTGCAGACCATGTGACGGTTACTAATGACCAAGATGGGGTTGCCGTATTTTTAAGAGATCTCTGTTTATAGTTTAAATAAGTGTCGTTCATGTGCGTATAAATAGCTAGATAGTGGTAAGTAATAGGGGAAAGATGTGTGTCTCTTGTGGAATTTCGTGCCTTGACTCGGATTGCTTGACAAACCAAATTTCGTCATGTAGGATAAGGGATGAATAGCAATGAGCAGGACGGTTAGAGGCAATCGATGGTGTAGAGAGATAATTCACCGGTTGAAAGGTTATCCGAATCGATCTTTAGCAAATCACCTGTGAGCTTGAATTTCTGAACAGAGTAGGAAGTTCCGGTCCAAGCCGTTATCTTGTTGAAGCGACAAGACTTATTGTCTTGTAAGTAGGGTGGTACCGCGGAGTTTTCGTCCCTAGATCTTTTGATCTAGGGGCTTTTTTTATTTCAACTGAATAATATTTACAAAACATAGAAAAGAGAGGAAGATAAAAATGGCTAAATTTGAAGCATTGTCTAAATTGCCGGTGAAGGAAAAAGAAGCCCAAATCCGAGCGAATTGGGAAGCAATGGATTTATTAAAGCAGAGTATTGAAACCCGTGAGGGAAAAGAACAATTTGTATTTTATGAGGGTCCGCCGACAGCGAACGGACATCCAGGCATTCACCATGTAATTGCCAGAAGTTTAAAGGATGGCGTTTGTCGATTTAAGACCATGCAGGGATATCAAGTGAAGCGAAAAGCTGGTTGGGATACTCACGGTCTGCCGGTTGAAATCGAAGTGGAAAAAAACTTGGGATTGAATGACAAGACCGAGATTGAAGCCTATGGCATCCATAATTTCAATGAGCAGTGTAAAACGTCTGTCTTCAAATATGAAGGTGAATGGCGAGAGATGACCAAGCAGATGGCTTATTTGATCGATCTTGATAATCCGTATGTCACATTGGAAAATGACTACATTGAAACGGAATGGTGGATTTTAAACAAGTTCTTTAAAGAAGGATATATCTACGAAGGACATAAGATTCAACCTTATTGCCCACGTTGCGGCACGGGTTTGGCTTCCCATGAAGTTGCACAAGGGTATGAAGAGATTACATCTCAAACCGTTGTTGTAAAAATGAAGCGCACGGATACCAAAGCAGACAATGAGTACTTCTTGGTATGGACAACAACGCCTTGGACATTGGCTGCCAATGTGGCGATCGCTGTGAATCCAAAGGAAACTTATTTGAAGGTTCTTGCTAAGGAAGCGAATGAAGTCTACTATGTTGGAAAAGCTTTGGTAGATCAAGTTGTAGAGGGCGAGTATGAAGTCCTTGAAACGCTTTCAGGTACGGATCTTGAGTATATGGAATACGAACAATTGATGCCATTCGTTAAAGCGGATAAAAAAGCATTTTATGTTACCCTTGCCGACTATGTTACTATGTCTGATGGTACTGGATTGGTTCATATCGCGCCTGCATTTGGCGAGGATGATTATCAAGTCGGAAAAGCTTACAAATTGCCGGTTCTTCAACCAGTTGATGATAAGGGCAAGTATACGACTACGCCGTGGGAAGGTCGTTCTGTGACTGACGATGATTTGGCGATTGAGATTGTCAAGTACTTGGCTTCGAAAAATCAATTATTCAAGCGTAAGAAGATGAAACATAATTATCCGCATTGCTGGAGATGTAAAACACCTTTGTTGTACTACGCAAAACCAAGCTGGTACATCGAGATGACAAAATTAAAAGATCAATTAATCGAAAACAACAATGGGGTAGAATGGTATCCAGGCTATGTTGGTGAGAAGCGATTTGGAAACTGGCTGGAAAACCTGAATGACTGGGCGATTTCAAGAAGCCGTTACTGGGGTACACCATTGAATGTTTGGCGTTGTGATTCTTGTGATCATACCGATAGTGTAGGGTCCCGTAAAGAATTGGCAGAACGTGCCATTGAAGACATCGATGACTCCATTGAATTGCACCGTCCCTACGTGGATGACGTGCATATCACTTGTGAGAAGTGCGGCAGCCGTATGACAAGAGTCAAAGAAGTAATTGACTGCTGGTTTGATTCTGGTGCAATGCCGTTTGCTCAGCTTCACTACCCATTTGAAAACAAGGACACCTTTGAGCAAAACTTCCCAGCAGACTTTATCTGTGAGGGGATTGATCAAACCCGTGGGTGGTTCTATTCACTGTTGGCAATCTCAACTTTTGTAACAGGCAAATCACCATACAAGCGCGTCTTGGTCAACGACTTGATTCTTGATAAAGATGGTAAGAAAATGAGTAAGTCCAAAGGTAATGCCGTTGATCCCTTTAAAATGTTTGAACAATACGGCGCAGATGCTTTGCGATGGTACTTATTGTATGTATCACCTGCATGGACACCAACCAAGTTTGATGAAAGTGGTTTGAAGGAAGTGTTAAGCAAGTTCTTCAATACTACACAGAATGTATATAACTTCTTTACACTGTACGCCAACACAGACGACGTGGATCCAAAAGACTTCTTTGTTCCTGTGGAAGAACGTCCTGAATTGGATCGTTGGATTCTTTCTAAATTCCAACGCGTGTTGAAAGAGGTATTGGCAGCAATGGATGGCTACGACATGAACAAGGTTGTTCGTCGTATTCAAGACTTTGTCAATGAAGATCTATCTAACTGGTATATCAGACGTTCTCGTCGCCGCTTCTGGGGTGGTGAATTGAATCTTGATAAGAAGGCCGTATACAATACGACTTATGAAGTATTAGAAGGATTAGCACGAATGATCGCACCTTTTGCTCCGTACTTGGCAGAAGAAATGTATCAAAAATTAACGGGAGAAAAATCGGTTCATCTTGCCATGTACCCAGAGCTGAAACCGGAGTTGATGGATGATCGTGTAGAAGAGCGAATGGATTTGGTTCGAACTTTAGTTACATTGGGCCGTGCATCTCGTGAAGAAGCGAAAATCAAGGTTCGCCAACCGATCAACAAAGTTATGGTAGATGGTAACTACCAAGCATTGATTGGTGATTTGGTTCCATTGATTCAGGAAGAATTGAATGTGAAGAATGTTGTTTTCGAGCGGGACTTGCAAAGCTTTATGAATTTCACAATCAAGCCAAACTTCCGAGCTGTTGGTCCGAAATTGGGCAAGAAAATGGGCTTGTTCGGAAAAGCATTGGCAGGTCTTGACGGAAGCCTTTATGCACCGAAGTTTGAAGTAGGGGAGTCGGTTACTGTGGATCTTGCAGGAGAAGAGTTTGTTGCGACAGCTGATGATGTTCAGGTAACCATTCAAGCCAAGGATGGCTTTAATGTTGCTATGGAAGAGAATCAGTTCTTGATCCTGGATACGGTTCTTACCGATGAGTTGGTTCAAGAAGGGTATGCGCGAGAATTGGTTTCCAAGGTGCAAAACCTGAGAAAGACCAGCGGATTTGAGGTTGTGGATCAGATTCGAATTTATTTTGAAGGTAGTGAAGAGATTCAAGCAGCTGTTGAGACGTTTGGGGCGTATATTAAAAAAGAAACCCTGGCGGTTTCCATTGAAGCAAAAGCTGGTTTGGAAGAAAAACAGAATTTGAACGGCCATGAGACAGGTCTTGCTGTTGAAAGGGTTTAAAATACGTTAAAAGAAAAGTATTAGGGCAAAATGAAAGTCCGCATTCTATCTATTATATAGGATGCGGACTTTACTCGTTTTTAATTGTATTCACATTTCCTCCTTGGTGTTCTTCCTGTTGATCGACAGGCATTTAGTATTCTCACTCAATGATCACAAATAGCCTTGATCCGTTTATCAGCTCAGCCGTTCTTCAGGAGAATTATGGATGTTCGGTTAAACGTTTTTGGTGGAATCATCTCCCTTCCATGGATGTCTAGCATCCTTGTACTTGTAATATACCACTTTATATTCATTCTAATCAGAATACTAGATATTGTGGAAAAGTTTTTTTTATACACAAAGGACGCTATCCGATAACATATTATAAATCGTGGACAACGCCCCTCATGCTTTGATTTCACTTGAAGTTTTTGGTGGACTCCCCTCCTTTTAATTCTTTTCTCAGGCTGATCTACCTCATTTGCGAATTTGGATGGTTCATTTTCAATGTTCATGTTTCGTGTTACATTTGCATGTTTCATGGATCGCTTACATGTTTCGTGGTTCACTTGCATGTTTCGTGTTACCTGGCATGTTACATGGTTCACTTGCATGTTCGTGTTACCTGGCATGTTACATGGTTCATTAGCATGTTTCGTTGTTCACGTACATGTTTCATGGATCATTAGCATGTTTCGCGGTTCACTTGCATGTTACATGGATCATTTACATGTTTCACGGTTCACTTGCATGTTTCGTGGATCACTTGCATGTTTCGCAGTTCACTTGCATGTTTCATTTGCTACTAACATGTTTCATTTTCTAAATCTTGGTTCTGTTCCAAATTCATGGGGTCATCGATCAGTCGCAGGCCATCTCATGAATTTCAATTTCCCTTTTCGTACAGTTGACATCTCAACTGATTCGAAGTAAAAACCGATTTGCATTCAATCGACAGTCGGTTGTTCCGGATAACTGGAACCACCTCAGGCTTCTGAGATCAAAAGCTATCTACTCAGCTTTTAGCTAAGTGATATACCATTTGATAACTCAATTACCACTCGGTAATTTAACTATCATTTGGTACTATATAAATACCACGTGTTCAACTAATTAAACAAGGAATTTAAGTTGTTTATAATTCTTTCATATCCTTTGGGTATATGAGATAGCAGAATGGAAAAAGAATGTAAATATGCTTATAATTTCATGGTGTATAAATGTAATTTTAGTTATTTGGGAAGAAGTATTTTTGATTGGATGATCGCTTGGCAACACTTAGAGTTGAAAGCGGTGAAGTGCTATTGATGGAGCTAACGTTCTCAACCAGAAAAGTATCACAGGGTGGCAAATTGACTAGATTTTTGTATCTATGAGTCTCTTTTCGAATATGATAGGTGCGGAGATCCACAATGATGTGGTGGGTTCCGACAATTGTCCGATAGCAGTGGACATGAATGTGGTGGTGTCAGGAGTATTCCTTGGAGTTCTTCTGGTACTTACCTACATGGGGCAGATTGGAGTAGTGAAGAAGATCCTGTTTTCATTGGGGATCGAGGCGTAGCAGATCTATGGATCTGGAACTGGCAAGATGAAATACAATTATGTGCTTGGAAAGGATTTCTCGATGATTCCGAGTGTGGTGAAGCTATATGTTACTGAGCAGACGATAACTGAGATGCTGGAAGCTGCAGTAGAGCAGTTGTAGCTTTTTCTTTCAGAGCTAGCAAGAGAGTAGCCGTGACCTTAGGGCTACTCTCTTGCGGCGATATAAGTGGCATTTCAATAATAAGGATATACATAGTATGCTCATTAATTTACGAGATTTCAAGAAAATATTGCAAAGTGATATTGTAAATGATACTCTTTTGACTTTATCATAGAAAAAAGTTTCTATAAGGCGTATTATGTTTATAGAGGTGATAAAATGGTGATTGAAACAAAAGAAATGAATAAGTTTAGAAAACAAAATAATATTAGAATGTTTATATCCACGAGTTTTTCATTGCCAACCTATTTACGTATTTGTCAAGGTCATTATTTTTATGAGGTTTCAGCTAATATTTTTCATTATTTAAGCCATAGAAATAGGAAAGTGATGGTTTCGATTAAAGATGATTGGGTTAAAGACCAATTAATCTCCGTTAGGCATTCAACTGTTTCGGTTAATATTAGTGCGAACCCTCCTATATTCGAATTTCTTAATTCTAGTTTAATAATTAATGTGGAAGTATTTGCGGATGAATATAGCGAAATTGATAAAAGTTTTATTGAGCATGGAAGAGATTTTGCGACGGATTTTATTCAAGCTAACTTAGAGTATTTTTTCTTTAAATATAATATAAGTACTTGTGGTGAGCATGCCGTTATACCTACTTATTATGATTGCAGTACAATTAACACTGTGGTCTATTATGACATATTTGGACAGATACAAAATGGGAGAATGTATATTTCTCCTAATGTAGATGGTTATCAAAAAATCCCTGATAATAATGTGTTCATTGAAGAGCTTAAAGATCAGAATTTTAATGTAGGCAGGTATTTCTATAGCGAATCGAAATATGCTCATAAAATTGGCGATCATTTCAAGAGTATTGTTTATTCTGCAATTGTTATTGAAACTTTGGTTACCGATATAATTGAAAGTAATGTTTTAGACCCAGATGTATATGTAAAAAAGAAAAATGGCAATTATTACGGAATGTATAAAAAACTTAATAAATTAATATCGAATGGTTATATACATCCAAATGTTGAAAGAACGGTATTTGTTGATGCCATCACTGAGTTGCTTGATAATAGGCATGATATTATGCATGGAAATCTTAATGGGTTACTGAATATGAGTGAAGTTGCAGACATTAATATTCGAAAATTAGATTTGGTTTATTCTGATCTGCTTGAAGGCATTACATAAGGTAATCCAGCATTGACATAAAAGTGTTGTGATTTACATGAAGCGTACTAAAAATGTACTAAAAAAACCATGTAGCCGAAGATCAAGACTGAAAATTGGGGGAATAGAGCCATGAAATGCACTGAAATCAACTGATTGTGATGGTGAATAATGCAGTTTGATAAATTGGCTATAAGAATTTATAGAATTAAAATCGAACATTAATTAAGGGGTATAGCATGAGAAATAGAGATTCTAGATTAATTGAAAGTGTTTTTTTGAGTGGAGAACTTCAATATGGTGGATCAATCGAATATGAAGAGATTATGAAGTGTATAGAGGATTGTAAGGATGATCCAGAGAACATAAAAATTTACCCTTATGATTGCCCAGATTTAGTGATTGAATTGCCAAATATGATTTTGGCTATTGAACATTTTATAATTGATCAATCGAAGCTAACGAGAAAAGGATCTCAATTTAAATGTAAATACAATATGAACTATTACAATAAAAAGCATCAAAAGGCTAAAAAAATGATTAATAAAAAAAATTCTGTATCGTCAACCTTTGAGATTGTTTCAACACCGTTTAAATATGAGTATTTTATGGAGAACTTTCGAGAAATTTTTGATGATCACTATTCAAAAGTGGATTCATATAAAGAAAGAATTCGAATTGAATTTGATGAGAAGTCAAAACCAATTTATACGATTTTCTTTATAGAATGTGATATAAAGATTCCAAGTCATTTTCAGGAAGGTTCAAGAGTAGAATGGATACTACCACAAAAAGACATTGAGTTTTTTTCGTACTTAGAAGATAAAACGGCAATTAATGGTGTGTTGGTCTACTGGAATAGTAATGGATGGACCAAGGAAATCAAACAGTATTGTTCAATTGAAGCTATACGACAGGGGTGTTATCGAGTTAATAACAAGGATATTTTTGACTTGAGTGGACGAAATATTATTGATAGTGAACACCCTGCTTCTCATTCGATTAGAGTTGAAAGTAAAGAGGATTGAGTTAATTAAATAGGGAGAGGTGGAACTAAAAATTAGAAAGACGAAATATATAACTAGGAATCCAAAAATATCCTTATAAACTAAAAAAAGGTAATGCTTTGTAGTATAATGTGTAATAGATTACGTTTATAAGGAGAATGAAGATGCTTGTAAAACTATTGAAAATTCTTGCGTGGATTATTGTTTTCCCATTTATGCTGACATATTGGGGATGGAAGAGGAAAAAAAAGCTTGTTATGGTGCTGGGAGCTATACTATCAGTTCTATTTATCACGATTGCTTCGATTGATACGGGCAGTGCTGGTGTTAATGCGGGACAGAATATGCGAGAGTTGCAGCAAGGTGAGGCGGTGTCAGATTCGAGAGAAGTTCCATTAGAGGATAGTGGTGAAGAAAACCTATCAGAAGTAGAGGAAATTGTGGAATCACAAAGCTCGGAGGATAATGATTTAACGGGTGAGCCTGAAGTGGTTTCTGCTTCAATGGAGTCAGCAGAATCACAAGCAATTGATAAAGCTAGAGATAGTCCGGAAACCAATAATTCGGATAATAATTCGTTAGCGGATGGAGCGAATACGGAGATTATTGAGGGCTCCAAAGAGCAATCAAAGAGTGGATTATTTGATGGGTATCGACTTATTGAGGTGGATGGTCGAGATTTATCTGGTCATCGTGAATCTAATGTGGTTGTAGATATTGGCTTTGGGGATCGTGAATATTATGCATTTACTAATGAATTCGGGCAATTGGTAAAAGTTGTTGCAGAGGAAATTATTTTGCAGGATGATGCGACTGAACCAGTTTTGAGTACGGGTAGGTATTTTTCAGATGAGGCAAAAGTCCCGGGGGTCGAAAGTCCAGTGCTAGATGAGGGTCATGTGATTGCTGACTCGTTGGGTGGTGTTTCAAATGCTTACAACATTACACCCCAAGACAGCACACTTAATCGACATGGTGATCAAGCTTATATGGAGGATCAAATTCGTAAGGCTGGGGGTTGTACTGATTTTGTTGCTATTATTACTTATCAAGATGCGGAAACGCAGATACCGAGTCACTATAGTTACAAGTACACTTTAAAAGGGAATGTGATCGAAGATGATTTTGATAATGTGAATCCAGATGAAATTAATGCGCCTGTAATAGAAAAAGAAATGGCTAGTGATTCTACGGCTTCGGAAGAAACTACAACTATTTTAGAGACAGATAATGAAGCTGCGGATGATTCTAAAGAGATAAGCTCAATCAGAATTAAAGCCCTGGACAAAGTAAACGAATATATTATCATTGAAAACACAGGAGATTCTGATATAGATCTTGCGGGTTGGAAGATTCTTTCTGTCCTTGGATCACAGGAATATGAGTTCGCAAAATTTATACTGAATGCAAATTCTCAAGTGATGATTGGTGGATATAAATCTATTAATAAAGTTGATATGGTTTGGGAAGATGGACGTGGGATCTGGAACAATAATAAATCTGACCCGGCAGAACTCTATGATAGTATGGGAACGTTTATTAGCTGCTATGATGATTGAGCGATGATGAATATTTGGTAGAATTTCATTATTTTAACTAATATGTATTTTAGGTTAGTATAATCAAGGAGAGTTGAAAATGATATCGAATATTAGATATAAAAATTTTAAAGCATTTTCCGAATTGAATATTGATTTGGCACCAATAACTCTATTTTTAGGTCCTAATAATTCTGGCAAATCCTCCATTTTGAGTGGTATTAGAATCCTTAACCAAACGCTGAATAGTACGGATCCTAATGTATCTATGTTGCTACGAGGAAAGAATGGTGATTTTGGCACGTATAAAGATATAGTGTTTGGTAATTCTACAAAGCGCCATATGGAAATCGGGATATCCGTTATGCCAAAAAAACCAATATACAAAATTGATCTTGACCTGAAATATAAATATCGACCTAAAAGACAAGAAATTATTGCTAAGAATATATACTTTAAAGATAACAGGCAATGCATGTCAATGAGTTATTCTGAGGATAGTGATAAATTTTTATTGGATGTGATTTCAAATGTTGAAGTTCCAGCAAGTATTAAAGCAACAGTTAGTAAGGGTTTATTAGTTGATAATTTTATTCCGGTTTTCCGTTCAAGACGTTATTACGGTGATGACGAGATTACTCAAACCCAACGGTTTCTTGATGAACTGAACATGAAGAAACTTATGTTTTTAAACAGGCATAGCGAAAATATGCGGCAGGAATTACGAAATATTGAATATATTGGTGCGATGCGTATCCCCCCACAAAGAACGTTTATGTATACTGGTGAGAACAGAAAATTTGTGGGTAGTAGTGGTGAGCATTCTGTAAATATATTAGCTATGGATACGCTACGAAAAGGCAATAAATCCAAAAGTATCAAGCATAAGGTTGAACAGTGGCTTAATGCTGCTGATATTGCATCAGAATTGGTGATACATAGAATTTCTGATAGACATTTTGAATTAAAAATTAGGAATAAAGAAACTGGTGAGCTAGAAAATTATGCGGATGTAGGGTACGGTAATAGTCAAATATTACCTGTTTTAGTTGCTGGATATAATCTTGATGAAGGGAAAGCAATTATTATTGAGGAACCTGAGATTCATTTACATCCGAAAGCACAATTCTGTATAGGAGATTATTTGAAAGACTTATATAACCAGGGGGTACAGTCGTTAGTTGAAACTCATAGTGAACATTTAATTATTAGAATGCAACAATTGATTGCTGCAAAAGAATTAGCACCGGAGGATGTTGCAATATATTATATTTGGCCTGAGGGCACAACTAAACACATCAAAAGAATTAATATGGATTTGCAGGGTCAATTCATTAATGAGTGGCCTAGAGGATTTTTCCCAGAACGGTATAAAGCAGCTAAAGATCTTTCTAGAATAAGATATGGGGTACTTTAAATGAATGTTATCATAGATGCTAATATATTTAAGGGATATTGCCGAGAGAGTATTATTGGGCTTGAGCATAAACTTACTAGCTCTCCAAGTTATCTTTTCCAAGAGGAAGAGTATGTTATGTATATAGATGATGGGGATCAAATGCAGTACGAATATAAAGCGGTCGACAATCCTCAAGTTGTTGAAGAGATGATAATTGAATTATTGAATTCGGGGAAAATGCGACTAACAAAAACTAAAATTGATCCGGATTTTGAAAGAATACTTCGATCAAAAGGTTTTGATATGAATTCTAGAGATAAATGGTATATTCGTGCTGCGCTTGTTGCAAAAGAAAAATCAGACACTAGAACAATTTATTTAATAACTGAGGATATTGATTTTTTTGATCCTCGAAAAAAAAATTGCAGTTCTAAGACCAGGAATATAACAATTAGGAATAAAAGGTCACCTGTGGCTCATGAACTGATTGACCGAAAGAAGATAAAACCAATTTGTGTAGAAAATCATGTTCGACAGGCTTATTGATTAATTTTCAGCGTAAAAGTATTACTTAAATTCAAAAATGGTTTTATAAGAGTGGGAGAACAAATCATGTGTTATTATACATTTAAATGTTTAGGTCGTTAAATATGATTTGAGACAAAAGAAGGATAATTGCTTTCACAATATACGTTCACATCAATTGTTTTATTTGATTTGAGAGTGAACGAAAGCCGCATAAATACATGTTCGAAGTTAGTAATTTTCCATTACCGACACAGTATGCATGTTGAGATTGTAGTAAGGAGGTCAAGATAATAAATAAGTGTGCTCAAAATGGCTTGAAATAAGCTTTTCTGGGTTTTTGATGATAAATATTTTAGTTAGAAAAACAAAAATTTAATGCTCTGCGGGAATTAGTCCAAGAGGGGATTAAAGACCCGTATAGAGCGGATTAGATGTCGGTGCTTGGCGAGTGGTCAGTATAATTACTTTACAAGTTGTTGGAACAATAGGCTAACTATCGTAGATAGAATATGTCAGACAAATATAGTGAGAGGTGTTATATGGGAGATTGGGAAAAACCTAATACTTTTTCTGGTGCCTTTAGATTAACGAGTTCTAAATATGCTAAATCTTTTATAAAGAGAGGATCGATCAAATTCAACACCCCCCAATCGTGGATTGATTACTCCAAACAACATGGGGATGGGCGAGGAGATGGATATGAGGGAACTCTGGCATTCTGTGATAGTTTAGATGTTAAAAGCATATCTGAAATAATTCAAAAATACGAGTCTATCTGCATCCTAAATACGAATGCCAGACCATTACATAAGGAAATTTGCAAGAGAAGACTGTTATTGAAAGACAAACGAAGTTTAAACTTGCCATGCTTTTGTGTGTACATTATGAAGCACAGCTTGTTCCCCTGTCCCGATAGTGCAGGGAAACACAGGATACCCGCTGAGATACCAGCATCATATTTTAGAGATTTTTCAGATAATTATTCGCCGGAAGATATTGATAAGTTACCGTTAGAAGATCAGCCTGTATTAATAATAATTCGGGACTTTGAGGAATTTAAAAATAGACTATATAAAGCATTAAGAGAAGTAGGTTTGGAAGATTCTGAAATAATAATTGAGGGTGTTTCATATTTTGATTTTGAGGCATACGGTTCCGATGGCTGGATGGATTTTTGTCAAATATATCCTAAAGAATTGCTGGTAAAAAGCATCCGCTTTGAAGAGCAAAGTGAAGCACGAGTTATCATTAAAACTAACAAAAAGGAAGTTGTTGAACGTCTAGACAGTGCTCCAATAGAATTAGGTTGCTTGAAGGATATAGCACAAGTTCATTATGGTTACTTGCACAAAGGTATGCGTGTCGAAGCGACTGTAAATATTGATGAAGTATAGATGTGAATTTTATATAACGTAGCATTATTGAAAACAAGCAAGGCACACTACATTTATTTTCGTAGAGTGCCTTGTCTGTTTTTTTCTGTTATTCTTCAATATTAACTGTTAATCCATTAATGATTTGGGCTGTTTCTGCACGGTACGCTTGGCGTATTAAAAACGTACTAAAAAATTATGAAGTCCATAAATCGGGCATGAAAACTAGTGAAATAGAGCCATGAAATATAGTAAAATCAACTGATTATGATAAAAAAAATTCTGTTTGATAAACTGGCAATAGCAAGGAAGGCTTGATACTAGAATGATACTAAGAATTCATGATGCGGCAAATCAAGGAGAAAAAATATGTGGAATTGAGCTATGAGATGAACTGAAAGCTACTTTATGTGGTGTAATGAAAAATGAAGAGATTGAATGGGAATAGTAAACTTAAATCGTCAAATCCTTGTAAATAAAGGGTTTGGCGTTTTTTTAATATTTGGCTGATATTGAATTGATATTAAAGGGAACTTGGTAGAGATAAATTCCGTATAATGGTATAAATTTAATAAATATAAAAATGAGCCACTTGGGTTTAACCTCGTATAAACAGAATTGTGAGAAACCATCAACCCGAGGGGAAAATACCAAATGACGATGAAATACTTGAAACCTATGCAGATACTGCACCAAAAGCAATGGCTGTATTGGAGAAAGGCTTTGACAATGCGATGGTTGTGATCAACCTTCTAATGAAATATCGCAAACATATTCGAACCAGCAATAGGATTGAAAGAATGAACCAAGAGAGTTGCTGTAGAGAGCGAGTAATTCGGATCTTTCCGAATGAAGCATGCCTTCTCCGTTTGAACGAAGCACTCCTGATTGAGCAAGATGAGAAATGGTCATCCGGCAAGAAGTACCTCTCGATGGAGGAGTACTACCAGTTCCGATCCACTCATCGAATCACTGCTGTTGCCTAATTGAATAGCCGAGGGAAAGTACACACTTTATCGGACTTGACTGGTTGGAAGAGTCTATTTTAAAGTTATGAAGCTAAACAATTAAACCAACGAATTCAAATTTATCAGGATTGAATTAGTATTAAATCACTCGAGATATATGAAATGTGGTCACTACTAATACAATCAATACAGTGGTATAACGTGTTATATTATATCTATTGTATTTGGAGATAATTGGGAGTAAAATAGGTGTGATTAATAAAATTAGACAGATTAAGTCAAAGACATAATTTTAAAGTTAAATGCTAAAATATTATAAACAAATTTTATTCATTTTGTGTTGTAGTAGTTTATTATTCTTGTGTGATTTTATTTTTTGTATTTGATTGCTCAAACAAACAATTATTTGTATAGAATACTGATATAGAAATTGAAGAGTTCTCTTACAGGTTCAAATTAGCTCAATGTTGTGATTCACCAAATTATTAAATAGTAATACAAATATAAACTTAGAAGGTGCATATAATCGAATTTCAAGGAAAACTAAAATCCTTTTATTATAAAAGCTTTGCTTATGTTGTTGTAATGATAATTATATTCGTGTTAGCAATTAGTTTATTGTTAATTCTTAATAATCAGAACGAAGCTGATATTGAAGAACAGAAGAATTCACAATGGTACCATGATCAAAATCAAAAAAACTATGGGAATACTATTATAGATGAGGATACGAGTAATAGTAGTATATCTAATAATGATGAAAATACTATATTTAAGGATACTGATCAAAATATTACAGTTGATCTGTTTGAAGATAACTTTGAAACTTCCGAATTAAATATGAATACTTCTTTAGATCAAATGAATGATATTATTATACGAATTAATCAGAGGATTGCCGATAATATTTATCTGTCCAATTCAGAGAATAAGATAGATACTTTAATTAAAATAGATAATGATTGTGTGAAGATACTATCAGATTTTACAGTTGAGAGTTTAATTGAAGGTCGTATGAGAATTAATGCTACTATAGGGGATTATTTTACTAGTGATATTAAGAAATATGAATACTATACGATTGCACGAACTCAAGCTGATATCTTATATACAATAGTAGAGGATGATACAAAGGAGCTTTGGAAATACTATTTTGCACAGTATACTTATGAGCTTGCAAATACTAATGTAAGTAATTCAGAAGAATTATATTTAGAGAGTATAGAGGATTTTAATAACTATATTCAGTCACATCCTTACTGGTCTAGGCATTATATAATATCATCGTATAGGCATTTATACTCTATAACAGAAGATGAAGATTATCTTTATGAAGCTTTACCCTATGTTGAATATGAACTAATTGAAAACGAATCACTATCAAAGGATGAGAAATCAAAACTCCTAATACAAGCTTCGGATTTATTCTATTTACTTGGTGAAAAAAAGATGTATAAGGATCATGATAATGCGATGATTAACTTTGAGAAATCAAAAGAGTATATTAATTATTCATTGAAATATGGATATCAAAAATATCAAGAAATTCAAATTACAAAACTGGAGGAAATACTAAGAAATGAATAATTTATCAAATGAGAAGATAAAAGGATTAGTTTATCATGCTGATTTTGAAATAATAGAAAAATTTTATAATAGTGAAAAATTCATATATAAATCCGATATTGAAACTACGTTACCTTATAAAGAGTATGTTATTTCATATGTAGATTTGAAAAATAATTTATCACATATGATAGAGGCAGTACAGTCAGTTGAATTCGATATAGAAAAAAAATTATCTGAATTAAGTGCAAAGACAGCAAGAGTTATTTACAATGATAATAAAAAATGTATGTTTATATTGACGTCTAATATTGATAAATGGCGAGATATTGCAAATCAGTTAAACTTAAAAGAGTATAATTTATTAGATAGTTATACTATTGATAAAATAAAAAAAGGTGATTTAAAAAATATATATGAAATAGAGATTGAATTGGAAGAGGATGATTCTGAATACTTGATAAATTTAAGAGGATTTAGTATTTGGGATTCTTCAGAGGATATGGATTTATTGATTAAGGCTAAAGAGATTGTCAAATACAAGCGAAAATTCGAAAATTATGATATTGAAGTAGGGAATGGCAACTATGTTGAAATCTATAGAGTACTTGGGGAATTTAATTTAAATAAGAGCCTGAGTAAGAGTGTATTTAGGAGGTAACATGGGTGATTCAAATGATTTAATAAAAAAATTTCAAATAGCCCCTGCAATATCTTGGGTTGTAACTGTTATTTTGCCATTAATTCTTGGTTTTTTTACAAATGTAACTATTGGTATAATAGTTTTTGTGTTTGTCTTATTCTGTTCAATTGGAATTACTTACTTATACCAATTAAATTCATTAGTTAACATTATGAGTAATATATACAAGGACATAGTTGTTTTAAAAGAGGGGAACTGCAGTGATAAATGTTCAGTTGTTTTTACACCCAAAATGAAGGAATTAGAGAATTCTATGATGAGAATAGAAAATATTGTAAATAACAAAATTGATATGGTTGATCTTATTAAGCTTGACGATGCAAATGAATCAAGTTATATGATAATAATAAATTCAAAAACAGAAAAAAACTATAGATTATCGCTTAAAGGGAAAAACCTTGATAAACTGAAGATTAGACATATTCGTGATGCGACAGAAGACAAGGTGATTATTATTCGACCTATGTATAATAAAATTAAGGCTGATGATGTTGAACTAGATATTCAATTTAGCGTTAAAGCAGGTACCAATATTTGTAGATTAGTATTTGATGTTGACTCTAACGATTTAACTAGTTTGAACTTTAAGGCTAATTTAACTTGTAAGGAAAAAATTTATATAAAAGATAAAGAAGTAAATATTTTGAAGAAGGCTAATTAATAATGAAGAATGTTGTTTTAAAATAATGAAAAATAATTTTTTTATATTATTTGAGGATGCCATTTTTTTATGTTTAGCATCAATAGCCGCATTATCAAGAAATATATACTACCGAGTAGTCGTAAAATTCTTATGCTCCATCATCCGTTAAAGAGTGAAAAGATCAATATTTTTGTTGATCATTTCAGAAGTCGAGGTGTGTGATAGTACAAAAGTGGTATTATTATATTTAAATCAGTTGTGGAAAGTTGATTTTATAATAATATGGCGGTAGGATTAAAATCTGGAAATGAAAGTTTTCTATTCTTCTAAAATAAGTGGTGGTACGTTGGTAGGAATGATTTTCAAAACTAAATAGGACCACTGAAAATAAGAGTTAGGGCTAACAAACAGAGTTCTAGGCGGTATCGCAGATGAAAAATATATAATGATAAGTGAATCAGATACTATCCTAAAAGAAAAAATAGAAAAGCTGGATTAGAGAAAAATTTGGCAGTACTTCACGATATGTCTTGATATCAGATCAGTTGAATTATGGGATTCGAAAGAACTTACTCTCATAAATTGTTATCAGAGAGGTTACACCTACAGATGGTATGATTTCAGATTGGGTAAGAATTCCTTATGAAGTACCAGATAAAATTAATAATAGAATCGTCAACCAAGTTGACCATGTAAATCGTATCGTGTACGATATTACAACAAAGCCACCTTCAACAATCGAGTGGGAATAGTTAATGATAAACCCGCAACCCTGATGAATACTGGGTTTGCGGGTTTATTTTTTTGCCAAGCGTACTAAAAACGTACTAATAATTTTGTGCACCTCATTTCAGGGGTGTTTTTTTATGTCTCCTCTATCAATTCTTGCAGCTTCGCAGCGACCTCGCCGTGCTTATCTGGGTACAGATGAGAATAGGTCTGAAGGGTGGTTTCGATGTTCTCATGACCAAGCCTTTCACTGATCAGCAAAGGGGAGAAACCCATCTCAATTAGCAAGGAGGCATGGGAGTGTCGCAGGTCATGAATGCGGATCCGCTTCAAATTCATCTCTTTGCATTTGCGTTTCATGACACCGTTCATAGTTGTCCTGGTAATCGGAAAGAGCCGATCGTGCGGCTGGTAGTCATAAAGCACAGTTAAATACTCTTGAACGATATTGCTAACCGCTCGAGGGATGGTGATAGTTCGTTTGCTCTTCGGGGTCTTGGGTTCCAGGATCAAGTCTTGTCCTTCATGCCTAGCGTAGTTCTTGGTTACTGAAACGGTTTGTTCTCGAAAGTCGAAATCATCCAGGGTGAGGGCAAGTGTTTCACCAATGCGCATGCCGGTCCAGAATAGAAGTGTGAATATGGTTTTGTAGATGGGTGAATCCTCAACCGATGTCATGAACTGATCAAATTCATATTTCGTCCAAAAGGCGATTCTTCCGGAATTCTTTTTACCCATGCTGCCGCTGATCCGTGCGGGGTTCGTAGGCAGCTTGTAGTACTTCATAGCAAAGTTGAAGATAGCCGAAAGCTGATTGTTCGTTGTCTTCAGATATGTCATGCTGTAGTTGTTCTCATGATTGAGCAATTTGTTTTGCCATTTTCGAATAGTTGCAGGTTCAATCTCATTGATCCGCATATTCTTGAAGTATGGTAGTACCTTTAGGTTGATTACATACTCCTTGTTTGCATAGGTTGTCGGCTTCAGTCGAGTTTTGCAATCTTCCATGTAGATCTTCACCAGAGCTTCAAAGGTCATGTTCGGATTCGCGTGAGCGGTCTCTAAAAATTTTCTTTCATACGTTTGTGCTTCACGTCTGGTTTTGAATCCTTCTTTTTTCTTCTTTAGTTTCTTTCCGGTCCAGTCCTTGTAGTAAAAGGCAGCGTACCAGGTACCTCGTTTCTTGTTTTTGTATGCAGGCATTCTATCATTCCTTTCGCAATTGACTTCATTATCATTGTTTCAAATTCAGAGCGATAATTTCAGTCCGATCAAGGAATGGCATCGGTAAATGGATCATAGATATAGATGGATGGCAAGGAAGCTAGGCAAAGCTCTCTACCGCTTCTCAAAGTCCAATAAGGAGCGGTGCAAGACATGTAATAGAGTTTGTGATTAATGAGCTCAACGGTGACTTGGAATGCGTCAGCGAGCTCATGGATGCATGCGACCGAACAGTCCTCAACCTTACAGAGGAGTAGTTCAGTCGGGATTAGAAAATCAGCTGCCCATCTTACCGCTTTTGATTCAGTACGATCTCGATGAACACGATCACAATACGTCATGGAAGCAAGGGATGGTGTTTCCCCCGCTGATGTAAAATGATGACCGAGTTCTTCAGCCAGAACACTGCGATACTCAAAACTTCCTTCAGTTAGACTTTGATTGAGTATGATGCTTGACCGATTGTCTGGAGCTAAATAATATGCTCCTTGAATCTTATTTGGTAATGGAGCGAGCATGATCGGGATACTTTGCTCTTGTGCAAGAGCATGTAGCATATCACTTGATATCATATGGATCACCTCGATAAAAGTTATTACTTGAATAATATAACGAACATGTGTTCGTGTCAAATTTTGGGAACTGACTCGCTTTTTTAATGAAGAAATCTGATTGAATATAATGAAAAAGACTATCTTCTATACGCTTGTATAAAAGATAGTCTTTTTATTTTGACATAATTATGAGTTCGATTAGTATTTTAATCTTCATTACGTTGGCTGTGCAAGAATTTGATATATTGCTTCACCTGTTCCAATTCTTCCTCGGTTAGATCTTCCGTAGCGTGGAAGGCAAGTGTTTCAGTGTAGTTTCGTACATGAGTCTTACATAAGAGGTAGTCTACTGAAACATCGAAATAATCTGCAAAGAATCGGATTGTCTCAATATTCGGTTCAACTTTACTGGTCTCATACTTTGAAATATTGGCTTTTGTAGAGTTGATTAATATTGCCAATTCTTCTTGAGTCATATTTTTTTCTTTTCTCAATGCGCGTAGCCTAGTTCCGAATTCCATAATAGTCACCTCTGTAACATTTTACTATATCCAAATTGGAAATTTATCAATATATCAATAAAAGTCACAAATATTCAAAATAACTGTTGACAGTAGCTTTTTTGGATACTACAATAAAGAAGAAGAAAGTATCAAAAAAAGCTACAAAGAAGGAGGTGTGGTTATGTACGAGAGATTGAGAGTCTTGCGGAAGCAGGAAGGAGTTTCGGCAAAAGAATTAGCGGAGCTACTTGATCTAAAAACGAAAGCGTCTTATTACAAAAAAGAAAGTGGTGCTATCAAGTTTTCGATTGAGGAAGCACGAAAGATTGCTAGTTACTTCAATAAAAGTATTGAGGAAATTTTTTTTGAAAGGAAAGTTTCAAAAAAGGCTACTGCGAGAACAGGAGTAATCAATGGCTAAAATCAGTAGATTCGGCACTATTAGCCAGGAACTAAAGGAATGCCCACGTTGCCTTACGGAGATCCAGCAGGGTGACACCCGCTGCTTTCGCTGCGGATTGATTCTGGATCCAGTAGTGGTTTGGATGATAGAGAGACAACAGAGAAATGACGGCCATTTGCATGACCGTAAAAGTGAGGTGAGTAATGCTATTGAAAATGATTGATCAGAGGGCGAATCTGATCACGGATGAGATGCAACGTAATGCTAGAGAGATTTCAAAAGAGATCGCAGTTCTCGTTCACCAGGGGCATGATATTGATGAGTTAATCCGAGAGGGGAAAATGCTTCTGCAGAGAACCTTGGGAGAGGTTTGTGAAGCGTTTCTAGTTTAATTGTAATCTCAAACGGAAGATAATTCGTCACTGATTTACCGATTGAATAAATACTTGAGGAGGTGATTATTTGTCATTTTCAGATGAGTTGTTAAAGCAAAGAAAGCATGTTGGAATGAGCCAAAGTGAACTGGCAAGGCGAATTGGAGTTACGCAGTCTACTATTTCGGATTATGAATCAGGGCGAGATGTACCATCAGAGAATGCCTTTCGCATGACAAGGGTGTTGGAGAGTGATCGGCTACTTGCAGAATACAGTTTTGAATATAAAACAGGATTCTTTAATGTGCCGGTACTAAATCGAGTGGATGATCACAGCATTGTTGGGATGGGTGTTCTGATCGAAGAAGCTGCTGAGCTGATATCTAGTATCGAAAGATTGCGGAAACTAGTAGTAAATAAGCGTGACCGGCGAGAATTCACTAAGGAAGAATGGCAGAAGTTATTGGTCCATGAAGAACAGATCATTGATATTATGCCGGCTATTCAAATGCATTTAATTAAAATGTCGGAAGTGTTTGGCCTTGATCTTCAGGACTTGGAACGTCGATTGGAATTAAAAATGAGCATGAAGGGGTACTACAAAAAAACATGAGAGGAGAGTATTATGGCAAAGGTTATTGAATCGAGATTTTACAATGCGCAAGATATTTCGGAGATTCTTCAAGTATCGATGAGTTATGCATATCGATTAATTAGAGAATTGAATATGGAACTTTCAGGGCAGGGGAAAATCACTGTGCGTGGAAAAATTAGCAGACGATATTTTGATGAGAAGGTCTATATGTAAGATGGAGGTGATGTTATGAATAAGTATCGAGCCCCATATGATCCAGAAATACATGATATGCATCAGAAGGCCTGGAGTGAAGAAGACCTCATGTATTTATGCTCAATGTATGAGAATACAAAGGGCGCGGATTTGGCATTAGCGCTGGGTCGCACTCACGCTACGATTCTTTCAAAAGTGTATCACTTGAGAAAAACGCGAAAGTTTGATGAATACAAACGCAAAGGAAAGGCGATGTGAAAGGAGAGTAAAATGAATGACAAGTTGAATGAAAGAAAGGTAGAACGGCCAAAGATCAAAGAGCAAATGAAAATTGATCAAATGATTGTTCCTTGCTTGGTGATCCTGATCATCATGTTGGTCATGATTGGGGTTATGCAGCATAACCTGATCGGAGAGTACCAGGAGTCAGTGGCAATACTTGATGATAGCAATGCCTTCCGAGCGGTTGTTATTGAGAATCTGAGGGATGAAAATCAAGTGCTAAGGGAAAGTGTCAGCTTCTCGGCACAAACGCTTGAGGAGATCGATTTGGCCTATATTCAGACGATACCTGAGGGTGTAGACATGCGGATCCAATTGGCATTGCAAGCGTTAGGAGGGGAATGATGAAGAGTTTAGGAAATGGATATTGTGAAGCAGGTATGAAACGATGTGAACATTGCTATTTAGAACGCGTGAAACGATCTGATGGGATGGTACAAGATTTTCAGAAATGTAAGGAAACTGGAAAGAGAATTAGAAGGGATACAGTATGCCCGATCAATTGTTTTCAAAAAAAATAGACCCGCACGGGAATGCGGATCCAACGAGTATTCGACTAAAAATATCTCTATTTAATTATATCAGATTCGTTTGTGTAAGTGAATAGAGAATACGTAGGGGGAAAGCAAATGAAGCATGTAGACATGTTGAGAGAGGACTGGGCAAAGTATTGCGCAGCCAATTACAAGACGTATCGTGACAAGATTCAGGCACTGAATAAAAGAATTAAGAAGTTGCAAATTGAGCGTGAGGTATGCGCTGAGAATCATGAGTACAACGAAGTGGAAATAAAAGATGAAGAAATTGAAATTGCCAGAAACCACTTGGAAAAATGCTTCCCTATCAATTTTGAGAAGTACGTTCAGAGGGAGTTTGCCAAGGATTTCAAGACGATCGTTGGGACCAGGAAATTATCAAAAGAAGATCGTCTGTTTTTTAAGATCTACTTCTTAAGAGAGTATTTTGGATTCAAAGTTAATGATGTTATCAAGAAGCTGAAGATCAATCATAAAAGGTATTATGATACCTACAAATCAGGGATGAAGTTATTCTTCCCAGGGGACAATCAAGAAGAACTTTCAGAGGTAGGGTGAGGACATGGCGAGACCGATCAAATTGGGCATTGAGTATTTTAGTCTGGATGTCTTTCCGGACGAGAAGGTGGAATACATTGAAACATTATATGAAGCTGAAGGCTTTTATCTTTGGATCAAGCTCCTGCAGCGGATATATTCGAGTGGCTATTTCATTGAATGGTCGAAATTCCAGTTAGCTTCTATGAAGAAACGGACGGGGATCGAGATGGATAAGATCGAAGAGATCCTTACCAGTTGCCTGGAAGTTGGTCTATTCAATCAGGAACTCTATGATCAACATGGAATCATCACTTCGAGGGGCATTCAGAAGCGGTTTTATATGGCAGCACAGAAGCGTAAAGAGGTTGAAATTATACCCGAATACGTTCTTCATGACAAGTTATTACGGTGGCTTGTTGACGATAACACGGAAGAAACCCCGCAAGAAGTAGATGAAAACCCAATGAGTGAAGAGGTTAATTCCGAAGAAACCCTATCAGAAGAACCGAAACCGGAGAGTTATTCCGGAATTAATCCGGAAGAAACCCCACTTGATGAAGAGTTACCGGAGAGTAACGGAAGTCAATCCGCAGAAGAATGCCGACTTAATGACGTCAAAAGTACACAAAGTAAAGTAAAGGAAAGTAAAGTAAAGAATAGTAAAGTAAAAAGAGATAAGGTCCGCGCACCCAAGATACCTAAAATCACCTATGCCGAAAATGTCTTGATGACCGAAGCTGAATGCAAGAAGCTGGTTGACAAGCATGGGAAAGCTGCTACTGATTGGATGATTGATGCTCTTGATAACTACAAGGGCGCTCATGGGAAAAAATATGCCAGTGATTATCGGGCGATACTCAGCTGGGTTGTTGGGAAGTATGAGGACCAGAAATTAAAAGGACGAAAGTCGGATGAAAGGAGTGAGGTAAATGACAGCGTTGAACCAGATCTTGCAGAGCGGGATTGGAACAATTTCTAATCAGGGTGCAATGCAAAGAAAGTCACAAACGCAGTATAAATGCCCATATTGTAATGATTCGGGTTGGGAGATTGTCATCAAGGATGATGGGCGGGAAGTATGCAGGCCATGCGAGTGTTTGAAACGTAAGAAGGCGATCAGTGCTTTGAAGGATTCAGGGATTGCAGAGGCTTTTCAGGATCGGACCCTGGATAATTACATCCCCAAGAATGAGGTTCAGGAAGTTGCATTGAGTCGGTCTAAACGGTTTGTTGAGATCTTTGGGGAGTATGATAACATGCATATGAATTTTATGTTGATGGGGCAAAATGGCGCGGGTAAAACTCATTTATCAATCGGGATAGCAAATGCTTTGATTAAGAAGAATGTGTTGGTGCGTTATGTGACATTCCAAGATTTGCTCGCTACCTTTGCAAATGCCAAGAAAGAAAAGGATCTGTATAAAGTGATCAATCAGTACAAGGATGCTGAGCTTTTAGTAATTGACGATATCTTCAGGACAACGATCCGAGAGTGGAATGGTCAGAAAAATCCTTTGATGAGTCATATCGACTCTATGTTTCAGATCATTGATTATCGCTATTTTAAGAAAAAGGGAATTGTGGTTACCTGCGAAAAAACGATTGAAGAATTACGAAATATGGATCGAGCAATTACAGGACGATTGGTTGAGTATGCCCGCGGCAATATCGTTGAATTCAAGGATCCAAAGCTGGATCACAGGTTTTATGGCCGGTAGATTAATCAATTGCACTGTTTGCAATCGATCGGTGAGAAACACTGATTTGATTGTTATCGGAGGAAAGGCATTTTGCGGGAGGTGCTTGAATCAGATTTATATAAAGGGCAGAGGCATTTCAGGTTGGTATTACATGCATGTAAAAAAGAGGATCTTTGTTGAGTATTGGGAAGGCCGTGATCGAGTGGTTGAGGAATTTGGAATTGATGATATTGTGATCGGTCGAAGACCTCAACGGCAAATGGAGCAGGAGGAAGAGAAATATGCATAAAGTAGAGTTTAAAGTGGAAGTTGATGCACCAGCATTGTACAGTTACCAGACGCGATTAAGTCCTGAGATGGTGTTGTACAAGTCTGAAGATAACGGCAAGATTATTATCTATGACGAGGGAGCAAAGAAAATGCTGGAGATGGATCCGAAGTCGCTGAAAATGATGAAATGAGGAGGGAAGAGATGGAATCATTTGTTACGGTAACAGAATGGATTGAGAAATTAAAGGAATATGAAGAATGCCCCTGGTGTGGTTCGAAGAATGTGATGCCGTTGTTGTTCCCTAATGATTTAAAATTAGATTCTCCCGTACTCAAAGATTGGGTTGGGAAAATAGGAATCGGGATGATTTGCAATGATTGTTTCGCAGCTGCATTTTTAAGCCAGGAAGATCTGGATATTGGAAGTCACAAAGTTCATGAATTGAAAATGGAGAGTCAGAACTTTGATGTGATGGTAAAAGGAAAAAAGTTGTTTGAACTTCGTAAAGATGATCGACTCTTTGAAGTTGGCGATGTATTGATTTTGAATCGATATCTTCAGGAAGAAAACGAGCATACAGGAGAGAAGATTGAGGCGCATATTACTGGAATATTTGGTCGGGATGAGCGGGAAAAATCGTTCATGCAAATGGCGATGGGTGGAGAAAAGATCAAAGATGATTATGTGATTTTGTCATTGGGTAAGATTTTTGTATTTGATTCTGAAGGAGCAGTTGTTAAGCGGTTTCGGAATACTAATTTTTCATAAGAGGTGAGCAGATGAATAAATGTATAGAGATGGGACGGCTTTCAGTAGATGTAAGTTTGGACTACGAAGCACTAAATGGAACCCCATTGGCGACAACTCAGTTAGCAGTGGATAGGGGATATTCAAAAGATATGAGAGCGAAACGAGAGCAACAAGGAAAGCCGATCACGGATTTCTTCTTGGTGAAGGCAATTGGAGCCCCAGCGGTATTTCTTTCAAAGTACTCGAAGAAAGGGAAGCGGGTTCTTATCGAAGGGAAGCTTCGAAGTGGTTCATATGATCGAGATGGAGTACGTCATTATGTGACAGAGATCATGGCCGAACGGGTGGAGATTATTGATTGGGCGAGTCAAAAGAAACAACCTGCTGAACCGGATCAGAAAGTAGCTGAAGATCCAATGGCAGGATTCGAAAATTTTCAAAATGATGATGAGATTCCATTCTAGGAGAGGGCGATGATAGAAGAACTGAGAGATATTCTTTGTAAGCAACTTCGGATTGTTAATGAATATGATTTGAGCGATCCATTGGTTCAAGATGATTTGATTCAACTGAATGAGAAAATGAAACAGAAAATAATAAATGGACGGTGAGAGATGCCAGGACAGATTGATAAGAGGCAGAAAATAGAGGAAAAGTTAACTGAGTATATTCGGGCAACTTTATCGACAGTCGAAGCCCAAGGGCGATTGGAACATTTTGATATTTCGATAAGTGTTCACCAGGGAACTTTGAGTTACAATTTGAATTTGAAAGAGAGAGAAAAAATAACATAACAGTCCTACCGGACATGCCGGCGGACACTTCTGAGCAACACATCAGGAGTGTCTTTTTTATTGTGAGGGGAGAGAAACAGATGGAGTTTGTGAAATGTTATCAGGATCTATGCAAAGAGATTGAAATATATGAAATGCGGCTTGAGTCACTTATTGCGCAGCATGATGCGATTGTGGATGGATGGCTGAAGCCGATTAGCGATATTTCTGGGATTGATTACTCAGCACCAAGGGTGCAAGAGAATCATTGCCAATTAGATATGGAAGAGCAGTTGCCTCATATAAAAGCACTTGAGAAGGATATTGATAAGTATAAGTTGTTGCTTGAAAAAGTTAGGGAATGTCAGAAGAACATTGAGGATCGGATTAGTAGCATGCAAGGTATAGAGTATAAGATCACATATTTATGTGTGATTGAAGGGATGAGTTTAAAAAAGGTTGCCGAACAACTTTCTTATTCATATGGGTATATAAGAAATAAGTACAGTAAAATAAAATGCTTCCTTTGATTATTTAAATGAACAATACAATTATTTGTCAAAACTTGTAATAGTAACTAACAATATGTATAATAGTGACATAATAATTGACTATAAGCACATAAAGTAATAATCTATACTAGTGGCATTGAAAATAATGTGATTAAATACGACTGAGGTTAATAATGACAGGATATCACGGAACAACTTTTGATAAAGCTGAAATTATTGTAGAAGATAATGAGTTTAAACCCTCGGTATCAAATCCGCAAAGAATTCATTGGTTAGGTGATGGGGTTTATTTTTTCCAAGAAGAATTTTTTTCTTTCTGGTGGGGAGCTAATGAACTAAAACGTCTTGGCTTGCAAAGTATAACTCATGATCTTTTTAAAGAAAGATGGTCAATTTTAGAATCGCAAATCTCTGCTGATGGAGAGAGAGTATTTAATCTCCAAGACCCAATTACGTTTTATGAATTTAAAGCAATTCAAAGTGATTTAATAAGCAGAGCTAAAAGTGGTGGGGAATTCTATAAATGGATAAGAGAAAATGGATTTCATAACTGGAAACAGTTTCCTGATGGTGTTCTATTAAATTTCTTATTCAATGAATGTGGATTCAAAGATGATTTTGATATGATTGTCGCTGATTTCGATGGCTTAAATGGAGCGGCGGGTAAAGTGAATTACGGTGCTTGCCGAGTTAATCAGGTTCAAATATGCGTTAAAAGAAATGAGTGCATTGATTCGATAAAGGCAGTTTTTATTAATGAGAATGATTTTGATAGGAAATCGAGAGCATTGTGCTCTATGCATAATAGGAAATACAAATATATTGAGGGAGAAATAGTGATCCTTCATTAGTATATAAGGGGGGGAAGAGAATGTCTGCAATTATGGAGAAGTATTTGAAAAAAGTTAATTCAATGACTGAATTGGAGTTAAAACAAGCATTAATTGATTCTGGAGCTTTAGTTATTGAGCAAACTCAAAAATTACACGAAGAGTTTTTTGGGTCTGAAACCACTTATGTCGAGACAGCTTATTATGTATCACGTTCAAATAATAGTTATAGTATTAAGGCAACATACTCACCTTCAGTTCAAACGTATGATTGCAATAATGTTAGTTCGACATTTGATGATAATTGGGAGGAAGCAGCTTAATGGGTTGTTCACTTAAATTTCAACATTATAGAGTTGAAAATATTGATTTCCGTATAAATGAGCATTTTACGCATAGCGAGGACGAATCAATCCCTTTAAATATGAAATTGCATCGTGAAATTGGGATGGCGGATAATAATCATAGTTTTACTGTTGCGTTGTCAATAAGTATTTTTGATGATGCAGAAACAAAAAATTATCCATTTTCTTTAAATAGTACAGTAAGAGGATTTTTTGAATTAGATGGGGCTATTGACGAAAATGGAAAGCAAAGAGATGCTTTCATCGAGAGAAACTCAGTTGCAATTCTTTTTCCATACTTAAGAGCTTTAGTTGCAACAATTACTGCAAACTCTGGTGTGAATCAACTAGATATTCCTCCAATTAATGTTGTAGAGATGATTGAGAATGGTGACAAATAGATTACAAAAAAAAGAATCAACTCATGTTATAGTGATATTAAGGAGAATTGCCAAGAGCAGTTCTCTTTTTTGTGAGGTGAAATATGGCAGCGGCGAATCCGATCCGCGATAAGCGGGTGTTGAAAGACATAACCGAATACTTGAAGATGCAGAGTGATCGGGATTACATCCTGTTCCTGCTGGGGATCTATTCCGGACTTCGGATCAGCGATATACTGAAGCTGAAGGTGTCGGATGTTCGTGACCAAGAGTATTTTATGGTAACAGAGCAGAAGACGGGGAATATTCGGAAGATCATAATCAATCCGGAATTGAGGCGAGAGATTGCCAAGTATGTTGAAGAGAAAGATGATGAAGATTATCTGATCAGATCGAGGGAGAACTATAATAATCCGATCAGCCGGCAACGCGCTTATCAGATCATTACAGAAGCTGGAGAAAAGTATGGTGTCCGATTGAGTACGCATAGTATGCGGAAAACATTTGGGTACCATTTTTATTTGCAGTGTGGCGAGAGGAATGCATTGCCAGTCTTGATGAAGATCTACGGGCATAGGACTGAATTGCAAACATTGGACTACATTGGAGTGGAACAGGACTATATCGATACATCGTTGAGAAACTTTAGATATTGACCTGTTTTTATATTTTTTTCTATTGAGTTAGTCGAAATGGATAGGTTGTTAAACTGTGTTTTTTCGACAGGAGGAAAGCCGTTGAAATGACAGGGATTGAGTGCTTTTTAACGAGTTTAACAAATCATTAGATACGACAAACTCAAATAGGTGTTAGGAAAACACCTTCAAGCCCTGTAATCATGCGGGCTGTCCTATGATTGAAGAGGTGATTTTAGGAAAATGGCGAACAGACCACTGAAACCATGTGCCAAGATCGGGTGTAAGAACCTCACATCTGGCTATTATTGTGAAGAGCACAAGGCAGAAAAGAAAAAGGTAAAACGACAAAAGGATAAACAAAGACCATCAGCAAGTCAGCGAGGATATGATCATCGTTGGCGTAAAGCTCGAAGGTCTTTTTTATTACGGAATCCACTATGTAATCGGTGTGCAGCCAAAGGAATCGTTCGACAGGCGACTGTTGTTGACCACATCATCCCTCATAAGAGTGATCCGGACTTGTTCTGGGATGTGAGTAATTGGCAACCGCTCTGTGAGGAATGCCACAATGTGAAGACTGCAACCGAAGATGGTGGTTTCGGTAGATAGGTAGGGGGGGGTTAGATCTCTAGAACGGTTCCGAAGGGGACCGTTCGGTGGCCCTTCATTCACACACCCGCGAATTAGAATAGGGGGGGTCAAATTGGGACAACCAGGAAGAAAACCAAAACCAACGGCTTTGAAATCGCTTCAGGGGAACCCGGGGAAACGGTCCCTGAATAAAAATGAGCCGGAATTTGAAAAATATGAATTGGACGCAAAGGGAACAGTTAAGCCCCCAACACATTTGGACAGCTTAGGCAAGAAGGAATGGAAGCGGATCGCTCCACTTCTTCACAAAGTTGGATTGTTAACCAAAGCAGATGAAGCGGCACTGGCAGCGTACTGCGCAAACTTCTCTCGATGGGTGCAGGCAGAGAAGCTGGTAAAAGTAAAAGGGCTGACTTATACGTCCGATAAGGGAAATATCATTCAACGTCCTGAAGTTGGGATTGCGAATACTGCGATGAAGTTGATGGTGACCTTCTGCAAAGAGTTTGGATTAACGCCAAGCTCTAGAACTTCATTGTCTATGGAGCAAGCTGAAAAGATGGAGACTCCCTTTGCTAGTTTCATAAAGGGTGGTCGAAGTGGATAGAACAACCAAGTATGCCAGGGAAGTTTTAGCAGGTAATATTCCGGCCAATGAACTGGTGAAGTTGGCCTGTAAGCGTCACATGAATGATCTGAAGAAGTCGGTTCGGAAAAAGTATCCGTATAAGTTTGATAAGGAACTTGCGGATCGAGCGATCAACTTCTTCCCATTCTTGAAGCACACTACTGGTGAGTGGGCAGGCCGGCCAATTGAATTGGAACTCTGGCAGTGCTTTATCGTTGGATCCGTCTTCGGATGGGTCCGAAAAGCAGATGGGGTACGCCGCTTTCGAACGGCCTATGTCCAGGTACCCAGGAAGAATGGAAAGTCTACTTTAGCTGCAGGTATTGCCCTTTATGGTTTGCTGGCAGATGGAGAGGCTAGAGCGGAGATTTATTCCGCTGCCACCAAGCGTGACCAGGCAAAAATTATATTTGAAGAAGCCAAGCGGATGGTTATGACATCCAGCGAGCTGAAAAGCATGGTTGATATTTACAAGCTTAATTTGAGTGTGCCGGCTACCTTCAGTAAGTTTGAACCATTGGCTTCAGAAGCGGATAGTCTGGATGGATTGAATGTTTACTTTGCACTGATTGATGAGTTGCATGCCCATAAAACGCGTGAACTGTGGGACGTTCTTGAAACAGCAACCGGGGCGAGGCGACAACCATTGATGTTCCCGATCACGACAGCCGGCTTTAATCACAACGGCATCTGCTATGAGCAGTATGAATATTCAACAAAGATTTTAAAGAATACAGCTGGCATGGAAGATGATCGCTACTTTGCTTATATCGCTCAGATGGATCCGGAAGATGATTGGCGAGATCCTAAAACGTGGGCCAAGGCGAATCCGAACCTCGGGGTTTCGGTGAAGCTTGAGGATCTGGAAGCAAAAGTGAAAAAGGCCATGGAGATTCCAGCAGCGCAAAATAACTTCTTGTGCAAGCATTTGAATGTTTGGGTGAATAGTGAAGTACGCTGGATGGATATGGAGAAGTGGCGCAAGTGTCCAACATTGTCCAAGGAAGAAGTAAAGGCTCTGAAGCTTGAAGAAATTCCTTGTATTGTGGGTGTGGATTTATCTGCTACTACAGATATTACGAGTATCAACTTTGAATTTTCTTTGCCGGATGGCCGTGTATTTGTTCACAGTCATTCATTTATTCCGGAAGACAAGGTAGATGAGAAGATCAAGCGTGATAAGGTACCATATCGATTATGGGAGAAGCAAGGATTCTTGACGTTCACTCCTGGAGGCGTGGTTGATTATGATTGGATCATTTCATACATTATGACCAAAGCTGAGATTTGGGATATCAAAGAAATTTGCTATGATCCATGGAATGCAACACAGATGGCTAACACCTTGACCAACGAAGGTTTCCTTTGTGTGGAGATTCGCCAAGGGTATAAGACGCTTTCAGAACCGACCAAGGATGTGTACAAGTTGGTTCTTCGGGGCAAATACATTCACAACAATAATCCGGTGTTGTCCTGGGCAATGAGTAATGCGGTTGCTGTTTCGGATCCAGCCGGCAATATCAAACTGGACAAATCGAAAGCACAGTACCGAATTGATCCTGCAGTTGCAGCAGTGATTAGCCATGTGCGCGCGATTCTTCGACCTTATGAAAATGAATCGAGAAGCGTGTATTCAGAAAGAGGGATTGCATTTATATGATGAAACTGAAGAAAGGAATCAGATGGATCGGAGGGAGTTTTCTAAAGCACCTGGACGATCTGTTTTTATTAATGGGCATGTGCCTTCTGATTTATGGGATCCATCTCATATCGATACCCGCTGCATTTATTGCAGCGGGTGTTTTGATGATGGGGTTTAGTTTTCTTTTGGCGAGGAGGTGATAAGTAAATGGGATTTTTCGGAAAGCTTGTAGAGAGGCGCGGTGATTCAATTGCAAATCCATCGAATTCGACGGTGAGTTTCTTGACTGGTGGCATGCAGAGCTATACCGGCAAGGTGGTTACAGAAGGGAATGCGCTGACCTATTCGGGGGTGCTTGCCTGTGTAAATGTGATCAGTGATACAATCGCATCTTTGCCGTTGTTTCTCTATGAGAAGAATCAAGACACTCGCACCAAGGCCAGAGATCATCCCTTGTATGGTTTGCTGCATGATCAACCAAATCCTGAAATGACTTCAACATCCTTTCGATCGATGATGCAGGCACACCTTTTATTATGGGGGAATGCCTATGCGGAGATTCAGTGGGGAAATGATGGATATCCAAAAGCATTGTGGCCATTGAATCCGGCTACAACGACTTTGGAACGGGAGCAAGGAACCAGGAAGCTTCGCTACCGGGTCTCACTTCCCAATGGGAAACAGGTGATACTACCTGCTGAAAATGTTCTTCATTTGGTAGGACTGACACTCGATGGGGTTCAAGGGATTTCTCCAATTGGGTTAGCCAGGGAAGCAATTGGCCTGGGGCTTTCAGCTGAAGAATTTGGATCCCGATTCTTTGGGAACAATGCAACCCCAGGAGGTGTGCTTGAGCATCCAAAGGTTTTAGGAAAGGATGCGCAGAGTAATCTAAAAGAGTCATGGAATGAAATGCATCAAGGACTTGAGAACTCACATCGAATTGCGATTCTAGAAGAGGGCTTAACCTATAAGCAAATTGGGATCCCTCAGAAGGATGCGCAATTTCTTGAGACTCGCAAGTTTCAGCTGGAAGAAATCGCAAGAATTTACCGGGTACCGCAGCACTTGATTGGAGTTTTAGACAAAGCGACTTTCTCAAACATTGAGCATCAGGACATTTCTTTTGTGAAGCACACGATTCGTCCTTGGTTGGTTCGATGGGAACAGTCGATGGTTCGATCTCTTTTAACATCGATTGAGAGAAAGCGGTATTCAATCGAATACAACGTGGATGGCCTCCTTCGAGGGGATATTAATACGCGGTACAAAGGATATCATTTTGCGATCAATGATGGTTGGATGAGTGGAAACGATGTGAGGAAGCTCGAAAACATGGAGCTAAAAGATGGATTGGATGAATACTTCATCAATGGAAACATGAGACCGGTGAAGGAAATTCTTCAGGGGGGTGAGAAGAGTGAATAGCAAGGAACGAGAACAAAGAAGTAATGTATTTTTACCAAGTGTTGAGCTTCGTGCAGCTGAAGAAGAAGGCAAGATGAAAAAAATTGTTGGATACGCTGTGAAGTGGAATCAGCGATCAAAACCGATTTGGGGATTGTTTCAAGAACAGTTTCGAAGGGGTGCTTTTCAGAAATCCTTGTCAAATCAAGAAGTTGTTGCTACATGGCAACATCGGATGGAAGAAGTGCTAGGAAGAACGCCTGGTACTTTGTCGGTGCTTGAAGATGAAATTGGTCTTCGGTATGAAATCGATCCACCTTCTTGGGCAGAGAGACATATCGAAACGATCGAGCGCGGAGATGTGCGGGGAAGTTCATTTATCTTTCATGCAACAAAGGAAGAGTGGGATGAAACGGATCCGGATATGGCGGTGCGAACGGTTCTTGAAGCTGATTTATTTGAGGTTTGTCCGGTGACTATTCCGGCATATCCGCAGAGTGTTGCATCGGCAAGATCGGCACAAGATGTTTTTGATTCACGAGCAAGCGTGAGTGAAAGTGCTGTAGAGCTTGAGTTGATGAAATTGGAATTGGATCTTTTAGAGATGGAGGGAAAATAGATGAATGAAAGAGTAAGAGAATTACGGCAACAACGCGCGAACCTAATTGGTCAAGCCCGTACTTTGGTTGACAAGGCTGGAAAAGAAAAGCGAAGCATGAACGCTGATGAGAAGGTGATCTGGGACAAACACATGGACGATGTGCGAAAGTTTGATGATCAGATCGCTACGGAAGAGCGAAATGATCAACTGTCAGCATTGGAGCAATCCATTGAAGGCAGTGGCAACCCACAAGCGGGTCAGATTGATTTAGGCACTCGTGGTGGTGCGATTCATCCGACAAACACGCCAGAGTATCGTTCGGCCTTTGGTAAGTTCTTAGTGGATGGCCGTTCGGCTGCTTTTACGACTGAAGAGTCTCGAGCACTTCAAGCAAGTGTTGCAATCAATGGGGGGAACATCACAGCCCCACAAGAGTTTATGCGAAAGCTTTTGACGGGATTGAAAGATGCTGTGTGGATGCGACAATTCGCAACAGTGTTTGAACTTACAACTGCCATGAGCATGGGCATTCCAACGCTTGATACGGATATCGCAGATGCAGACTGGACAACTGAACTTGGAACCGGTAATGAGGGTTCTTTAGAGTTTGGCAAGCGAGAGTTGAAGCCACAGGCTTTGGCAAAGCGCATTAAAGCTTCAAACACCTTGATCCGCATGGCAGCATTGCCGGTTGAAGATATCATTCGAGAGCGTTTGATGTACAAATTCGCAGTAGCTGAAGAGAAAGCTTTCTTGACTGGAGATGGAAACGGTAAGCCGTTGGGTGTATTTACGCCAAGTGCAAATGGTATTTCAACAGGTCGTGACATTGCTGCAGGTAATACTGCTGAGTCGATCACCTATGATGGCCTATTGGCGACCAAGCTTTCATTGAAAGAAGGGTACCGCCGAAAAGCGCGCTGGATGTTCCACCGGGATGCAGTTCTTCAGATCATGCAGCTGAAAGATGGAAATGGTCAGTATGTCTTGAATCCGAATCTGCCTGAAGCGGATAAGATTTTGAACATGCCATATCACACTTCAGAGTTTGCACCGAACACCTTTACCACTGCTCAATATGTTGGTCTTTTGGGTGACTTTAGCCATTACTGGATTGCAGATGCATTGGATATGAAGATCCAGCGTCTTGTTGAGCTTTATGCTGAGACCAATCAAGTTGGCTTCATTGGCCGTAAAGAGACCGATGGTCAGCCGGTGATGGAAGAAGCCTTTGCCCGCATTAAGCTGGGTTAGGAGGAAACTGATGAGAGTGAAGATGAAGAAGACATCCGCGTCTAGCGCGGGTGTCTTTTTAAACAATCGAGAGTATGATCTCGAGACTGAATTTGCAGAGTCGTTGGTTGCGGTTGGCGCAGCTGTTTCTCTCGAACCAGAAGAAAAGGAAATTCAAGAAGATCATGAAGATGATCCGGATTCCTTACTCAATCATGTGGGTGGCGGGTATTATGAACTACCCAATGGTGAGCGGATCAAGGGGAAAGACAAGGCTGAAAAAGCTTTGGCTGATTACCTGCAGGAACAAGAAGAGAAGGCTGCGGATGATGCAGCTGATCAAGAGGGTGATGAATAGTGTCTACCAAGTTGATTGCACCGGCCGTTACTTTGCCGGTGGAACTTGCTTTAGTAAAACAGCATCTTCGATTGGACGTGGAGGATTTGTCTGAAGATGTTTTATTGAATCAGTTTATCAGAGCAGCGGAAGGAATCTGCGAGCAGTACCAGGGGCGAGTGTATTCAAAAAAGACCTATCGAAACTTTTCTGACCACATTCCTTCATTCGTGAAATTGCCATTTCCTCCTTTGGCAGCAGTAGTGGATGTGAAGTTGAAACTTCAAGATGGTACAGAGCTTACGATTCCTTCTGCTGATTATTATGTGGATACGGCTTCTTTTTGTGGCCGGATGATTATGAAGGACCCATGGAAGTATGCAGGATTTGAGATCGAGCCATCAGGCTTTCAAATCACCTTTGAATCGGGATATGAGAAAATCCCGGAGTCTTATGCACAGGCATTGCTTCTCGTCATTGGCCAGTTCTATGAGAATCGAGAGAACTTGTCTCCTGTGAATCTTTTTGAGATTCCATTTGGTGTGAAGGCATTACTGGCAGCTGATCGGGTGGTGAATGTATGAGAGCAGGCGCATTAAATGAACGCATCGTAATTATGGACCTTGTGCGCAGTTCTGATGGCGTGGGTGGATCCACGAATGCTTACGAAGCTCGGTTGACTCTTTGGGCGAATGTGAAAAAAGAAGCAGAGAAGAGAACCATCACCATTCGTCATAGGAAAGATGTAGCTGCAGGACAGTTTCTTCTTCACGATGGAAGGACCTATGAAATTACGGATACAGCGGATCCGAGTGGGCGGCGAAGGGAAATGAAATTGGAATGCGAGGAAGTGTAGGATGCGTGATCAAATTCATGTGAAGATTGAAGGTGTAGAAAAGGCGGTTTTCAATTTCAAGCAGCTGGAGAAACAGAAACAGGCAGATGCGCAAAAAGAGTTGAAGAAAGCGGCACAATCGATCCGGAAGAATGCGAAAGCCAATGTTCGTGCCAAGGGACTTGTGAATACTGGAGAACTCTCAAAGAATATCCGAACTAGGAAGGCTGGTGATTATTCCTACCGGGTGTATGTTCCGAAACGAATTTTCTATGCTCGGTTTTGGGAACTTGGTACCAAGCGAAATCCAGCCAAGCCATTTCTCTTTCCTGCCTACAATATCCAGAAGCCAGAACTCTTGGCTAAGCTTGCCGCCATGCTAAAAAAGGGAGTGAAGTGAGATGATCAAGGAGATTCAAGGGGCGATTTTTCAAGCTTTGAGTAATGATGAAACGCTGAACAGGAAGGTGAAATCCATAACGGATTATCTTCCGGGTGAGGAAGAACAAGAATTCCCCTTTCTTGTGATCGGAGATTTGCAATTTACTCCTAGAAATACCTTTGGTAGCAGGGGCAAGGAAGGGAGCATTGCGCTTCAGGTTTTCAGTAAATATGATGGGAAGCTTGAGTTGATGGAGATTGAAGCGGAGATCGAGCGGATCCTCGTGACGGTTTCTGTGCCGGCACTTGGTTTCTTTAATTTAGAAGTGGAAGATGAATTGTTTTCTGAAGACGAGAAGGACCAGACATTTCAATTGGATTTGAGATGCCGGGTTGCTGGGGAGGATTAGAATGAAGCTATTTTCGTGGATGAAATGGAAAAAGAAAAAGCCGATTGCAGTCAGTTGCCCCCATGATGACTTGGTGGAGCTGACTACCTTTGGTGATGAAGAACGAACCTTTCGCTGCAAGAAGTGTGAGGCAATTATTCGGTTTGATCAGGAGGTGGAAGTATGAGTTTAGCTGCAAAGAATTTGAGAATCAAAACGGGAGTCAATCCGATTAAGGGATTGAACGATGCAAGTTTCAACTTGAATGGAGAAACGATTGATGTAACCACTTTTGAAAGTGCTGGGTGGAAAGAACGAATCTCAGGACTCAAGGATTTTGCCATGAGCTTGAGTGGATTCTATGAAAAGGATGATGCCTTGGGGCAAGGTGCTCTTCAGGCTGCGCTCTTAAATGGCACATCAATCTCAGTGGATTATCTGGTGGATGGTGCAGCAGGATTCCGGGGCGATTACCTGGTAACGAGTTTTGAAACGGGTGCATCTGCATCCGGAGAAGTAACCGCTTCTTACTCATTAGAATCAACGGGTGCTTTGACAATTATTTAGGAGGAATTTGATGGAAGCAGGGAGACTTGCAAAGGTAATGGTGAGTGGATCACCGGTTCCCTTTGTTGATGAAGCAACAACCACAAGCGATCAAAAGACCTTTCAAATCTCCGCTGAATCGAAACGGGTCTTGGATTTGGAAACACCGGTGATTGTGAAAGTTGCTGGCGTGGTCGTGAATGCGGGATTCGAGGTAAAACGAATCTCGGGCCAAATTGTATTTGAAGAAGAGCAAGCGGGTGCCGTTACGGTGTCCGCTTCCTTTTTGCCATTGTCGGTGGCAGCGGAGTGCTATGAGTATTCTTTTACCATGGATGCAGAGTCTAGAGACACAACGGCCTTTGGGATGGAATATAAGCGTAGAGAGCCGGGGCTTCGAAGCGGAAGTGGGAATTTAAGTCAGTGGTTTGAGATTGATTTGTATTTTATCAACGTGCTGATCAGTGGGAAGCCATTGGTGATTGAAATGTATCCAGGGGCGAATGTGGATCCGATCCGGATCTTTGGAATACTGGAATCAGATGAAGTGAGTTCAGCGATTGCAGATTCAGTCAATGAATCGGTATCGTTCGCAACAAAAGAAAAATGGATGTAGGAGGGTGAAATGAAGTTACGAGATAAAATTTTACAAAGTATGGATTTGGAAGAAGAGTTGGTGGCTGTTCCGGAATGGGATTGTTCGATTCTGGTCCGGGGAATGACGGGAGACAAGCGGAGTAAGTTGATCCAGGAATGTGTGAAAGTGAATTCGAGAACCAAGCAGACCAAAACGGACTTGGACAAGATGTATCCGATCATGATCATCGAGTGTTCTTTAGATCCGGAAACGAAAGAACGGATCTTCTCGGATGAAGATCGAGGTGCTTTGTCGAAGAAAAGCGCGAAGGCCTTGGACCGAGTGTTCAAGAAAGCAGCCGCTCTTTCGGGACTGGAAGATGAGATCGAGGAACAGGAAAAAAACTCTTAAGCCACCCGGAAGGCTTCTTTTACTATCAGCTGGCTGAAGAACTTGGCTATGCGAGTGTGAAGCGCATGCTTTTAGAGATGAGCAGTAAAGAAGTCTCGGAGTGGCAAGCCTACTTCTCCATCAAGAAGAGAAAGATGGAAGAAGAACAAAAGAAGATGAAATCTAAGTCGAAGGGCAGTGGCCTTTCGACTTTTGAATAAGGGGGCGGGTGAATGGCAACAGTTGCAAGTTTAATGGTCAACATCGGAGCGAATTTGAGTAGCTTCGAAAAAGGCATGAACAAAGTAACCCGGGATCTGAACCGCACCTCGAGGAAATTAGAGAATGCCGGTGGAACCATGACCAGTGCCTTTACTATGCCGGTTGTGGGCGCTGGCCTTGCTGCAGGAAAGATGGCTGGTGACTTTGAAGTTGGGCTTAATAAGGTCAGCACCATTGCAGATCAAACGGTGATGTCCCTGGAGGATATCGAGAAGAAATCATTAGATCTCTCAGATAAGATGGGGGTTTCTAGTGGTGGAATCACAGAAGCTCTGTATCAAACAATATCTGCAACAGGTGACACTGCCAATGCATTCTCTTATGTAGAAGTAGCAGCGAAAGCTGCAGAGGGCGGTTTTTCAGACATCGAAACCTCTGTGGATGGATTGACCACGGTTATGAACTCTTACGGACTTCAAGGGTCTGAGGCCATGCAGTCGGTATCCGATCAGATGTTGATGGCACAGAATTATGGTAAGACTACCTTTGGTGAAATGGCTTCTTCCATTGGTAACGTGATTCCCATTGCTTCAGCACTGGATGTATCCACAGGCGAACTATTTGCATCGATTGCGACACTAACGAAGAATGGTATTCAAACCTCTCAGGCCATTACCGGACTGAAGGGGGCGTATTCGAATATCTTGAAGCCCTCGAAGCAAGCGTCTGATATGGCGGCTGAGTTGGGGCTTGAGTTTAATTCAGCTCACTTACAGTCTGTGGGATGGGCCGGGTTCTTGTCTGAAATCAGTGAGAAAACCGGAGGGAATGCCGATGCAATGGCCACGCTATTTGGATCCACTGAAGCTTTAAATGCGGTGACGGTTCTAGCGACAACGGGAGCCGAGGACTTTGCAGGAGCGCTCGATGCGATGGCGACAAGTAGCGGGGCAACCCAGGCGGCCTATGACAAGATGAATCAGGGTTTTAATGATTCTTTAGCGGATACCTGGGTGCAACTTCAAAACCTTGGGATCATGTTGGGGGACATTATTCTTCCCTACTTTAGCAAAGGAATTGAAAAGGTTGGGGAGTTGGTTCAGTGGTTTAAGGGATTGGATCAATCCACGCAAGAAAATATCGTGAAGTTTGCATTGTTGGTTGCAGCGATTGGACCGGTGCTCCTTACGATTGGCAAAGGGATCTCTGTGGTGAGTGCCATTACCACACAGTTTTCCTTGATGTTTAAATTCTTAGGGATGATCAGTACCGGATTTGGAACGGTGTTTGGGTGGATCGGAAAGGTGGTCGGCATTATAGCCGGTCCTTTGATGGCTGGGCTTCAGGCACTATTTGCCTTTATTGTTGCCAATCCAATTGTTCTTGTGATTGCAGCAGTGATTGCGGCCCTTGTACTGCTTTACCAAAACTGGGATGCAGTGAAGGGTTGGATTCTTGAAACGGTAACAAGCCTTCGAGAAGGGGCAGCGCAAAAGTTTGAAGAGTTGTCTACGTCTGTGACGGGAACTGTGGAGAAGATGAATAATTGGCTGACAACAAAATGGACGGGTCTGAAGACTGGGGCTGTGGCCATTTTTGTTGGGATTCAAACCGGAGCGATCGGTGCCTTTGAAGGATTAAAGACAAAGGCGTTATCTATTTGGGATTCCATTGGAAACGGGATCCGAGGGACGATCAACTTCATTATTCGAGGTATCAACATGCTGATCTCGGGGATGAATTCGATCTCCTTTAGTATTCCGGATTGGGTTCCTGGTGTTGGCGGGAAGAGTTTTGGGATTAATATTCCTAAGATTCCAATGCTTGCTGCAGGCGGTATTGTCACAAGACCAACCTTGGCCATGATTGGTGAGGCGGGTCCTGAAGCGGTGGATCCCATTATCAAAGGGATATGGTTCTTCAGGGGAAGCGAAAACCATTGTGGTTTACCTGGATGGCAGAAAGATTTATGAGGGCATGGATGAATCCTTGGGGAATCGTTTAGTCGGTGTTGGGGGTGTGTAGGTGAAGGTTTATATCAATAGCACAGGAGACACCTTGCTTAAGAATGTGGCCAAGGTCACAAGAAAAACGGTTCTTGATGGATTTGGATCCATTTCTCTTACGGGTTTTAATATCGCAGAGAATTTGAAGTATAAGACTCTGCGGTTTTACAAGGAATATCCAACGCTCTTTGCAGTTGGCCAAGTGACAGATCAGCAGGAATCCGATGGAGGAAGCCTGAAGGCTGTGGCTTTATCTTGTAGTGACAATGCATTCTACTTGAAAAAGAGAGTGGTGGCTGAAAGGCTTGGCTCTGATGATATCTACCAGGGCCGGCCGGATCTGATTTTAAAGTACTTGCTCGGGCGGTATGTTCCAGAACTTACAACAAATGCGGTGCAGGAATGTAAGGAAGTGATCGATGAGTTGTATCTGGAGTACATCTATATGAGCGAGGTGATGAATCGGATCATGAAGCACTTGGCCAATTGGCATTGGTATGTGGATGGAGAGAATGATCTGCATTTCTTCAAGGGATTTGAAAGCCTTGGCGGTAAGTTTGGCAAGGTTGGAGATGCTTACAATTTCCGGATCAACAGTTTGAATGTTTCCTACCAGGGAGAAGAAGGGGCGAATCGGATTTGGATTGTGGGATCTAAACAAGCCTCACCTGATTTCATTGATCAGTATTTCACATCGGATGGAGTGCAGAGGTTTTTCCCTTTGGCCTATTTACCGAATTATGCGGAGATCACTTTGGATGGTGGAGAACCTTTGAGGTGGAAGCTTCTGAAGAATGATGATGGGACCCAAGACTTCCTGATCGACAAGGAAGGGAAGGTGTTGAGCATCCCTGGAAATATCAATCCAATACCTGCAGGGCAAATCAAAATCCATTACCGACCAACGATTCAAGTGGTGGACTACTTCGAGGATCCGAAGAGCATCAAGGCACATGGTCTTTTAGAAGCCGTGGTGAAAAGTAAGGACATTACCGACCGCTTGTCTGCCAGAAAGGTTGGCAAGGCCATGCTGAAGAAACAGGCCAGGACAAAGCGAATGATAAGTCTTACGACATTAGAAGAAAGAAAAATCGGCCAGAAATGCGAGATCGACATTCTCACAGACCAATGGGATGTTCGTGGATCCTTCCTGGTGAAAAGCGTAACTGAGGAGATTGTTCCAGGGCATACGGTTTATGCGCTTGAATTGGAGGAAATACTATGAAGCTGACAGATGCATTGGCAAATCAGAATTCGAGGGTGACCGCGCTTGAGGGAGCGGATTTCAATTCGAATTCAACGATTGCCAGGATAACGAAATTCTATGGAGATCTGAAGGTCACCATGTCGGTGAAGCTTCGCCGGCACAAGTATCACTTTGCATCGAGTGAACTGTTTCCTTCAGATGATCTCTTTATCTAGGAGGTGGAGGATTGATTACAGATGCAGGTTTGGCGAGAGTCCTGGCACTCATTAATCAGGACCTCGAATTCTTTGGACTGGGATCTGGATTGCCTCCGGATGTAAGTTCAGAGAGCCTTGATCAAGAAGTCATTCGAAAGGCGGCAGCCACAACCATCGATGGGGAAACGCTGATCAAGGAAGTATATCTAGATGAGACGGAAGGGAATGGGATTCATTTAACTTCTGCAGGTGTCTTTGGTGACGGGGCGACAGCTGCTCTTGGAACAGGCAAACTCTTTGCTGGTTCCGAGATTGATGTAGACAAAGATCAATATGAATCCATTACGGTCAGCATTGAGATCACTGTGGAAGCAGGATAGGGGTGAGTAGATGAATTACAACAAAACAACATGGGGAGAGCGGCAAGTCGAGTTTCCCAACCGATTTGTAATGGTTGAAAATGAGGATGGGACTATCACCTTGACACCGGCTTTTGGGAATGTGATTCAAGGGGGAACCCCCTTGAGTGTAGGTAACATGCAAAAGATGGATGATGAATTGGAGTTCCTGGATAAAAAGGTTTCAATTTCAAAGAGTGCAACCATTTTGGCATCCGGGTGGGTGCAGAATGGGAGCCTGTGGGAATACACCATTGCAGATCCAATCATTGATGTAGAGACGGTGGCCGATGTGGTGGCAACGCCTACTGAAAAAGAAAAGGCTGCAGGTTCTTGGACACATACAGAAACTTTAGCAGGATCCATGAAGATCTACTCGACTCAGGATCAAACCCAAGATATCCAGGTGACAATCTATTTTTCGAAGGTGGTGAGCACATGATTGGTGGAACAAATGTAGCAGCTGGTGGAGGCATTGATTGGTCTGCTTTGACTCCGCTCAATAAAATGGTCGTGGAGATTGCAAACACGACGAAAAATCTGTGGTATAGCTATACAGAAACGATAACAGGTGCTGGATATTTGACGAATATTATAGCTCATGCAGACGGTGGTTCTGATGGTAGTAAAGAAGCAAGAGTCAGCTTCAGTGTTGATGGTGGTGCGGCAACGAGTGAGGTTTTAAGCTCTTATAAATATAGTGGGACTTATGGTGGACAAGGCGGTGTCTTGCCGTTATTTATTAGGTTTAACACTTCGATCGTCATCACTTATCGTTTTAAAAATTCAGTTGCAAGGAACAGAGGATACACAGCATTACTCGAATAAAGGGGGGGCGAAATATGTATGTCGAAGAGAATGGGAAGATTCATCAAATAGAAGAGCTGACAACCAGAAGTGGAAGGAAAGTGACTTCAAAGTCAGAAGTTGGTGATCAAGAGAAAGTGGTCGCTGGCATCACCTATCAATTTGACCTGACTCGAGGAGAATATGTCGATTCGGAAGGGAAAGGCCTTTCAAATGAAGTTGGACCTTCTGGTGGAGTCGATCCCCTTCAGCGTGTGGAAGAGAAGCTTGATTTTCTTCTTCAGAAGCAAGTGCAGCGTGATTTAGAAGAAACGCTGAAGAGTCAGGAGGTGGATCCTGGTGTCTAGATATTCGGTGAGTGATTTGAGGCGAATGTATGCATGGGGAATAATTGATGAGGCTTTTCTTGACCGGGCAGTTGAAGCCGGCTGGATTACCCAGGAAGAGAAAGATTCAATCGTACAGGAGGGATAGATGACACAATTACAGGAATACCTTTCAAAGGTACTAGATGGATCCAACCCGCTGATTGGATTTGCCCTTTCTGCGATCAGCTATTTACTCTTTCCGGATCAGGCGTTTTTCACCAGCATCATTGCGGTGGGGGTTGCTATGGTCCTAGATATCCTGACGAAGTTTTGGTCCTTGGCCAAGCAGAACAAGGGGTACCGGGAAGCAGTGAAAACGAGAGCAATATATTCAAAGACCTTGTGGGACAAGACAAAGGTGAAGTTATTTTCTTACCTTTGCATCATGATCCTAGCGGGACTTAGTTACCGGGTGGCCCCTTTAAAGGAGATGGGGATATTTTTTGCCACTGTGGTTTATGGAGTGATGTTCCTTCGGGAAGGGCAGTCGGTTGTTGAGAATTTAGTAGATGGAGGAGCTGACCTTGGGTGGCTTCTTTTTTGGGTGAAGAGAAAGCAACGTCAGATCTTAGAGACTGAAATCGATGAGTACAAGGGGACTAGCAGGGAGGATGAAGATTATGAAAACCGAGTATAAGACAAGCGTGAAGCTTATTACTCAGAATCGATATTCCCGCCCGGGTAGGCGATTAAAAGGCATGAGGGGGTTAGTGGTCCATTGGGTTGCTAACCCCGGCTCAACGCCGAGAGGGAACCAGAATTTCTTTGAGAATCGAAAGCTTGGGAAGGATGGATTTGGATCTGCTCATGAGATCATCGGGATCAATGGAGAGCGGCTGATCTGCATTCCGGAAGCGGAGCTTGCTTATCATGTGGGATCGAAGAAATACACCAGGCGTGCGCTTAGCCGGCTATCCTCATATCCAAACGATTATACCTATGGGATTGAGATGTGCCATAAGGATTGGACTGGGGAGTTTACAGAAGAGACACTGGATTCTACAGTGCAAAGGTGTGCAGACCTTTGCCTGAAATATGATTTGGATCCGATCAGGGATATCTGGACCCATCAGCAGGTGGTGGGGTGGAAGGAATGTCCGCGGTGGTTCGTGAAGAAGCCGGTGGCGTTTCAAGAATTCAAAGAGAGAGTAAAGGAGATTGTGATGCCGAAACAACTTGAGAAGTGGCAAAGAGAACTTGGCCGCAAGGCCGTAAAAGAACTGAGTAAACGAGGGATCTTGAATGATCCAGACAAGTGGAACCAGGAAGATGAACTAGCAAAGCCAGCACCAACATGGTTGATGCTTACAGTTCTTGCGCGATATGCAGAGGAGGATGAGAAAAATGAAAAAAATAATTAAAGTGTTGATGGTGCTCTTAGTAGTGATTCTGCTGGGAGTTTTGATTTTGGGGATCCAGGAAGTGATCCCAATGCCGCTGGCCATGAATGTGGTTGCTGCAGGAGTATTCGTTGGGGTACTCCTGGTATTAATCTACATGGGGCAGATCGGAGTGGTAAAGAAGATCTTGCTCTCCTTGGTGATTGAAGCGGAGCAGATCTACGGATCCGGAACGGGAAAGATGAAATACAATTATGTGCTGGGGAAGGCTTACTCGCTGATTCCTAGTGTGGTGAAGCTATTTGTAACGGAGCAGACGATTAGTGAGATGTTGGAAGCGGCTGTTGATCAGTTGCAGCATTTTCTTTCATAAGATTTTTGGACACAATTTGTGTTCTTTTAGCTTTTTAGTAAACAAGGCATTAGTGTTCAAGAGTCTTTTAGTGATACGGCGGAGATTATTCATGTAGAATAAAATAGTGAAAACCAATTTAATATGTTAATATTTGTATTAGGAGTGAATATTAGGGGGAAGAATGACATGAAAAAAATTACTTTTGGATTGCTTGGATTAATTATTTTTTTGAACATGATAATTAATAAGATACTATTTTATATTAACAGATCCCCCTTTCATGATTTGTTTTTTTTAGAGAAAACAAAAATAGAATTATTACCATATATGGATTCTATTTGGCAAGCACAAGCAGGTATATCATTTATTGTTTTTGCAATTATTACACTAACTATTAATAACCTAGACAAATCATATTATGGAATGTCTGTGAAAGAGTTCTGGGGGAAACACTATAAAGGTATTGATCCTTTTATACTGATTTTTATATCTTTATTTCTATTTTCTTTAAATACTCTTTTTTATATTAATGATGCGTATAATAATTTGATTTTAAATTTTTCATTGAACATTCTTGTTGTTTTATTGTTAGCATATTTGTCATTTGAATTAATACTATTTCCAACAATTTTCAAATCTAGAATAGCAAATTGGTACTACATGAATATTGTAATAAACTCGAAAATGAAAGGTTTAAAAAACGAGTATACCCGAATCCTTTATGGAGATACTATGCAATCGATTAGGAAACGTGACTTTGAAAATATTTATGATTCGTTAGCATTTATTATTGAAGTAATATCAGATGAGGAAAATTTTGAGTTTATTTTGAAACCAATATTCATTTCTTTGGCACAAGCGAGAGCAACGGAGGTATTATATTTTTCTTTAAAATACATAGAGGACCATGGGGCGATAAAAAAGATAAATGATGATCAAATAATGAGCCTTTTTCAGATATGCTTTTCGGTTCAAACTTATTTTAGAGGAATAGAAGAATATGAACAGTTTGATTTTATTTCTTTAATAAATAGAGAGGATTGTATGAATCAGACTTTAAGGGAAAGTATTTTATCAAGATATATTCTAAGTTTTTCAAAAAACATGAAGTTAAACCAACAAGATAAGCAATTTTATTTTAAAAAACTTTTAGATGAGTGTTATTTTAAAATTAAGATAAATAGATTTACTTTTTCAGAAACTATTGTAGAATTCTTAATAAATGATATTTATAACGAGACTGATTCATACAATTTTTTAGGGAAAATAATAGAAGATTTGTATGAATCAGAAGCGTATGTTGTAGAAGAAAATTATAGAAAATTTGTTGATGTGTTATTTCATAAAATTTGTTTATATTTTTCTTGTGCGATTTTATTCAAAAAGCTACCGAGTGAGACTAATAACAGAATGCTTGATTTTTTCAGAGAGGAAAGAGGGCATGAGCGTTGCTTTTCCCTAAAGCATTGGTTATGTGAAAATATTGAAAGTTTATGGGGCAATTATGAAGATATTATGAGCACGAAAGAAGAGGACTGGTTCAGATTTATTACACCATTCCAAAATGGAAATGGGTCTTCTATAACATTTGATAAGTGCAAAAAAAGATATTTTTTACACTTAAGCATTTTATGTTTTCATCAAGGGAACGTAGATCCTAATGACGAAAACTTCATACTAGTGTTTCAAGAGTATTTAAAGGAAGGCGAAAGTTTCGATTCTATGATAGATTTTGCTTATACATTTATGGAGATTTTTTGGCATCAGGAAACGTTTGAAAAGAAGATTTGTTCAATAAAAGAGTGCTTGGGAAAAACTAAGACAGTTTAATTGTTATTAGCGTACTTAATATGATGAAAATTCGTTTTTAAATTATCTAAAAGAGGGTGATTAAAGCAAACAATTATAACAATATGAATCCACCGATCTCTCGGATGGGTGGGAAGTCAAAATTAAGGAAAGAAATTATCAGCAGGTTGCCGGAGCATACTTGCTATGTTGAAACATTCTTTGGAGCTGGTTGGGTATATTTTGGGAAAGAACCCAGCAAGGTTGAAGTAATAAATGATGTGGAAGGAGAGCTGGTGAATCTCTTCCGAATGATGAAACATCATGCGAGCGAGCTGCAAAGAATGCTTCAATATGAATTAAGCAGTAGGGATGAGTTTGAACACTACAAGCATGCGGATCTAAAAGGATTGACTGAGATCCAGCGTGCGATCCGCTTTATTTATATCAATAGTCAGAGCTTCGCGGCCAAGGGAGGGAATTATGGATATGGCACATCCACGAAGCCTCGAGGGATTGTCTTTGGCGAACGCAATCTTCAACAGATCCAGAGGCGATTGAGAAATACCTACGTTGAGAATCTGGATTTTGAAGAGCTAATACAGAAGTATGATCGGAAGGCTACCATGTTCTTCTGCGACCCGCCCTATTATGAAACGGCAGGATACGAATCAGAGTTTTCCTTGAAAGATCAAATGCGCCTAGTGGATTGTTTGAAGCAAATTAAGGGAAAGTTCCTTGTGACGATCAATGATCATCCAAAGGTTCGCGAGTGGTATTCCTGGGCAAATATAGAAGAAGTGAACACGGCTTATTCGATCAGCAGAGACAAAGATGCCTGCGGCAAGGTAAAGGAATTAATCATAACCAATTATGAACCGGCGCAGATCAAGATGTTGTTTTGATAATAAGTGAAAAATTTCTTCTGTTAGATAGCCTTTTAATAGGATAACTAATATTGAATGTAACGGAGTGAGACGATGAAAAATAGGGAAGTATTGCATTTTCTCAAATTTCAAACAGGCCGCCCATATGAGCGTTTTAATTATTGCAAACTGTTGATTTACTTATTACTCATTCTAGTTTTGAATGGTGTGTACAAAATGCTGGATCAATTAGAACCTATTGGCACTAATGGAGACTTGATTTATCATGGTTTGGACATTATTATCTCGATCATATCTTTGGTAGTAGGTTCAATAGCGTCAGCAATAATATTTTTTCTTATGATAGAGATAGTAAAAAGACGACGATTGTTAGGGCAGTATGAAGGTATCAATAATATTATGAAAGATAATCTGAATATTATTTTTGGAAAATTAAAAGATATTAGTGGGTTTGAGGAATTTGGTTTATCAACAGGTAATCAAGATGATGATTTTGAGAATAAGAAAAATTTATTAATAAGTCGAATAGTCAAAGCGAACGAAAGCAGAGTTATCAATCAAATATCTCAAGGAATACCAGAAGATTCATCAACTATTATTACTAATCCGAAAGAGGAGTTTAGTTTCGATGAAGCAATGAAATACGAAAATTTTAATTTCTATAATGGTTCAAGAGGGCGATTTAGAGAAATAAAACATCTATGGAATTCTCTTGAACATTATTATAAAGAAGTAACGAATTCAAAAGATGATGAAGAAATAGAAACCTTTACATGGTGGTATTCTAACGACCTCGTAAAACTAAGTAAAAGCTTGTGTTACTTAATATTAGATATGGAGAGAATTATAAAAGACCTAAGAGGATGGTCTAAGGTTAATTTTAAACTTGTTTTTCGCTTCTTCAGATTAAGTAGTCTTCTGGATTTTGATAATGAATTATGGTTTGATGATGATAATTCGAGAAAGAATTTTTCTGAGCGTTAATGCTGAAATAATTAGAGATTTAGAGTGATTAACCTTATAGTAAATTATTCATTTTCACTCCATTCGGTGTAAAAGTGACCAAATACAATATACGTACGATACACAAAAATTGCTGTAAGCCTTGCCAATACTTGATGAAGATTTAACCGTTTCCTAGTCTTTACAAAAGGAGACGTTAGTGAAATAATTATTTGTAAGGATATGGCAATTATGGAGTATTATTTTAGGAGGAGACGATATGATAGATTTTGATAACAAGAAGTATCTTAAACTTAGTCCAGTGAGTATAGAATCTGGAACAAACAAGATTATAGAATTTTTAATAGAGGGTGAAGAGGTCATTGGTGCTTATAAATCAATGCGGGATATGGTTATTTTTACATCAAAAAGAATTGTGGCGGTGAATGTTCAGGGCATTACTGGAAAGAAAATTGATTATTCTTCACTTGCGTACAGCAAGATTCAAGCGTTTTCCGTTGAGACAGCAGGTACATTTGATTTAGATAGTGAATTAGAAGTGTGGTTCAGTGGGCTAGGAAAGATGAAATTTGAATTTAAAGGAAATGTTAATATTCGTGGCATCTGTAAAGTTATTAGTGAATATACTTTATAGATGTGGTTTCAGATATTAATAAAGATAGCGTACTAAAAACGTACTAAAAAATTATGAAGCCATAAATCGGGCATGAAAACTAGTGTAATACAGCCATGAAATGCAGTGAAATCAACTGATTATGATAGAGAATAATACAAGTTGATAGAATGGGAATAGTGGATGCTTGGATGGAGATTTTAAGCTGTATCAATCGTTTACGGTTATTCCTATAAAGGAAAAGAAACGGACGATTATAGGATGTTTATCATGAAACCAAGAGATATTCTGCACCCAGATATGAGATTATTATTAATATGCAACGCGAGCATGTTTGGGACAGTAAGTGAGTGTTAGAATAGCACTCGCTTTTTTAATAATTTAATTAGAGGTATTCTATGGAGATTAAGGTTGATATTGATGAGAAGAAGTTTGCTGAAAAAATAATCGATAAGTGGAAACGACATAATTTTGTTGGAAAAGAACAGAGGGTAACTATAGTCTATAACGTTGAGTCTGAGGTTCTGCTTTATACTGTGAAAGAAGCCTAAAAGCTCCTTAAGACAAATCAAGGGTTTGTTTATGAGCATATCAAAAAAAGGTTGTTTCCGGCTTTGAAACTTGGAAGTTATAAGATTCGGAGAACGACGTTGCTGGAGTTCCTTGAAGAATATGAAGGCAAAGATCTCACGGATTTGGATGACATCAAAGATTTGCAAAGTCTTTAATATGATGGAAGTTTAATAATTACAGCGCATCACTTATAATAAATGCTCGATTACAAGTGACGCGCAATACACAAAAATGGCTGTAAGCCTTGCCATTACTTGACGAAGATTTAACCATTTCTTCATCTTTCTTTTTTCTGTTTTTCATCCGTAGTGGATAAGATAAAGACAGAAAGAACAAAGGAGGAAACAAAATGATTAATTTAGAAAACATTGACATCCTAAAGGAACGTGCGAATGTATCGTATCAGGAAGCGAAAGAGGCCTTGGAAGTTTGTGATGGGAATTTGGTTGATGCATTGATCTACTTAGAAAAATCGGAGAAGATTCGACCAGAGAGAAAAGCAACGCGAGATAAATTTGCAGAGTCGAGCCAGAATTTTGGGGAAGAAACGAAAAAAGTTTTTTCAAAGATGAATGCTCATCGATTTATGGTTCAAAAAGATGGGGAGACATTCTTGAATATCCCATCAATCTTGGCATTAATCTTGATCATCTGCACCTTCCCGGTATCTATCATTCTTTTGGTTTTGGGTGTGATCTTCGGATTTAAATTCCGAGTCCGAAACAAAAAAGGCAAGGCCGTGGAAATGATCGAAAAGATCAAGGAAACTTTCTCTGATACAGAGACAGGAGTGTAAGGAGGAAATCATGGAAAACGAATTAAAGAAAATTGATATTTTAAAAGAACGCGCCAATGTCACCTATGAAGAAGCACGAATTGCCTTGGAAGAAGCCGACGGCAATCTGGTGGAAGCCTTAATTAAACTGGAAAAGGAAGATCGAATTCGACCTAAGCAGAAGCCACAGCAAGCGAGAAGTGAAAGAAAAGAAAGAAGAGAGCACCCTCACCATGCAGAGAGACAAGCTCATCGAGATCATCGAAGAGAGGAAATGCGGGACGCAGGAGATAAATTGAAGAATCATCGATTTATTTTGCATAAGGACAACAAAGTTTTCTTGGACTGGCCAACCTGGGTAGCGCTTTTAATCATTCTATGCACCATGCCGTTCTCTTTGTTCGCATTACTTCTAGCGATCATCGTGGGATACCAAATGCAGATTCGATCTTATACAGGCAAGGAATACAGTGTTGACCAACCGATTCGCGAGGTCGCACAACAGGTAAAAGATGGCTTTGAAAAAGAGAAGGATGATGACGAAGCGGATCAATAGATCCGCTTTTTTTCTTTCGTTTGGGTCAAAATGACGTATAATGGGAATAGATGGGAGGCGGTCACATGAATGAGACGATTTTAGTCGTTGAAGATGAGTTGAAGATTGCTAGATTCTTGGAATTGGAATTAAAATATGAAGGATATACGGTAACGTCTGTTCATGATGGGCGGTCTGGTTTGGATGCAATTTTGAACGGATCCCCTGATTTGGTTATTCTGGATTTGATGCTTCCGGGTATGAATGGAATGGAAGTCTGCAGGCGTGTGCGTCAAAGCTCGCAGGTACCGATTATTATGCTAACAGCAAAGGATGAAACCATGGACAAAGTCATGGGGCTAGATGTTGGAGCGGATGATTATATGACAAAACCCTTCGCCATTGAAGAATTGCTGGCACGGATGCGCCGGATTTTTCGTTCTCACGAACAGACGCCGATTGTGTCGAATGTAAAGAAACTCTGCGCAGGAGACCTGTGTTTGGATTCGGATTGTCATGAAGTTCATTTTCAAGATACATTGATTACCTTGACGAAAAAGGAATTTGAACTTTGCCAATTGCTGATGGAAAATCTTAATCATGTTTTGACCCGTGAACAGATTATTGAGCGGATTTGGGGCTATGATTATTATGGGGATATCAAGATTGTAGACGTTTATATTCGGACTCTTCGTACAAAAATTGACGAGGTCTTTGATAAAAAGTTCTTTCATACCGTACGTGGAGTCGGTTATATATTTAAGGTGGAGTAAATGAAACGAAGTCGGAAGGAAATTAGGAAAGAAAAAAAGGCGGCACGGCAAGCCAATAAAAAGCCGAAGAAGATACGGTCGCATCCTATTTCCAAAGGGATTGTGTTCGTGTTTAGCTTTGTCTTGAAACTGGTTCAAAGTGTGATTCGCGCCATTCTTGAAGCGATTGATACCATGCGTGGAAATGGAAAGGATTCTTTGGCGTCGGGTTTTGATCGGTTTTTATCCTTATTTCGATTGAATATTACCTTCAAATTGACGTGGAGCTATGGATGGATTACTTTTCGTGCCCTCATTTTCATGAATCTATTACTCTTTTTTGGAGGAAAGTATGCGTTTCAAACCTACGAGGTTTGGCAACTGGAAAATCATGCGGCAATATTTGTTGAAGATTGGAAAGAAACTCCGGACTCGGCGCTTCTGGATCGCCTGATTCCAATTGAGAATTTAAGATACGGGATATTTGACGGGGCTGGAAATTGGATTGCCAGCACTGACCAAATGACCTATACGGATATTCGTACTGATAATGCGTATTTACCATGGAGTCTCGTTTATCAGGATTGGTTTATTTCCGAAACCGTATTGGAGGGAGAAATCGAGAATCCGGACAAGGTTTTGATTTTGATGAAGTCAACGGATTTTATCGAAGAAATTTTTATGGGAACGGTGGCAGCGGGTTGGGTTTTAGCCTTGTTATTTTGGCTGATTGCAATGGCTCGGGCATCCAAGATTGCAAAAAAACACTTGCAGCCGATTCATACCATGACGGAGAATGTGCAGTCTTTGTCAGCCAGTAATTTATCAGAGCGTTTAATGGTCAATGGTGCTCGTGATGAGCTCAAGGATCTGGCCCAGACCTTTAACCATATGATGGATGAAATTGAAGAATCCTATGGCAAACAACGTCAGTTTGTCTCCGATGCTTCCCATGAGTTGCGCACGCCAATTGCAGTGATCAAGGGATATGCGGACCTTTTAAACCGATGGGGAAAGGATGATCCAGAGGTCTTGGTTGAGGGGATCGAAGCAATCCGAAGTGAAACGGATTTTATGCAATCTCTTGTAGAGAGTCTCTTGTTCTTGGCTCGCCGTGATCGGGGTACCTTAAAGATGGAGATGAGTCAGTTTTCCTTGACGGAATTGATGGAAGAAGTTGAAAAAGAAACGAAGATGATTGATAATCGCCATGAAATTAGCGGGCAATTTGATCATTGTCCCCAGGTGTACGCCAGCTATGATAAATTGAAACAGGCAGTGCGGGTTTTTGTAGATAACTGTATTAAATATACGCCAGATCAGGGACAGATTCGTCTATCTTTGCGGGAGACGAAACAGACCTACGCCATTCAGATTGAGGACAATGGAATCGGAATCGCCAAGGAAGATCAACCACATATATTTGACCGCTTTTATCGAGCTGATAAGTCCAGAACGAGACTGGGAGAATCAAAAAGCGTCCAAGGAACGGGTTTGGGTTTGGCGATTGCCAAGGTCATTGTGGAGCAACATGGCGGTGAGATTTATTTAGAGAGCGAGTTGAATAAAGGAACCAGCATTACGCTATTTTTCCCAAAATCAGCCTTGGTAGAGCAGAAAACAGACGGTGGAACCCTATAGGGACCACCGTCCTTCTTTTTATCCGAAGGTTTGCCTTGGAAAAAAACGAGATGATATACTGAAGATATCGTATACGAGGAGGATTTGAGATGAAAAAAATCATGTCATGGATTCGTTGGGGGCGAGAAGCCTATCTTTTCGATTCAACAACCTATGTGGTAAAGAGTTTTGTTGCAATTTTTGTTGCCTATGTCATTGCACGATCGAACCCATTATTACAAAAAGATATCATCTCGGTGCTCTTTGGGGTGATGTTGACATTGGAACCTGTTTCCATCACAGGGATTCGGGTGGGACGCGATCAAGTAATTGCAACAGTCATTGCTGCGGCAGCGACTGCATTGATCATTTTCTTTGGGGGTAATACGGCACTGACTGTTGCGCTTGGGGTTGCATTTACACTTTATGTCAGCATTAAAATCAGCTGGCGTTTTGTTTCACCGGTTGCCTATTTTACGGCGATTTACATGACCCAGTATGTACAGCAAACAGCTGCAGGAGAGCCTAGTATGTTGTTGACCTTTCAACTTCGGATGGCAGCCCTTCTTTGCGGTGTCTTGATTGCTATTTTATTTAATATGGTCTTTTCACAATTTGGTTACCGCCATATGTTGAAGAAGCGAGTCTTATTCATATTAGAAGAGCAGAAACGGATTTTGGAAACGAGCGCGGAATCATTGCAAGCAGGAATGGAACAAATGCCTGCACATTTTGCCGATATCGAATGGGTATATGCGCAGATTTTCGATCGGGAGAAGGAATACGAAAAATTACCGGGCTGGTTGCAGCCGGGGAAAGCGGAATTACTGGAAGCAAAAACAGCGATGAAGGAAGCCAAAGAGATTGCCCATTTAATCTATGATATTGGATTGGTGCAAGAAGCAGAAAGTTTGAGTGCAGAAGCTATTGAAGAAGTGAAAGCACAAATGAAGCGATGGGGGCAGGGATTGAAGATCGAAAAATTGTCCTATACCATACAGTTGCCGGCTTTGTTGGAGATTAGCATTTCCAATGCGCGGGTCAATAAGAACCTTCATTGGATTGAAGCTCGGTATCAAAAATTAGCCCAATAACAATCGAAACGAAGTGATTGGCGATTAGTCGATCCTTCGTTTTTTTGTAAATAGGCTTTATGGTTTTGGTCGTATGAATGAATTCTATGACAGAATAATCTCATTATATATCCAAAAAATGACTTTACGGATAGAAAACTTGATGGTATTCTGTTAACGATAATTAAATAATGCAATAGGCGCGAAAGCTTAAATGGGAAGCTAGTGAAAATCTAGCACAGCCCCCGCTACTGTAAGTTGGACGAAACCATGTAACCACTGATCCATAGGATTGGGAAGGATGGGAGTAGGATGAAGACAAGTCAGGAGACCTACCTAATGCATGGCATGACAACCATTTCGGAGGGAGATGGCACCATGAATAGATAGGGCCAAGGCCGTATTTGATATTTATGATGAGACTCCGAAAGGGGACTCATCTTTTTTTATGCCTTGGAGGATATGATGGAAAATCAGTTATGGATAAAAATGCAAGACAAACGGAAAAAAGACAGCTTGATCCTATTCTTCTTTTTCTGTGTGTTGATGGGCGTTGGACTTATGGCAGTCAATTTGGGCAGGGCGGAAATTTCCATTCTCGATACCCTTAAGATTATCGGGGGTAGAGTGGATCCGAGTTTGTTGGAAGGAATCCCCGATTCATGGAGCAGCATTGTTTGGAATATTCGATTACCCAGGATTTTGACAGGAATTTTGGTGGGATGTGGTCTAGCGGTATCCGGTGCGGTTTTTCAAGCACTTTTAATGAATCCCCTCGCTGATTCCTACACCATGGGTGTCTCATCGGGAGCGGCATTTGGCGCATCTGTTGCAATTTTCATCAATCTTTTTTCAATGAATCTGCATCTGCCAGTGACCCTTTTTGCTTTTATGGGTGCCTTGGGAACCTTGGGCTTAGTGTTGAGGATTGCGCGGGTGGATGGGACGCTAAGTCCCAGCAATATGATTATTGCCGGAATTATAGTCAGTTCGATTTTCTCGGCTGGTATTAGTTTCTTGAAGAGTCTGTCTGGAGAGGGTGTTTCTGCCATTATCTATTGGTTGATGGGCAGTTTATCAGCAAGGAGTTGGATGCATGTAGGGCTTTGTTTTGTTGTTATTGGAATCTGCATGGCAATCTGCTTGTACTATGCTGATGATTTAAATCTGATGTGTTTGGGGGACCAGGAAGCTAGAAACCTGGGGGTAGATACCCAACGGGTCAGGCGAATTTTATTGATCAGTGGTTCTTTGATGACAGCGGTATGCGTCTCCGTTAGCGGGATTATAGGCTTTATTGGTTTGATTGTTCCCCATATGCTTCGCTTTCTTGTGGGATCGGATAATCGCATTCTATTGCCTTTATCGGGCTTGTTAGGTGGCTTGCTCTTGTTGCTGGCCGATACGGTAACCCGGGTGCTATTGAATATCGAGATTCCTGTTGGTGTATTTACCACCCTGTTTGGGGGACCATTTTTTATTGCCATTTTCGTTAAGAAGAACAAGGCCTTATTCTAGGAGTTTATTATGATTCAAGTTGAAAACCTATCCTTCTCCTATGGAGATCAAAAAATAATAGAAAATCTTACTTTCGATATTAGCCCCGGAAAATTCACGTCAATTATCGGACCGAACGGGGCGGGAAAAACCACGTTATTTCGTCTTCTGACGAAAAGTCTTCCTCCATTTCAAGGAAAGGTAATGCTGGGGGATCGGAATCTAAGGGCTGTTTCCATCAAGGAATTCAGCAAAAAAGCCGCTGTAATTTCACAAGAGCTGCAAATCCGATTTCCCTTTACCTGTCTTGAGATTGTTATGATGGGCCGGGCGCCGTTTCGAAGGCGGTCCGGACAAATACGTAAAGAAGATTTGGAGGTCGTTCAAGCATGCATGGAATGGACCGACACCTTAGGGTTAAAAGACGCCTTGATCACAGAGATCAGCGGTGGCGAAAAGCAGCGGGTGATGTTGGCTAAAGCCTTGGCGCAATCGCCAGAGGTGCTCTTTCTCGATGAGGCCTTTTCCAATATGGACATTGAATATCGCATTCGTTTTTTGGGGCGGTTGAAAGGCCTGGCAGCGGATCAAAAGATTACTGTCGTTGCGATTATGCATGATTTGCACCTAGTCAATCTATTCAGCGATGAGGTGATTGTTTTAAAAAAGGGGAAGCTGATTGAAAACGATCAGCCGGAAGAAATTTTTACCTCGCAGAAAATGAAACATATTTTTGGGATTGACGCGAAGCGAATTTCATCGGGTGAACTGGTGATTTCAGCATCGTAAAATATGAAGAAGGAGGAAAAATGATGAAAAAGAAAGTATTAGCAATGATGATAATCGTATTTTTAGCAGTTGGGGTTTTTTCAGGATGTTCTCAGGGGGCAGCAGAGGCAAGTGATCCCGTTGCGGATCAACCAGCAGTTGAAGAAGCAAGTCCTGCTGAGCCGGAATCGCCAGTCGAACCTGAAGTTGAGAAAAAAGCAATTCTGGTTGTTAGCTTTGGTACCAGCTATGCAGACACGCGAGCAGCAAGCATTGAGGCAACAGAAAATGAGATTGCAGACGCCTATCCAGAATATGAAGTGAGACGCGCTTTTACATCGCAATTTATTATTAATAAACTAGCAAAAAGAGACAACATTATGATAGACAATCCAACACAAGCCTTGGATCGATTGAGCCAAGAGGGATTCAGTGAGGTGGTTGTTCAACCCCTTCATGTAATCGCTGGTGCGGAGTACAACGAAATGGTTGAGGTTGTGGCAGAATACAACGACGGTCGTTTTGATTCTCTGCTTATGGGTCGTCCTATCTTGACAGGGATTTCGGATTACACAGCAGCTGCAGAAGCATTGGCTGTGCAAATGCCGGAATTGGGTCAAGGCGAGGCAGTAGTTGTGATGGGTCATGGAACACATCATCCTGCCAATGCATCATATGCATGTCTTCAAAGCGTCTTAGACAAGGAAGGTATGGACAAGGTTTATGTGGGTACGGTAGAGGGATACCCAACCTTGGACGATGTGATGACACAATTGGAAAAAGACCAAATTCATGAGGTTACCTTGATGCCGTTTATGGTGGTTGCAGGGGACCATGCCAATAATGATATGGCAGGCGATGAAGATGATTCTTGGAAGACAATCTTGAAAAAAGAAGGATATAGTGTGAATACCTATTTGCATGGTTTGGGTGAGAATGTTGCATTTCAAGAGATTTACAAGCAACATGTGCAGGATGCTATAGATGGAAATGGACAAGAAATTCCAAAACCCTTGGTACAAGTTGCAGCCGATGAGTCCAAATGGGTGGCTGGGAAAAAAGCGGTTATGGTGGTTAGTTTTGGAACCAGTTATGCAGATACGAGAAAGATGAGCATTGAGGCGACAGAAAATGCAATCGGAGAAGCCTATCCCGACTACCAAGTTGTACGTGCCTTTACATCTCAATTTATTATTAATAAATTGGCAAAACGTGACAATATCATTGTTCTAAATCCAGAAGAAGCTTTCGAGCAGTTGATGGCTGATGGTGTAGAAGAACTGGTTGTTCAACCGCTTCACATTATGGCAGGCAGTGAATACAACGAATTGATGGGAATTGCAAAACACTATGAAAAAGGATTTAAATCAGTAACTTTCGGAAAACCGCTTCTAAATGGAATAGAAGACTACGAGATTGCAGCCCAAGCGCTTAAGAGTCAGTTACCAGAGATCGGTGAAAAACAAGCGGTTGTTTTGATGGGTCATGGCACGCATCATCCAGCCAATGCAACTTATGCCTGCTTCCAAAGTGTTTTGAACAAAGTGGGCATGGATCAAGTGTACGTGGGGACCGTAGAAGGCTATCCAGCATTTGAAGATGTGCTAGAGCATTTGAAGGCTGACGGAATTGAAGAAGTAACACTTATGCCGTTCATGGTGGTTGCTGGCGATCACGCCAACAATGACATGGCGGGTGATGAAGAAGATTCATGGAAAACCATGTTGAAAAAGGAAGGGTTTACCGTGGAAATTTATATGCATGGAATCGGTGAAAATTCTGAATTTCAACAAATCTACGTTGACCATGTTGCAGCTGCTATGAATAGGGAAGAAAAATAGAATATCGTACACGAGGGGATTAGAGTATGAAAAAAAGTTTGATAATCGGGTTGATGATTGCCATTTTGTTTATGACAGCATGCACACCAAGCGGAAGCGTTGAAGTAGAGGAAACAAGCACATACGCCATTGAGTTTGAAGATGATTTGGGAAATCTGATTCAAATGGATAAACCAGCAACACGGATTATCTCCTTGTATTCTGCACATACAGAAAACATTTATGCCTTGCAGGCAGGTGACAGCATTATTGGAGTGGGGACCAGTGATGCTTATCCATACGAGGCCGTTTTAAAACCGCGATTCAGTTATCGTTCTGACCCGGAAAAGGTCATTGCTGCCGAACCGGATTTGGTACTGATCCGCCCCTTTATTCAAAAGAGCTATCCTGATTTTGTACAGGCGCTCGTTCTGGCCAATGTGCCAGTGGTCTGTCTTTATCCAAATGAGTTTGAGGAATTCGACGGATATATAACGAAATTGGCCATGCTGACTGGACAAGAGGATTTTGCAGAAAAAAGATTGGCAGATTTTCATCAAGTGATTGACGCCTTTGAGAAAACAACTGCCTCCATAGAACCAAAAACAAGGGTGTATTTCGAATCCACGGAAACAGAGTATCGAACGATTACACCGGATTCGACACCGGCAAAAGCGATTCAAATGGCCGGCGGTGTGAATGTTGCTGCCGATGCAGTTGCACTCAGTGAGACGACTAGCATTGCTTCTTATGGGGATGAGAAGATCCTGGAAAAAGCGGATGAGATAGACGTGTTTGTCTCGCAACGTGGTGCCATGAATGCGGGAGGCAATTATCATTCCATTTCCATTCGTCCGGGATTTGATACCATTAAAGCCTTGCGAGACCATCGTGTGTTCGAAATTAACGAGAAATTGGTTTCAAGCCCAAGTTTCCGTTTTGAAAAGGGAATTCAGGAATTGGCGCGTATGTTTTATCCCGAAATCTTTGACGACTTAGTAGGATTCGATCGAGAAATTCCATTGACGCGAGAACGCTTTGCAGAGCTTGCTGTGAGAAGCCAACATCGACCGATCTTTGCACCTACTTCCAGCTATTATCGTAAAGAGCATAAAAACCATACCTATGGGGCTTTTACGGATGTGTCAGTCGATCATCCGAACTTTGATATGATTGAAACGGCGTCTTTGGCAGGATATGTAAATGTTGAGGGTGAGGTATTTGATCCGGATGGTGTTGTGACTCGAGAAGAATTTGCCACGACTCTTTATCTTCTGTCGGATTTGTCTATGGCAGAGGAAACACCAGAAATTTTAGATCTTGATCAGGTTGAGACACCGAGAATTATTCAAATTTTGGTCGGAAACGGGATGATGGAAGTAGAAGATGGCTATTTCTACGGAAACAAGCCTATCACTGAAAAGCAAGCCATGGAGAGTATGATGCGTTTGGAGGAATAGATGACAAAGATTGCTTTGGTTCAAATGGCAATTTCTCGAAATCAAGAAAAAAATAGGGCCGCAGTTCTTCGATGGATGAAGGAGGCAGCACAGATGGGGGCAGAGCTTATTTGCTTTCCCGAGGGTGCTTTGACTGGCTATCTGCCGAAGATGGGGCAACCGAAGGCGATGGCTATCGATGATGAAGTAATTAAAGATATCCAGAAGGAAGCCATTTGCTTGAATCTTGAAGTGTATATTGGAGCTTCTATTTCCTGCCAAGGGAAGATCACCAATAGCTATTTTCAGATTGCAGATCAGATCGACTGGGTGGATAAAACCCATTTGGGTCAGCGGGAAGCTCAGTATTTTGAAGCGGGTCAGAGGATTCGCTGTCTGCAGAGTCGGCTGGGAGCAATCGGGACAGCCATTTGCCTGGAAAGTCATTTCCCGGAAATCTTTACCCGGTGTCGAGACCTGGGCGCGGTCATCATGCTGCTTCCCTTCGCATCGCCAGCGGTCTGCGGACCCCGGGGAAAGATGTGGAGAAAGATCTTGCCGGCCCGGGCCTATGACAATGGGATGTATGTTTTAGCGACCAATTTATGCGGAACTGATGGAGACCGCTATTATTCCGGAGGCATGATGGCAGTGGATCCAACCGGGGAAATTTTGGCGGAATACGAAGGCCCAGACGACCATATGATTCTGGTGGATGTAGACCTGGATTGGGTAAAAAAATTGAGAAAAGCCAATGGAAAGACCAATTACTTTGACAGGCGAAAACCCGAATTATACAGATGAGTAAAGCCCACCGAAAATTAACCGGTGGGCTTTTTTTGTCTCTTGGCAAGATGATTTACTAGATCAAGTTGAGTTCTTTTAGTTTTGCTTCTGTAGGTACGCCGTTTGAATCCCATCCCATGGAGTCGTAGAACTCATCGATAATGACACGCTCGTCCACAACTTCTCCTTGGCCGAGGCCGTCTGGAGCTGGCTCTGTTCTGAGTCTGACTGGAAGTGTGTCGTCTTTTCTAGTGAAACCTTCACGCACGTTGAAGAGTCGCTCTAGATTGCTGACGCGTTCTGAACATTGAAGCATCTCAGCAAGGGTCAGAGAATTGCCAGTGACTGCGTTGTAAATGCCTGTCCACGTTTCGCCCTTAACCGCCAAGGTGATGGTGGTGAAGAGGCAGGTGCCCAGCAGGTTGGTGAGCATGCTCAGTTCCTTGAGGGGTTTGACCCAATGCTTGTCAGAGTCCTGGGTGTTGACTTTCTTTTCGGTAATGCCCAGTTCTTCGGACAGATATCCCAGTGCATCAATGGTGGAGGCAAAAGGTCGCAAGTGGTCGGCACCGCGCTCTGAACCAAGATGGGACAGAACTTCTCCTTTGCTGGCACGGACGCCGCAAGAGGCCAGTTCCATGCCCTTGACGGTCATGACATAATCTTCAGCGCCATTTCCTATGACTTTTGCCGCTCTTTCTGAGCCTTCTGCCAAAAGATTTCCAAATCCCTCTCGAAGAGCAATTTTTCTTGTCAGTTCGATCATGGCTTCGCCATTTCCGAAATTCAGCTCGAGGCCATCGGTGGTGTCTTTGTTGATGATCCCCTTTTCATACCATTCCATAGCGGTTGCGATAATCTGACCGGTGGAGATGTTGTCCAGTCCGTACTTGTTGCATTCGAAATTGGCCATAACGACCTCGTTAAGGTCTGAGACTCCGGTTTTGGATCCGTAGGCGCCCAGGCCTTCGAATTCAGGACCGTAGCCTTTCGTACCGCTGTACTTGCCATGTTGGATCTCGGTCTTGCGTCCGCAGGCGATGGGGCAGGCATGGCAGCCTGTCGCCTGAACCTTTAGTACTTTGTGGTAGGCTTCATGGCTGAGCTTATCAGCGTGTTCAAAGGTTGTTGTTTGCCAGTTGCGTGTAGGCAGGCAGCCGACTGCGTTGACGGATGCAGTGAAGGCGGATGTGCCAAATTTGGATAAAAGGGATTCAACAAAAGGTTCTTCTTTGAGTTCCTTGCGTGCTTGCTTTGTGTAAAGTTTGAAGGCTTCAGGATTTGAAATATCCGTGCGTTTTCCAGAACCTCGGACTACCAGGGCTTTGACATTCTTGCTGCCCATGACGGCTCCAGCTCCGCCTCGACCTGCCGCTCGGTGGGCATCGATCATGATTGAGGAGAATTTGACAAGATTCTCGCCTGCAGGACCAATCTCTGCGATTCTCACTTTGGGATCATCGAGTTCCTTGCGAATGGCTTCTTCGGTTTTTTCTACATCAAGTCCCCAGATGGTTTCTGCTGGCAGGAATTGAACCTTGCTGTCTTTGACAAAGACGTAGACGGGCTTTTCCGATTTACCCGTCAAAATGATTATATCGTAACCTGTTTTCTTTAATTCAGGTGCCAGCATGCCCCCGACATTGGAGACGCCGATGGTTCCAGTGAGTGGAGATTTGAATCCGACGCAGGTTCTTCCAGACGACGGTGCCAGAGTGCCGTTGACAGGTCCCATGGCGAAAATCAAGAGATTTTCTTCGCTCAAAGGATCCATTCCCGGCTTCACTCTATCGTACATGAGCTTTGCGACGAATCCCTCGCCGCCAATATAGAGCGAACGCCATTCTTCAGGAATCATTTCTTCTCGAGTGACTTTGGTGCTTAGATCGATCCATAGCATTTTCCCGTTGTAACCTTTCATCATATTACCTCCTTAAAATCATAAAAGCTCACAAACATACGGGTGTATGTTCATGAGCTCCTTTGCCAATGGCAGGCCTGAAAATCGCTCTTCAGACCCTGTCGCTCCAAGCGACCTCGGGGGCCGGGAGGAGTCGGAGACGATTCAATTGTCTGATTCGGTCATGGTGCATATCTGATAATACGATTATAAAGTCTAGGGTTAGGCGAGAGTCAACCCAATCTTACAGGAATTTGCAATTTAATTAACATATGGCGTTCTTCCACCTCGAAAATGGGTAGTTCAACGACAACTTCGCAGATATAGTCGCCTACAATTTTGTAATTCTGGCTTTTGGCAAAATCAAAAAGAATTTGAGCATATTCTACTTCTTTTTCGAAGCAAGGGCAGTAGAGGGAGAGATAGATGTTCTCGGGTATATATTCGACCATCTCGTCCTTGTCATAGTAGGCGTCGAGGAAGACAAAGAGTTCTGTGGCGTACATTTGGCCCTTGGTGATCATCTCTTTTCTAAGAATGGTGCCCACATTGCAAAAATAAACTTGCGGAAGCTCTTGGGCGATGACCTGATTTTTCAATGCTCTCAGGATGTATTCGTATCCCTCCATGGTATGCGCGTAAATGTTTTTTCCACCATCGAAGACAAAGATTTTTCTTTTTGGCGTGTGCTCAATGACAACCTTGCCGTAGTCAGGAGGCACATGGTAGCGGTCGAAGTTACTGATGGTTGCCTTGATGGCTTCTTTCATCCGCATCATTTTAATCATCTGAGCGTCGATGCTTTCTTTCTGACGACTCAGCACGCTCCGCATTACGGAGAGATCCTTCTGATCAAAATGCTGTTTGATCTCCTCAAGGGACATGCCTAGTGCTTTCATGTAGATGATCATGTCCAGTACTGCACTCTGTTTAATAGAATAGTAGCGGTAGCCGGTCTGTTCATCCTTGATCAGAGGTTTTAATAGTCCAATTTTATCGTAGTGCCTCAGTGTGTCAATGGTAATGCCGTTCAGTTTGGCCATCTTGCCTATGGAAAGTCTGTCCATGGGGGAACTCCTTTCTAAATGAAAATCCAAGTGATGTGTTTATTATATACAGAAAATAATGATGTGAAAATATGATCCATAGTTGATGGGATGATTTTTTCGTTTTATTGGTCACTTTTTGTTTGTTTTTGTTTGATACTTGTGCCGGCTTATCGGTTAGGCCAATTGATATGAATGTTAATCGGTGAAAGAAATAGAAAACGTATCGAAACAGTCAAGCAATCTATCTCTGTATTCGATACGTTCTTTTGAACTTGCAGCATATAAAGTTTTTAAGTGATCGATTTAAGAGAACTTGTCGTAGTAGATAAATTCTTCTGGAATGCCCTTTTCGATGAGGACTTCTACAATGGAGTCGATCATTCTTGGGCTTCCGCAGAGATAAGCCTCTCTTTCACAGGGATCCATCAAGTCTCGTTGCAGACAGGTGGTCACTCGGCCTAGTTGTCCTTTCCAGTCTGTTTCACGATGCGGTTTGGAAAGCGATGGAATGAACTCAAAGCTAATTAAATCAGATTCGAATTCCTTCATGCGTTCCAAAAAGAAGAGATCTTCTTCGTGGCGTGCGCCAAAGTAAAAAATAGCTCGTCTTTCACTATTCATGGCCTTCAACTGGTGGAGAATAGAGAGAATTGGCGCCATGCCGGTGCCGGCCGCAACCATTAAAATTTCCCGTGTGCTTTCCTGATAGTAGAAATCGCCGTATGGTCCTGTCATGGCAACTTCATCACCGACGGAAAGATGCTTGTGTACATAGGTGGAACAGATGCCGTCGGGCACCAGGCCGATAATCAATTCTAGTTTGTTGTGTTCGGTCGGGCTTGATGCAATGGAATACGCTCGAAATACTTCTTCATGGTTTCCCGGGTATTTCGGCGCACGAAGTTGCACATATTGTCCGGCCTTAAAGGAAATCTCCTCCCCCTGTGGAAAAGTGAAGATCAAGTGCTTAATATTGGGGGTAAGGTCTGTAATCGCGGTTACTGTTGGGTGGAACTCCTTCACGTTAAAGAGTTCTTCCGGGATAGAAATAGCGATGGGTTCTTTTACTTTTAGTTGGCAGGAGAGGCGTACACCGAGTTCTCGTTCTTCCGGTGTGACATAGCCGAACTCTGTAGGCAAGATTTCTCCTCCACCCGATTCAACGGTGACTTTGCAATAGCCACAGCTGCCCTTTCCACCACAGGCAGAGGGAATGAAGATCTTTTCTTCTGTCAAGCCAGATAGCAGGGTGTCTCCGCCTTCCATTTCGATTTCGGTTTCCTCGTTGATGGTGACCTTCATGATGCCATAATTGCCTATGGTTTTCTTGGCTAAGGTCAAAAGGAAGGCGAGAAAGCCAGTAAAGAGGGAGAAGATCAATAGGGTAGTTAGTATTTTTTCCATTTATTCTCCTCCTTATGAGATTTGCACAATACCGGAAAATCCGATAAAAGCGAGGGCCATAATGCCTGTGATAATTAAGGTGATGCCAGGTCCCTGCAAGCCTTCTGGTACAGCGCTCATCTTCATACGCTTTTTGATGCCAGCCAGGGCAACGATGGCCAGCATCCAGCCAAGTCCAGAACCCAGTCCATAGAGGGTTGAGGTGATCAGGTTGTAGTTTCGTATGGTCATAAACAGGGATACACCCAGGATTGCACAATTGACTGTGATCAGGGGGAGAAAGATCCCCAGGGACTGATAGAGGGCAGGAAATGATCGCTCAACAATCATCTCGACCAATTGCACAAAGGCGGCGATACTTACGATAAAGACAATATATCGGAGATATTCGAGTCCAAAGGGGACCAGAACGTAGTGATAGAGCAAATAGTTGATTGGAGCCGTAATCGCCAGAACAAAGGTGACGGCTTGTCCCAATCCAATGGAGGTTTTAATATCACTCGATACAGCGATAAAGGAACACATCCCCAAGAAATTGGAGAAGATCATATTGTTGGTGAAAATAGCTGCGAAGAAGACGACAAATGGATTAACGATCATTTTGCCACCTCCTGATTTTTTTCTTTAAAGGTATGCAAGATCCAGATGAGTATACCCAGCATAAAGAATGCACCTGGCGGCATAATCATAATAGACCAAGAGACCCAGGATTCACCCATCACTTGAATGCCAAAGAGGGTGCCAAATCCCAGTAACTCACGAACAAAGGCGATGGTTAATAGAACCAGGGTGTATCCTGTTCCCATGGCAATTCCATCGATAAATGCGATATGAGGTGGATTGGCTTGGGCGAAAGCTTCGCAGCGGCCCATGATGATGCAATTGGTGATAATCAATCCAACATAGGGACCCAAGGCTGTCGAAATATCGGGAAAATATGCTTTCAAGAAGATATCGACAAGGATGACATAGGCCGAGATAATTAAAACCTGAACCATCATACGGATATGCTTGGGTGTCCATTGCCTAATCAAGGAAACTGTCAATTCGGAGAAAGCAGTGACGAAAATAAGGCCTAGTCCCATGACAAGGGAGTTTTTCATTAGATTAGTAACGGCTAAAGCAGAACAGATACCGAGGATCTGTCGCGCGATGGGATTGTTTCCCCATAAGCCTTCCATGAAGATTGTTTTGGTTTGTTTCATTCAAAATCCCCCCTCGCGTAGGCGTCGTAGTATCGGGTCAGGTCTGTATTGAGGAAGTTGCGAACAGCGTTGCTCGTTCCGGTTGCGCCAGAGATTGCATCAACATTGCCACCCGGCTTTGGCCGATAAATCAAATAATCAGGCTGTGTTGGCAGAATCAGGTTATCGAATTGATCAAGAAATTCTGCTTCTTCAATCCGACCGCCGAGCCCTGGTGTTTCGCTGTGAGAGACAAAGGACAATCCCAAAAGAAAGTCCTGTGAGAAGTTGATACCGATATATCCATGAATGCTGCCCCACAAGCCGCTCCCTGAAACGGGGACGACAAAGATGGAAGGCTCAAGCTGATAGAGTGTGGTTTCATTCCAAGTTAGGATTTTAAAGGAATTGGAAAAAAGAGATTGAATCTCTTGATCCGTGCCATTTTCAGGTAATAGGTTAGCCGCCTCTAAAACTTTCTCTTGGTTTTTCACTTCAATATTTTGTTGAATGCGTGGTCCAGTAGCCTCATTGATCAAGGCGAGAGCACCAATCATGATAAGTGTGAGTAAGACCATAAATCCAATTGAATAGGAGTAGCGACTATGACGTTTGTTTTTTGCCATCGGCTTGACTCCTTTCTTTTTGTTTCTTTTTTACGGCTTTTACGGCTTCATCCATCAGAGGAGCGAAGGTATTGCCAATTAATATGGCAAACATAATGCCGCCAGCGAAAAGAGCAAAACCACGAATGACAACGGTGACGGTGCCGATTATTAGTCCATAGATCCATTTTGCTTCTTTTGTTTTAGGACTAGAGATGGGATCCGTTACCATAAAGAAGGTAGCAAATAGAAAGCCGCCGGAAAGAATTCCGTAACCAAGGGGAAGCACTTCCGCAAATCCCATGAAGCCAAGGAACAGGCTCATTGCGGTAAATCCCAGCAGGGTTCCGGCAACGGATTGCCAGGCTGCAGTTTTGGTGACAAGCAGGTAAATGCCGCCGATGAGAATGAGCAAGCCACTGGTCTCACCCAAGGACCCGTTTACGGTCCCTAGAATAACTGAAAGCAGTTCGGGCAGGGCACCGCTTGCTCGATAGGCAAGCATTGGTGTTGCACTCGATAAGGTGTCGATGGAAAGAAAGGGAGCCGCGTAGGCAGTAAAACCGCCAAGGCCAGTAGAAAAATGGCTGGACCATTCAGTTGTCATAGGGCCAGCGAAAGAAACATAGACAAAGGCTCGACCCACGAGGGCAGGATTAAAGACATTTTTTCCGAATCCCCCAAAGACCATCTTCCCAAAGATAATGCCGAATAGGATACCGACAACTGCAATCCAAAAAGGAGTTGCAGGCGGCAGTGTGAGGGTAAAAAGTACGGATGAAACGAGTACAGCCTCGGAGATTTTTGCTTTGGTTTTTCGGATGAAAAGCCATTCACCAAAAATGGCGGCTACAAGAACAATCGCTTGCAAGAGCAAGGCACGCCATCCGTAAAAATAAATGGATGCGCAAACAATCGGGAGTAAGGCTAACTCGACTTTTCGCATCATCGGCTGATTCTGAATTCCTTTGATCTTTTTCATAAGAACTCCTTTCGTTAATCGGTCATGATATTACTACCCAAGTATTGGGAATTTTTCCAATAATCTTGGGATTTTTTTGATTTTGGGGTAAACTATAATCTAGGAGGAGATTGAATTGAAATCAATTCAGGAAGCGTTATCAGAATATGAACCAAAACCGATGGATGTAACGCGTGAATATGCCGTCTTGGTTCCCCTGTGGAAGGGGAAGACTGAGTGGAAGATTTTGTATGAAACAAGATCTGATTTGATCTCGCAACCAGGAGAAATATCCTTTCCAGGAGGGCGTGTTGAACCCGGTGAAACACCACAGGAAGCTGCGGTGCGGGAAACCTGTGAAGAATTGGGTATTGAGCAAAATAATATTACGATTCTAGGCTCCATTGACTATCTAGTTACCCATGGATTTGTTCTCTATCCCTTTGTCGCCATTATAGAAACAAATGCTGTCTTCCGTCCAAATTCGGATGAAGTGGCAGAGCTTTTTGGCGTCTCCATTCGTTCGTTAAAGGTACAAGAACCAGAAGTGTACTGGATTGAAGAGGAACGAAGTTTGCCACAAGATTTTCCTCATCACTATATCCCTGGAGGTGAAGCCTACCCTTGGAGAAAGGGAAAAGGCAAGATTCTTTTTTATCCAAGGGAAGAAGGTATGATCTGGGGGATGACGGCACAAATCACGCATCATTTTCTTGAGAATTTCTGTAAAGAATACGAATGAATTGTAAAGAATCAAAATATTGGATATAATAAGTACAAGTATATGTGGGAGGGTGAAAATGAAGAATTTTTTGAAAGGCATGATAAGCGGTATCTTGATTATTGTTTTGATTATGGGCATGGTTCCAGCCTTTGCGACAACAATGACACGAACAATTCAAGCGGTTTTCAATGATTATCAAGTATACATAAATGGTGCAAAGATCAGTACCTCTTCAGAAGCATTTATGGTAGATGGCGTTGCTTATATTTCCGCGAATGATGCTGCAAAGATGATGGGAAAATCCTTGTATGTTTCAGGAAGTCAGATTATGATTGGTGAAGCAGCGGGGATGTCTACGCGAGAATTTTTAACACAGTCGTATGAGAAGGTCGGGAATATTTATGCGGGAATTACCTGGGTGACAGGTGATGTTGAGATTGCCGGTAGGCTTTATCCATCAACTTCAACCATTTTGAGCTTCACATCCGGAACACAAAAGGTAAATCGTGTGAAGTACTTGACCAAAGGTGGATATGATACATTCTCAGCTGTTTTGGGCATGGATGATCGTTCCGGTTCAATCTTGGAAGATGCGCGTAACTATGCCACCGTTTATTTCTACGTAGATGGGAGCTTGGAAAAGAAAGAAGAGATTTATCGAGGACAGGACCCAATGAATATTTCTTTGAATCTTAAGGGAGCAAGTTCTTTCAGAATCGAAGTAGAACATAATACAAGCGACACGTATGTGGACTTAACTAATATTGAAATGCAGTAAGAATATATAAATCCGTAAGCCTGAGCATACAAGGTTTGCGGATTTTTTTATTGGAAAATTGCAGATTGGAAATAAAGAAAAAGTAGACCAGATTATGACTAGCTGTTTCTTTGCTGTGTAAATAGAACACCCTAAATAAAGTATATAGAAGCACATATATTATGTTCCTTGTATTTGTAAATTTAAAGGGGATATTGCAAACCGTATATCGCTGTTGCGGATCGTGATTTTATAGGGCTAGTTGGTGTAGAAAACGAAAAAAATCCAAGCTGTTTCATTAATTCTAGTTGAATGGGATCATTGAATGCAGTAGAATAGAAACAAAAATAAAGTGTAATAGGAGGCAATATGGTATTAGAGACGAACTTGACAAGTTCTCGTCCCTATCCTGAAATGGAGCGAGAGATTCAAGCATTGTTGGAAAAAGAATCGGATTGCATCGCGAATTTGTCGAATATTGCGGCTGTACTTTATTGGGGACTAACCGATGTAAATTGGTTGGGATTCTACTTGTGGAATGGTGACGAAATGGTTTTGGGTCCCTTCCATGGGAAAAGTGCAACCACCAGAATTCGTTCCGGAAACGGCGTATGTGGTGTAGCCTTTGCCGAACGCAAGGTGCAATTGGTGGAGGATGTTCTGAATTTTCCAGGACATATTCCTTGAGACTTTTCCAGTCAATCGGAGATTGTCATACCCTTAATGAAAGATGGAAAATATTACGGTGTTTTAGATGTGGACAGTCCGATTTTGGCACGGTTTTCCTTGGAAGACCAGGCTGGATTGGAACGAATTGTAAGAGAGATCATGGGTCATGCCATGTGGAAAGAGAGAATCGCTGATTAGCGATTCTCTTTTTTTATGTACGAACTGTAAATAAGTTTATCATATATACATTTACTGTTTATTTATTTGAAAAAGAGGAATAATACGAGTATGATTAATGTGGAAAATATTTGAAATCCAAAGTGGTGGAAGATGAAAATAAGGGGGTAAAAATGCTTAAGAAGAAAAATTGGGTCCTTTTATTGATGATGTTTTCTTTGATTACTGTTTTTTCATCTGGGTGTGAGCAATCACCAAAAGGAGCTGAAATAACTATCGATCCCGATATGACAGGCTTTGATGATTTTATGATGAGCGCTTATGAAGGCGATCAATATCTGATTGTCTATGGCAGCCAGGGTAGTGAGACTGATACGACCCGGTTGAAGAATTATGCGGAGTATTTGGATTCGATCTTGAATTTTCAAGAAGAGGGGCAACTGATAATTGAATCGGATGTGAATGTAACAGAAGCCGATCTTGAGGACAAGCATATCATCTTGTTGGGTAATCCAGAAACCAACAGTTTATTTGCACAGATCAATGACAAACTGCCCATTCAGGTAATTGACAACAAAGTGGAAATTCCTGATGCTGGATGGACAATCGGAGAGGAAACGACAACTTTTACGTATTTGATTCCGAATCCTTTGAATCAAAGCAAATACTTATGGGTGATTGGTGCAAGTAAATCCGATTATTTTTCCCATCTTCGTTTTATGACCATGAACCTGAAAATAGACGACTACTTAATCAAGGCGGATGAACGAACGAGATATAGCGGTAGGTTTTCAAAAGCCTCAAGCGGGTGGACGATTTTACAATTGGAGGCAAGGGAGACGATTGGAGAATTCGAATCTGCCGACAGTAAACATTTTGTTATTCGCTATAGTCCTGTAGATCAGCAAACAAAAGAAAACATAAGAGATATTCTTCAAGAGCGAGAGATAATTTATGAAAAAATTGCAGATCAACTTGGTTTTGAACCGGATCATCGAATTGATATCGACATTTATATGACAGAAGAGGTTATGGAGCATTATGTTGGACGTGATGATGATTTTTTATCTGGTCTGAGTTACGAGGTTCATAAGCAGGGGCAAGAGGATTTAAAGTATAAAGAAAAGATTGCTAAGATCTTTTTGGGAGAATTGGGCATCTCATTGGATCAGATGACGCGTGATGGATTGAGTTTTGCATTGGTTGCAGAAAAAGAGGAGAGTGAGGTTTTTATCGATAGGGAGAATTATTTGCCTTTGACTGATCTGACGGGACCGTTGATCAACAGGTCATTCGATTCTGAAATGGTAAGAAGAGAGCTTCGGTCCTTTTTTCAATATTTGATTGAACATGATGGAATGGACAAGGCTATTGATTTGTATCAAATAAATGGAACCATGGGACTAAAAGAAGCCTTGCAACAAGTCTATGGGAAGGACCTTCTCACCTTGGAGGGTGAGTGGATCAATGAAATTGACAAATAGTAGGGCTAAAAAGGAATCACAAAAGAGTGATTCCTTTTTAATTTGGAAAGAAAATCAATAAATTTAAAAAAACGTTTGCATATCTTGAAAAAAGGGGGTAATATATAAATGTCAACGTTGACAATTCTGAAAATTCAATAAAATTTTAATGATTGTCAATGAAAATAGGAAGTTCAAAAAGGAATTCTGGAAGGAATTTTTCTTTTTGAGAGAAATTGCCATCGATGGCATAAAAAGGAGGTTAATTGTGAAAAGGAAAAGAATTGCACTGTTTTTGGTCTTAATGCTAACGAGTATTGCCTTGTTGGCGGGGTGTACACCGGCAGAGCCTGCAGCAGAAGAACCAGCTGTGGAACCAGAGGTGATCATTGAGGAGAAGATTGTTGAAGTGCCAGTAAATAATACCTTGGTGTTGTCTTCACGATTATGGAGTGTACCGACAGAACAGGAATTTGTCATTAATGAGATTTTGAAACCATTCGAAGAAGAGCATGGTGTAAAAATCAACTTTCAGGTCATGGACGATACGACCATGTTGCAGCGTGCACAAGTACAACAAGAAACTGATCATGTAACTACGGACGTAATTATTGCCTATGTTGCTAACATGCCGGACTGGATCAACAACGGTTATGTAACCGACATGACAAGCTTGATTGGTACTTGGGATGATCGTCACTTTGCAAAAACATTTGAAGCCAACACCAACATGAATGGGATGCAATACTTTATCCCTGTTGGCGCAGACGTTTATTTGACATTGGCAAATAAAAAAGCACTTCCTTACTTACCAGAAGGTGCGAACATTGATAGTTTGACTTGGGAACAGTATGCGGATTGGGCAGTTAATATTGCAGAAGGCGAAGGGGAAGGAAAAACTGTTGTAACCGGTGTTCCAATGAAATCCTTTGTCTATCAGTTTGGTGCGACAGCACTTTCTTACGGAGCGGGATTCCCAGAAATCAATACGCCAGAAGCGGTTGAAGCATGGAAAATTCTTGCAAAAATCGGCGCAGCAGATGGATATATTCCAACTGTTTTGAATATTGACAATTGCATTGACCCAATGAAAAGGGAAGAAGCATGGTTGACTGTATTCCATAATGCCCGAGCGGGTGAAGTGTATAGCTCCAATGAAACAAAATATGTTTTGGCACCAGCACCAGCAGGACCAGCAGGTATTGGTTCGATTGCCGGAACATCAGGCTTTGCAATTATGAAAGGTGCGCCAAACCCTGAATTGGCAGAAACCTTCCTAGAGTACATCACACGACCGGATATTCAGTTGAAACTTTCTAAGGGTACCGGTGGATTTATTCCACCTGTTGAAGAAGCACTTGAGTTTTTGGGGAATGAACCAACTGACGAAGTTATTTCAAAAGCATTGTTGGTATTGGAAAATGGTATTGTGTCTGGCGTGCCAGGCGGCGATTTCCAAGACTGGGGTGCTGTAAAACAAGTATTTGACAATCTGTTTGAAGATATGGTTTTAAAAGGCAATGTGGATCAAGCAATGCTTGATGCTGCTAGCGCAGAAATGGATGCATTGAGGAAATAAGAAGATGGGGCCACCAGGGTGATCCTGGTGGCTTTGCTTTGTCGAGGGAGTGAGAGATCATGTCAAAGGAACAGACTAGTAAACGTCGAAATTGGAATCAAGTCGGTCCCTATCTACTTGTTGCGCCAGCATTAATTTATTACGTATTATTTTGGATCCGACCGGTATTTCGGACCTTTTTGTTTAGTATCACCGATGCGACCGGGCGACTTAGTTTAGAAAATTTTCGGCTGGTATTAGAGGACCCAACCTTTATTCCAGCTGCTCAGAATACAGCCATTATCGTTATTTTTTCTGTTACCCTAGAATTTGTTGCCGCCATGGCTTTAGCCCTGTTGATTAATCGCAAATTTAAGGGGTCGGGTATTCTTTTGTTTATCGCCATGATTCCCATGGCTTTAGCGCCGGTGGCGCTGGGTGCTATGTGGAAGACTGGATTTACCACCCACGGATGGGTGAACAGCTTTTTGACTTATATTGGTTTTTTGGATATTGGAGAAAAAATTATTTTTCTATCGGGGGAGAGTCGGTTCAAGAATTTGCTTTTAATTATTTTGATCGATGCGTGGCAGGTGATTCCATCCATGATGATTATTCTATTGGCAGGGCTTCAGGGCTTGCCAAAGGAAATGATGGAAGCCTCTTATGTATTCGGAGCAAACCGATGGAAAACACTGAGGCGGATTACTATGCCCATGCTGAGACCAACCATTCAAACCGCTGTGATTTTACGATTAATCTCTGCTCTTCAGATCTGGTTGACCATTGTTATGCTCTTTGGTTTTGGCAGGGTGCCTGTGCTTTTGTCACGGGTTATCTACTACAGCGAAGAGGTACCAAATTTAACCAACAGTTTTCGAATGTCATCAACTTATTCCGTTGTCATAGCCGTGATTATTACCATTGTTGCGGTCATGTATCTGAAGGTGTCGGGTGCTTTTGGCAGGAAGAACGGGGGTGAAAGATCATGAATCTAAAATCAATGAAAAAAAAGGCCAATCTTGCAACGATATATATTATCAGTGTTGCAATCATCTTTACGATTTTGGTTCCTGTATACTTCATCTTTTCGATATCTTTTTTGTCAACAAGGGAAGCTTACCAATATCCCTTGCCTCTTTTTCCTGAATTGCGATCAGAGATTAAATTGGAAAGTGGAGACCGGGGCGTCTTGCTAAGTATCTACGACAAGCGGAATCATGATTATGAAACCTTACTGGATACAAGTGATTTTAAGAAGATGTCGACTTATATGCGAACCAATTTAAGCCTGAATTTTACACCGGAAGAATTGGAAGAAAAGTCGAGTCTTTTGCTGACCCAAAGTCAGGTGGTTTTTAAAGCGAGAAAGGACGTTTTACATAACTATAAAACCTTCTTTCAGGTGACTCGGGATGCAATTCCAGCCTTGATTCGAAGTATTCAGATTGCCTTTATTACCATCCTGATTTCATTGAGTATCGGAGGCACAGCGGGATATACACTGGCGCGATACCGATTTAAGGGAAAGCATACATTGAAGTTCAGTATTCTTTTTGTCCGTATGTTTCCCGGCGTTGCTATTGCCATGCCGATGGTGATTATTCTTGCCAATATGGGTTTATATGATCAACCCCTTGGCTTATCTCTGGTTTATGCCATTGGATCGATTGCCTTGACAACCTGGATTACAACCTCTATTTTTTTAGGGATTCCAGTAGAATTAGAGGAGGCAGCTCAGGTATTTGGCGCTTCGAAGTTGCGTACCTTTGTCAATATTACCCTGCCTTTGGCCTTGCCAGGGCTTGCAGCAAGTTCGATGTATGCCTTTTTGGGCGCATGGAACGAAACTATTTCAGCACTCATCTTGACACAATTCAAGCCAACCTTTGCGGTTGTTGTCTATCAAGCCTTGTATGGCTCGACGGGTCAAGTTAATCTAACGGCTGCAGGCGGTATTGCCATGGCGATTCCGACCCTGATCTTTACCTTTATCATAAGAAAATATATCAATCAAATGTGGGGAGATGTCAGCGTTTAGGCTGAGAGGAGGATGAAATGGCTACTGTAGAATTAAAACGATTAAAGAAAGTATATAACCGTAAAGTTGAAGCGGTAAAAGGCATTGATTTAACGGTGCATGACGGAGAGTTTCTCGTCTTATTAGGTCCTTCGGGTTGCGGGAAAACCACAACCATGAGAATGATTGCAGGCCTAGAAGAAATCACCGAAGGTCAAGTCTTGATCAATGGGCAAAGCGTGGGTGACTTGCCGCCAAGAAAACGAAATGTCAGCATGATTTTTCAGAATTATGCCGTCTGGCCGCATATGACAGTATTTGAAAATATCGCCTATGCCTTGAAGATAAAGAAAATGGATAAAAAGGAAATGAATGAGCGCGTAAAAGAGGTGGCAGAACTTTCTGGGATTGAGAGTCTTCTTGATCGCTATCCAGATCAACTGTCAGGAGGTCAGCAGCAACGTGTCGCTGTGGCGAGAGCTATCGCCGTTCGTCCCCAGGTATTCTTAATGGATGAGCCCCTAAGCAATCTCGATGCCAAGCTTCGGGTGCAGATGCGGACGGATTTAAAAGAAATCCATCGCAGAACTGGAGCAACAACCGTATTTGTCACCCACGATCAGTCAGAGGCAATGAGTCTGGCCGATCGGATTGTGATTATGAAGGATGGCGCCATTATTCAAATTGGTACACCCGACGAGGTGTATCACAATAGCGCTAATCGTTTTGTGGCTGATTTTATCGGGACGCCACCGACCAATTTCTTGAGTGTAACGGTAGGAGCCAAGGAAGAAGACGGATATCGGTTGAAGGGCGATCATTTGGATTTTACAGCCAATCATCCAAGTCTGGCGGGGTTTGAAGGGAAAACCGTTTTATTGGGTGTTCGACCAGAGAATATTGATGTGATGGAGGAGGCGCCTATAGAGGCAATCTGTCGCTTGATTGAGCCGCAGGGATCTCATAATATTATTCTGGCTCAGATTGGGGAACAACGGATGAAGTTGTCTGTGAGCCCCGATATTGGTCTGAAGATTGATCAACCATTTCGATTGCGGTTAAAATCTGGTCATTACCATTTCTTTGATTCTGAAACTGGAGAGCGTTTGGACAGATAGGAGGTCGCCATGAGAATTGCATTATGTCATTATCGAATTGGAGAGACCGACGGAGTTTCTTTGGAAATGGATAAGTGGAAAGAAATTCTTGAAGAGATGGGGCACGAGGTATTTATGATTGCGGGAAGTTCGGGAACCACGGAAGGCTATGTGATTCCAGAACTCGGATATCGATACGAAGAAGATTTGCGCATCGAACGAAATGCCTATGTGGCTTTCAATGAATATAAGAATGAAATAGAATTGATGGCGGCAATAGAAAAAGCCGCCGATAGGCTTGAAAATCGATTCACGCGTATTTTTCAATCACTTGGAATTGAAATGGTCATCCCCAATAATATCTTTTCCATTGGAAGGAGTTTGCCCACAGCCCTCGCTTTAAAACGGGTAATTGAAAAGTTAAAGCTAGCTGTCATTTGCCATCATCATGATTTTTTTTGGGAGCGAGCCAACTTTTCAAAACCAACCTGCAAAGGCGTTGCGGACCTGCTCGAAGAGCTATATCCCCCTGCAGACCAAGGTTACCGTCATGTGGTGATCAATCATATTGCTCAAGAATCCTTGAGAAAGCGGAAGGGGTACGACTCAACAGTGGTGCCGAATGTATTCGATTTTGAAGGGGAGGCGTGGTGTGTTGATGCCTATAATCAAGATTTTAAGGAAAAACTAGGACTTCGTCCCCAAGATGTAATTTTCTTGCAAGCGACGCGGGTCACCAATCGCAAGGCGATTGAATTGGCAATTGATCAGATTGCAGTTTTAAATCAAGAAAGATTTAGAAAAGACTGGGTGGGGAAAGCCCTTTATGATGGACGGATTTTTCAAGCAGATTCAAAAATTGTCCTTGTGTTGCCAGGTATGATTGAGTCTGATGATGGATATGAGAAGCGTTTAGTGGCGCGAGCCAAAGACAAGGGAGTCGCTCTTCGTTGGATAGGAGAGTGGGTCGACCATTCCCGTACCCATACAGAAGCGCACAAGGTGTATTCTCTGTGGGATGCTTATGTATTTGCTGATTTCATCACCTATCCCAGTATTTGGGAAGGGTGGGGCAATCAATTCTTGGAAGGGGTATTTGCAAAGAAACCGATTTTGATTTTTGAATACGCAGTTTATAAATCAGATATTGAAGCAGCCGGATTTGAGACGATATCCCTTGGAGATGAGTATCAAATAGACGAGGCTGGCATGGCTTGGGTAGAACCGCTAAGGCATGAAATGGTGGCAAAAGAGATTCTTGAATGCTTAACAAATCAAAAAAAATATCGTGAGATGTGTGATCGAAATTTCGCAATTGGAAGCCGAACGTTTTCTCATACCAATTTAAGGAAAATATTGATACAATTGATGCAAGAATGAAAGGGGTGACGGGATGGCGCCAATTACAATTAAAGATGTCGCAAAAATAGCCGGGGTGTCTGCCCGAACGGTTTCACGAGTCATCAATCAAGATGAAAATGTAAGCGATCGAACGCGCAAGCGCGTATTAGAAGTCGTTGAAGAAACAGGGTTTCGCGTCAATCTTTTGGCACAATCCTTGCGAAACAAAAAAACAGGAATTCTTTTTGCTTTTGTTAGCGAAAAGGACAATGCTTTTTTGGGAGAATTTCATAATGTAACCATTCAATACCTCAATGAAGAAGCAAGAAAATTGGGATATAAGATGATTGTTTCCCAGTCTAATGCAGATCGGATCAAGGAAGATCAGCATGATGGTTTTTATTTGTTGACCAATGGTTATGCAGACGGAGCTGTGATATTCGATACCAAAGATGTAGATGAACGCTTGACCTACTTAATTGAGAAACAAATACCATTTGTTGTTGTCGGAAAAGACAAGCATAATTCGGAGTCGTCTTATGTGAATTTAGACAACTACCGTGCTGGATATATGGGAGCGGAACATTTGATTCAACAAGGATACAAGAAGATTCGATTCTTTTTGGGGTCGAAGAATTATACGGTTAATGAGGATCGAAGCAAAGGTTATTTGGATGCACTTAAAGCGAAAAAGATGAAAGTGATTCCGATTGATTATGGAATTATCAATCCGGAAACCGCTTATGACAAGATGAAGGAAATTCTATCGACAGATCAGTGGCCAGATGCAGTGTTTGTATCTGGAGATATGCGGGCGATGGGGGTTTATCATGCTATCTATGAAAAGGGTTTAAAAATTCCGCAGGATATTGCTGTGCTGGGGATTGATGATATTCCCATGGCGCAATTTTCTCACCCCCCTCTCAGTTCGATTAATCAATTTCCTGAAAAAATGGCGGTGGAAGCCATTCGTCTGTTGAATGAACAAATTGAGAACGGGGAGGTAGGTCGAGGTGAGCATGTAATCTTTGATCCAGAATTGAAGGTTCGCCAATCGACGACACGAGCATGGATAGACAAGAACTTTTAAGGAATATCTTAAATGAATTATATGGGAGCGATGGGGCGGAAACCATTCTTGCTCGCCTATCCTTTGAACCGATAGAAAAAGCCTTGCCTTCTGTTTTATGGGATGAATCAAGCATGGCGCTGATTACTTACGGTGATAGTATTGGTTCTTCGGGGCTATTGCCCCTTGCAAGTTTAACATCCTTTTTACAAAGGGAATTGGAGGGAACCCTTTCTTGGGTTCACCTCCTCCCTTTCTTCCCATTCACTTCGGATGATGGTTTTTCTGTCTCCGATTACCGCCAGGTAAGATCGGATTTGGGGAGCTGGAGCGAAATTGAATCCATGAAAGATTCTTTTTCGCTTTTTTTTGATGCAGTTATTAATCATACATCGGTCTCCCATCCATGGTTTATTGGATGGAAGAGGGGGGATCCCGCCTATGCTTCCTTTTATCTAGACCTTCCCAAAGAGACTGATGTTTCATCTGTTACTCGTCCTCGCACCCATCCTTTGCTGACTCCCTTTGAAACGTCAGAGGGAGAGAAGTGGGTGTGGACAACCTTTAGCGAGGATCAGGCGGATTTAGATTTTTCTTCTCCAGAGGTTTTTGTCGCCCTAGCTCAACTCTTGCGGTTTTACGCCGAGAAGGGCGCAAGGGGGATTCGACTTGATGCGATTGGGCACGGGTGGAAAGATCCCAAGCGAAGTTCGTTGAATTTACCAGAGGCGCATCGGTGGATTTGCGCCATGCGAAGCTATTTGGACTTGCTTGGGGCCGATGTGATTCTATTGTCGGAGACCAATGTGCCACAATCGGAGAATTTGCTATACTTTGGTGATTCAGAACCGGAAGCACACTTGATTTATAATTTTGCCCTTTCTGGACTGGTGGCCCATGGCTTTTTAACAGAATCGGCGAAAGCTCTTGGCAGTTATCTGAAGACGCTGAGTGTGCCTCGGGAAGACACGGGATATTTTCATGTATTGGCAACCCATGACGGCATTGGCATGCGTCCATTGATTGGAATATTGTCTGTCAGCGAGATTGAAGCCTTGGCCAAGTCTGCCCTTGAAAGGGGAGGGGCGGTTAATGAGAAGATCAATGCTGATGGCAGCCGCTCGCCTTATGAGTTGAATATCACCTATTACAGCATGCTGAAGGCGCCAGAAGAGCCTGAGCTATGGACTATAAACAAATTTAAATCGGCCCATATGATTCTATTAAGTTTGGCTGGGATACCGGGCATCTACTATCACAGTTTATTTGCCAGCGAGAATCAATTGGATGAAAAGAAAAGAATAGGCATGAATCGTTCCATCAATCGCAAGGCAATTTCAATGCCATTAGATAATAGACAAAGGAATTGGTTGGATACGATGAAGAGATTATTTCAAGTGAGAGCGCAGCAGCTGGCCTTTCATCCCCAGGCGAAACAAGAAGTTTTTGTTTTGGATTCTCTGCTGAAAATCAAGCGTACTGCCTTGGATGGAAGCGGTAGCATCAGCTGTTTTGTCAATATGAGTCATTTGGCAATGAATCTATCGGAAGAAGATTCTGGAATTGACTTGATTGGGAATGAATATGTAGACCAATTACACCCTTTTGAGGGACGATGGATTGTAGGGAGGGAGAAATGATTCAGCCAAAACGTAGAGTCTTATTGATTACACCCAAAGATTTGAGTCCTTCTCAAGTTGACCTGCAGGTGGATTGTGTGTTTAATGCCGGTGTCTGTACACTTGGCGAGGAGATCATTCTTTTGCTTCGCGTTGCAGAAAGTCCCAAACAAGAAGCGGGCAAGCGTGGTGTTGTTGTGATGGAGGATGGAAAAGTCACCGTAAAATGGTTGGATCAATCCAATCCCCAATATGATCTATCGGATCCCCGTGGTGTCAAGGAAGCGGTTACCGGCAAAACCCTATATTTGACGAGTCTTTCCCATCTTCGAATTGCTCGAAGTGTTGATGGAATTCATTTTCAAATTGACACGCATCCCGACTTGTTTCCTAAAGGGGAAATGGAGAGTTGGGGGATCGAAGATCCTCGCATTGCAAGGGTGGATGATACCTATTGGATCACCTATACGTCGGTTTCACAGGCGGGACCAACGCCGGCTCTTATGACAACTAAAAATTTTCGTGACTTTAAGAGGCACGGCCTTATTCTTCCACCGGAGAACAAGGATGTTTGCTTGTTTCCAAAGAAGATCAATGATCAATATGTCTGTCTCCATCGCCCGGTGCCTAAGGGGATTGGAACACCAGATATCTGGTGTGCATTTTCGCCAGATGGGGTGCATTGGGGCCAGCACCATCATCTCTTTGGGGTGGGGGAAGGCTGGCAGAATATGAAACGATTTGGCGCGGGGGCGCCGCCCTTTGAAACCAAAGAGGGCTGGATCGAGGTTTTCCACGGTGCGGACGAATCCAATCGATATGTCTTAGGTATTGCCGTGCTAGATCGGGATGATCCCAGAAAGATCGTAAAAATTGTAGAAGAGCCGATATTAATACCTCAGGCGGAATTTGAGTTGAAAGGATTTTACGGCAATGTTGTTTTTACCTGTGGACTCGTGGAAAGAAAGGATGAAATCTGGATTTACTACGGCTGCGCGGATACCTCAACAGCCGTTGCAGTATTTGATCGCGAGGAACTGAGAAAAATGTGGATATAGAAAGAGCCTGATGTCAAAGACATCAAGCTCTTTTTTTATGGTGTTAAAACATATGGGGTCTTTTGGTAAACGAGATTCAGCCAATTGGCGTAGAATAGATGGGCTGTGCTTCGCCAATTAACGATTACCTCTTGAGAGGGATCATCGTTTACAAAATAGTGAGCAGGCACATCAATTTTCATGCCCTTGTCGATGTCGCGTTGATATTCGGAACGCAAGGTATCGGCGTCATATTCCATATGACCGAAGACATAAATCTGATTGAGATTCGTCGTGCTGACGATGTTGACACCCGCTTCATCGGAGACTGACAAGACCCGAAGGTGTTCGTTCGCTTGAATCGCTTCAAGGGGGACTTCTGTATGCCTGGAATGGGGACAGGCATAGCGGTCATCAAAGCCACGGAACAAAAGACAGGTTGGATCTGCAACACGGTGGCTGAATACACCAAACCGTTTTTTTGAAAGAGCCTGCTTATCGATTCCATGATGGTAGTACAAGCCTGCCTGGGCACCCCAGCAGATATGCAAGGTCGAGGTGACCTGTTCTTCTGCATATTGCATAATTTGCTCAAGTTCCTTCCAGTAAGCAACCTTTTCGAAGGGAAGGGTCTCTACCGGTGCACCTGTAATGATCATTCCGTCGAGTCCGATCTTCATGGCATCCGAAAAGGAGCAGTAGAAGTTCGACAGATGGGTGCCATCCGTATTCTTGGGCTGATAACTCTCCATTTGAATTAAAATCAATTCCACCTGCAGCGGCGTGTTGGATAAAATTCGTGCGATCTGCGTTTCGGTTGCAATTTTTGTCGGCATTAGATTTAAGAGTCCAATGCGAAGGGGTCGAATATCCTGCTTGATCGCTCGTGCTTCCCGCATAACAAAAACCTTCTCCCGTAGGAGGGTTTGATAGGCAGGCAAGTCGCGATGGACGATAATGGGCATTTTAGACCTCCTCTAGTGCTTGTGTCAGGTCTTCAATGATATCGTCAACATTCTCTAAGCCAACGCTTATCCGAACCATTTCAGGCTTGACGCCAGCGGATTCTAAGGCTTGAGCGGACATTTGTCGATGGGTCATGCTGGCTGGATGAAGGACGGAAGTCCGCAAATCTCCTACATGAACAACCAAAGAGCAAAGTTTCAGGTTGTCGATAAAGGCAGCTGCTGCATCACGGCCGCCCTTGACACCGAAGGTCATAACAGCACCGGCTTTAGGTATATATTTTTGTGCCAAGTCATAATCAGGGCTGGATATTAAACCGGGGTAGCGTACCCAGTCAACATTTGGATGCGCCTCTAAAAATGAAGCAATGGCCTGGCTGTTTTCGCAATGGCGATCCATGCGCACATGCAGGGTTTCAATGGAGTGATGGAGCCAATAGGCATTGAAAGCGCTCATAGTCATGCCCAGATCTCGCAGAAGATGGGTTCGTGCTTTGACAATATAGGCCGCTTCCTTGAATTGCTCTGTATAAGAAATACCATGGTAGCTCGGATCAGGATCCACTAAACTTGGATATTTTCCATTATCCCAGTTGAATGTTCCACCATCGATGATTACACCGCCAACGATGGCTGCGTGACCGTCTAGGAATTTGGTAGCCGAATGAATAACAATATCAGCACCATGGTCCAAGGGACGGCAAAGATAGGGGGTTGCCAGGGTGTTATCTACAAGCAATGGGACATTCAGTTCTTTGGCAATCGCCGAGAATTTTTCAAAATCCAACACGCTCGTTGATGGATTGCTCAGGCTTTCAGTGAAAATCGCCTTGGTGTTGGGTGTGGCTGCCGCCAAAATTGCCTCTTTCGAATCCGTAGGCTCGATAAAAGTCACATCGATATTAAACTTTTTAAAGGTAAATCCCAGCAGATTGTATGTGCCGCCATAGATGTTGCAGGCAGCGATCACATGGTCGCCGGATTCACAAATATTCAGAAGGGCTGTGGTTGTAGCTGCCTGTCCGCTGGAAACGCAAAGGGCGCCAACACCACCTTCTAATGTGTTGATCTTCTTTTCGGTTGCGGATACGGTCGGATTCGAAATTCTGGAGTACATATGCCCTTCGGCCTCCAAATCGAATAATTTGCCGACAAAGTCGCTGTCGTAGTAACGATAGGTGGTGCTTTGTGCGAGGGGCATGACTTGCGGTTCCCCTTCACTTGGTTGATAGCCGCCGTGGATACATTGTGTTTCTTTTTTGTACGCCATTGATTTCTCCTCCTTATCATATTTTTGGATATTAGTAGAAGTATATTACGGAAACGTAAAATGGTCAAGGACAATTAGGTGGTTACTTCATACAATCGTCCGTGAGCAGATGACATAAAGAAATAGGACACCGAATGATTTCGGTGTCCTATTTGATCATTATTCTATAGGGTGATGCGATGGAATTTCTTCTTCCCTTTTTTCAGGATCAATTCACCATCGACAAAGTCCGCTTGAACAACGGTGTGACGGAAGTCGGTCATCTTGACATCATTCATGGTAACACCGCCTTGCTGTACCAATCGTCGAGCTTCGCCATTGGATGCTGTTAAGCCGAGTTCAGTCAGCAAAGCCAAGAGGCCAATGCCTTCTTCAAATCGTGCCGCATCCATTTGTGTGGTTGGCATATCAGTTTTGTCGCTGCCACCGGCAAATAAAGCGCGGGCTGCTTCTCTTGCCTTAGTAGCCGCTTCTTCACCATGTACATTCTTGGTCACTTCAAAAGCCAAGATTTCTTTGGCTTCATTGATGGCGGAATCTTCAAGGGCACCTAGGCGTCTAACTTCATCCATAGGCAAGAATGTTAATAGCGCCAGGCAACGTTCTACATCGTTGTCGGCAACATTTCGCCAGTATTGGAAGAAGTCGTATGGAGAAGTTTTGTTGGCATCTAGCCAAACTGCTCCGCCTTCTGTTTTGCCCATTTTCTTGCCTTCCGAGTTGGTTAGCAAAGTGAATGTTAAGCCAAAGGCTGGTTTTTGTTCAGTCTTGCGGATTAGATTAACGCCGCCGATGATATTGGACCATTGATCGTTTCCACCTAATTGTAAGTTACAATTGTATCTGCGATTGAGTTCCAGGAAGTCGTAAGACTGCATAATCATGTAGTTGAACTCCAAGAAGGTCAAGCCTTTCTCCATACGCTGCTTGTAGCTTTCTGCGCTCAGCATGCGGTTTACAGAGAAATGTACGCCAATTTCGCGAAGGAATTCAATGTAATTGAGATGCAGCAGCCAGTCGGCATTGTTTGCCATAATCGCTTTTCCATCTTTAAAATCGATAAAGCGAGACAATTGCTTTTTGAAGCATTCTGCATTCTCTGCAATGGTCTCCTTAGTCATCATTTTTCGCATATCTGTTTTTCCTGTTGGGTCACCCACCATGGTGGTTCCTCCACCGATCAAAGCGATGGGGCGATGGCCGTATTGTTGCATATGCGCCATAGCCATAATGGTTAAAAAGTGTCCAACATGAAGGCTGTCAGCGGTAGCGTCAAAGCCAATATAAAAAGTGGAACTCTCCTTTTCAAGCATTTCGCGCACTTCTGTTTCATGAGTCACTTGCTCGATAAATCCGCGTTCCATCAATACGTCATAAACGTTTCGTTTCATGATTGTTCTCCTTTCGATTTTCTAAAATTTTGTATAAAAAAAGCTCGCATTCGTCAAAGGACGAATCGAACCGTGGTACCACCTTTATTTACAAACCGAAGTCTGCCTCAAACCCGTAACGAGGGAAACGTCTAAAAGAACCTCCAACCATGTACTTGGCTCACGCAGCTTGTATCGATTTTCACCACCCATCGACTCTCTATCAGCAATCTGCGTTGCTACTATTGGCTTTCACTGGCACTATGAATCTATCCACATCTTACTGAAAGGGAGAACAATTGTCAAGGATGGATTAGATTCAAACAAAAGAGAGGACACTAGAATCTATACAAACGATTAGAGAAACCACCTAGCTAGTAAACAATAATTAAGCTAGTTGAGATATATGTAAATGAAAATTGAATTAATAGGGTCATTAAAATGAATAACGTTGAAATGATTGTAAAAATGATATACTTGAAATAGATGGAAATCAAGACTAACTATATGAAGTCAAGTAGAATTCGAGTAATTTATCATAAGAATTGAAACAAGAAAATTTGCACACCAAATTAGAAGTAGCAAACTACTCCTGGATGAGATTGACGATGGGTATAACTAAATTTGAGGTTGAAAAGTTAGATTATTGACTAAAATGTGGTAAAGAACACGGACAAGTTTTTTTGCGACATGAGACAGAGCAACATAATGATGCTTACCTTCAGCTTTCTTTTTCTGATAATAGTCTTTAAAAGTTTGGTCTCTCATAGCAACGAGTCTAGCAGCTTCAAGAAGTGCCCATCGCAAATATGGTGACCCGCGTTTTACCATTCTCATGTTCGATCCCACAAATTTTCCTGATTCATGAGTGGAGGGCTCCAGACCAGCAAAGGCTAGCAGCTTAGCTGGAGAAGAGAATCTTCGAATATCGCCAACCTCAGCTAGGATGACAGATCCCAATCCATAAGAGATACCTGGGAAGCTCAGGATCGGGCTTTCCAATTCATCCATGATAGATTTGATCTCTTTATCAATCTGAGCAATTTCTTGCTTGTAGTATTCGATAAAGTGCACGATCTGGATGAGTTCAAAGCTGAGTGCACGGCTCTCAGAGCCAATGGATATTCTCGCAGCTTGTCGGATTTCAAGTGCCTTAATTTTGCCATATTTGCCATGAGACGCATGATGCAGTAGGGTTGTGAGTTTGGTAAGGTGAGCAGAAGCAATCGCTTGTGTAGACGGGAAAGCTCTTAGAATCGCATAGGTCGACGTTTGATTGATCGAATAAACAACCGAAGCAAGTTCTGGAAACATAATATCTGTCATTCGTACCAGTGAAATTTTATACTTGGAGAGATTTTCTTTAATTCTAGATTTATGTCGAGTGAGTGACTTTAATTCTGCCAGATGATATGATAAATTTGTGTGGGATTCGAAGTTACCCGTTTGCAACATTAAAGCGATAAGTTTAGCATCGATCTTGTCCGTTTTGCTTTTTCTAAGCGTTTGAGCTTTTCTGAAAAGGTTGGTTTGAAGCGGATTGAGAATTACTAGTGGTAGGTGATGATTGCTAATGAAATTCGTGAGATTAATGCTGTAATGACCAGTAGCTTCTAGTCCCACCTTTATTTTGTCCAAAGGAACATCGGGGATCGCAGAGAAAAACTGCGTGAAACCTTCCAAATTGTTCTTGAAAGTAAAAACATCTTTGATAACTTCACCATCCGAGTTTACGATAAAGCAATCGTGCTTGTCTTTGGCAACATCGATGCCAACATAAATCATAAAAACACATCCTTTCATTATTTGAGTTGTGGTTCCACATGATTCTATGTTATGTATCCTTGCCCGAGATAAAACGTCTAGCGTTATCTAACTCATAAACAAAAGAACATAGATATGTGGTTGGAGCCTTAAAAAAATAGTCAAAGCTATAGGAGAACACACCAATCCACAACACTATATTCAGTATATAAGAAAAAATCTTGAACTCGTAGTTTGACTACAAGTTCACTATACAAGGAGGAAACCATGGAACTGATAGCAGGAATTATTGGAATGGTGATTTGTTGGCGGGGCAGGGCATACAAAGAAATTCGTTTGTTTTTTGCTTCATTTGCGATGCTGACATTTTATTTTTGCTATATCATGATTCTTTCTCAGTTTGTAATGCCAAGGACCAGCCTTTGGGAGCATGAAACATTTATGAAGTTCCTATTTGTTTTTTTTACGATTATTCCTTTGATGATGCACGTCGTTATTTACGGTACATTGTTGACTGGAATCTATAAGACGATTAAACGGCTTCAAGGAAACTCTAAGGAAGATCGGATGGAGGAGCAATGAAGCGAATCATTATATTCTTTGGATTATTTTTTGTTTTGCTTATGGCAGGTTGTCAGTCAGAATTGCCTGCTTCATCGGAAACACCTGTAGCAAGTGAACGGGAAGTAGCAGAAGTGTCTAAATTGCCGGATTTCATAGAATGGACCAAAGTCTATCTGGAGGCGGGCTTAGCTGTGATTTATGGTTTAATTTCTCGCTCGGTGCGGGCTGAATGGCTGAAAGGGAGAGCGGCATGAAAAAGTTTTGGATTATATTGCTTGCGATTGCAGCAATAACGATTGTTGTTTTTGTCTGGAATCGGGATGTGGTACGCTACACCTACACTTATATTGGGGAGACGGAGTTATGGACGGCTGAACTTGTGGGAGAGGGGAAGTGGATCTTCCGGGATCAAGGGGATTTCACAAATGTCAAAACCGATGGATACTATCAAATGACAATTCTGTATAAAGGAAAACTCTCTGATTTGAATGCGTTGGATCGTTTTCAAGTGGGCTATGATGCTGGTTCCTTGGGGGGAAGCTCTTTGGAAATCAAGGGAGAGTGGATTGATGAAAAGCAGTTTGTTTTTGAACGTTTCGTTGGCATGGAAGCCGGAAAGGATGCGCTTGTAACGGTAACTGTGGATATGGATGAAGAAGTGGAAAATTTTGAGTTGAAGAAAGTGGAGTGAGCGTTTTGAAAAAGTGAGAGGCATAGAAAAAGCAGGGCACAAGCCCTGCTTTTCTTATAGATTAGGTTTTTTTATTCTACGGTAATGTCGGCTTCTGATTCCCAGATTCCATGAATGTTGCAGTAAGAAATAACATGGAAGCTGCCAGAGCCGTCTAATTTAACCTTTGTTGCTGCATGAGGCTCATCAAAAACGCCGCCTTCACCGTGAGCACGGAACTCGAAGTTGCCGATCTCAACTGGGAATTTACCTTCTGTAGGAACAAAGTATACTTTGAACCATGCAATGTGATGCTCCAAAGTATTTGGATGTGCGATCTCGTCGCCAACGGTTACTTTTAGTTCAAAGGCCTCGCCTTTTTTTACTGATTTAGGGGCATGAATGATTGGAACGTGTTTTTCACCTTTCCAATCGCCGGATTGTACTTTCAACATAGTAATTTCCTCCTTAAATTGTTTTCCGTTAAAGAGGATACCCGCAATGGATTGGAATAAACAGGTAAAATAGTTTTCTTGTCGAATGATTGGGGAAAGGATATAATGAAAGACTGAAAGAGACTAGGAGGGTTGGCGATGGAGAAGATTCAATTAATTGCGACTGCGCCGCAAGGATTAGAGGCAGTTGTGAAACGAGAAATACTTGCGCGTGGCTATCGGATTATAGAAGTAGAGAATGGAAGAATTTTGTATGAAGGGGATCTTACAGCCATCCCTGATTCAAATATTTGGTTACGCACGGCAGACCGAATTCATGTTTTAATGGGAGAGTTCACAGCATTAACTTTCGACGAATTGTATCGAAGAACGCGTGAATTGCCCTGGGAGAAATGGATTCCAGTAACGGGCAAAATGCATGTGAAAGGCAAGGCACAGAAATCACAATTGATGAGTGTGTCGGATTGTCAGTCTATTGTGAAGAAAGCCATTGTGGATCGTATGAAGGAACACCATGAAATTGATTGGTTTGAAGAATCGGGCGCACCCTTTTCGATTCAGATTGCCCTCAATAACGATCGAGCGACTTTAACCATGGATACATCGGGTGTTGGACTTCACAAGCGCGGCTATCGACAAACGCAAGGGGAAGCGCCTATGAAGGAAACTCTGGCGGCGGCATTGGTAAAGTTATCGGTGTGGCGGGCGGACCGTGTGCTTCTGGATCCTTTTTGCGGATCGGGTACGATTCCTATTGAGGCGGCTATGATCGCAAGGAATATCGCACCGGGTTTGGGCCGAAGTTTTGCAGCGGAAGAGTGGCCAATATTGGATGCTTCCGTATGGAAAGAAGCCAAGCGAAAAGCCTACCAAGCGATTGATTACGATACAGAGTTGAAAATTTATGCTTACGATCGAGACCCACGCATGGTAGAGATTGCCAAGGAAAATGCCATTGATGCGGGTGTAGATGACTGCATTGAGTTTGGTGTTCAAGAGTTTGACGGGGTTGATATTCAAGAAGATTATGGTGTAATTATTACCAATCCACCATATGGTGTGCGATTGGGTGAACAGCAAGAGGTAGAAAACTTGTATCGCAAGATGGGTTTGTCTTTCCAACAGCTCACAACGTGGTCCAAGTATATCATCACAGGGGAAGAGCGTTTTGAACGACTTTATGGGATTCAAGCTTTTCGAAACCGAAAATTGTATAACGGACGAATTCGGACCTATTACTATCAGTACCTGGGTCCAAAACCAGTTAAATCAAAAGAAGCGTAATTTGCTTCTTTTTTTCTTGCCTTGAAATGGAAAGAGGGATAAAATTGGTATATACAAATTAAGGAGGGCATTGATGGAAACTTGGTGGATCAAGAGTAAACGAATTGTTTTTCCGGACGGCGTTTCATCCGGGGCGATTTTGGTTGAAAAGGGTAAGATTCAGGCAATCCAGCGTGGAGAAAGTGCGGCGTTTTCTGAAGGAAAAAAAGTGGATGTTGGCGATCGATGGATTGTGCCAGGATTGATTGATATGCATATCCATGGTTCTGGCGGCTGGGCGGTAGGCAGTTCTGATCCAAAGGACCTTCTGGGATTGTCGGATTACTTGCCCAGTGTCGGTGTAACAGCATTTCAACCGTCGACTAGCGGTGCTATGTTCGAGGATTTGATTGAAGAGCTAGGGGCGATTGCGACGGCTATGGATCGACAAACATCCGGTGCGCGAATGATCGGGATCCATATGGAAGGAACCTTTTTAAATCCCAAGAAAAAGGGTGCTTTTCCGGCTGAGGTCTTATTGAAGCCGACTGTTGAAAAGATGCAAGCCTTTTTGGATGCGGGACAAGGAAAAATTCAGCATGTGAGCATGGCACCGGAGATCGAAGGAGCAGAGGCGGTGATTCACTTCTTGAGAGACAAGGGAATCCTTGTGGCGGGCGCTCATACGGATGCAACGTATGAAGAAACTATGCGTGGCATTGAATGGGGAGTGGCTCTTTCTAACCATACTTGCAATGCGCAGCGATCCATTCATCATCGGGACCCCGGCGCTTTGGGGGCGTATTTATTGTCTGACGTGGATTGTGAATTGATTAGTGATTTTGTGCATGTACACCCGCAGATGATGGAGATGATTCGTCGGTTGAAGGGTGTAGAGAAGATTGCGCTGGTTTCCGATGCCATTCTGGCTGCAGGTGTTGCGCCGGGACGCTATGTTTTTGAGGGGAGAGAGATCATCATTGGTGAGGGTGGCGGCAGCACATTGCCGGATGGAACCATTGCTGGCAGTACAGGAAACTTGCTTTTGGGTTTTCAAAACTGGGTGAAGGTTTTGGGGGTTTCTATGGAAGAGGCTAGTGTGATGGCATCGAGAAATCCGGCGCGGATTACCGAGGTGTTGGATCGAAAAGGAAGCATTGAAATTGGAAAGGACGCAGATCTTTTGGTCTTGGATTCTGACCTGTCTCTGGATATGACAGTGTGTGAGGGCAGGGTTGCTTATCGAAAAGACGAAAAAAAAGACCGGACGAATCCGGCCTTTCGAGAATATCTGGTTCAGTAGGCTCCCTTCGGGGAGTCTTTTTTATTCCATGTATTTTTTAAAATTTGTTCGGTTGAGTGCTGTTAGAATAATCATGCCAAGAACAGCGCCCAAGACAAATTGGATGACATTCCAAGGGATGCTGAAGATGGGAAGGATAAAACTGCCATACATCCATCCTGCCGCAATGTAATAACCGGTGACCATCCAGGTGCCAGCAATCATCATGCCGATCATGACTGCGCCGGAGATCTTGATTCCGGTTTTACGGTTAAGAATGGTAGAAGCAAGGAAGGTGAGTGCTGGTATGCCGATAAGGACGGCAATCAATTGCCCTTGTACCCCTGCGATCATAGCACTTGCCTGATCTGCATTGGCTACTTCTTCAAGTCCGTCAATAAATAATTGTGGATTTAGGTTGCCATGACGGGACAAAGTGAAAAAAAAGCCAACAATTAATGCGGAGAAGATGGCAAGAATCAAGGTGCCGCGTTGCTTTGCTTTCTTTGCGTGAAAATTGACGAATATACCCATGAGATAACCCATAATTCCTTTGATTAACAAGGTGGGAATGACCCATTGGGGATAGCCACCCATAAGATCCGCCAGTGCGGAACCGACACCTGCGGCGATCATGCCGGGGACGGGGCCTAAAAGTGCAGCAGCGACAAAGATCATGGTATCGCCCGCGTGAATATAACCTTGGGTAAAAGGCACAGGTATTCGAATAGCAATGGTTGCGATGAAGACTAAGGCGGTCATCATACCGGTGAGTACTAAGGTTTTGGTAGATCGTCCGTTCATAGGTGTTCCTCCCTTTTCTTTTTCTGACAACTCCACTATAATAGAGATGTGACCCCTTTAAAAGGGCCAAAAAAGAAAAAGTGAAAGGGGACAGTATGATATTTCATTATCCCATGGATAAAAAACAAAAGATGCCCTTATACTTGCAATTGTACAGGAATTTGCGCAAGAATATTCGAGAAGGTAAATTGGAGGCGGGCTCGCGTCTGCCGGCGATTCGCGAAATGAAGGAGATTACAGACTTGAGCCGTACCACTGTTGAGAATGCCTATCAGCAATTGATGATGGAAGGATATATTGAAAGCCATCACAAAGTGGGGTATTTTGTCTTGCCTCTGGAAATTGCGGAACCACCAGGTCCTAAGATACAAGCACGTGAAGAATCAGAAAGCTATGGCATGAAAACACCTGTCATGGAAAACATGGGGGTGGATCCGACCAGTTTTGATTTTGGTCTTTGGAGAAAACTTCACGCCCAGATTCTTAGGGAACAGAGTGGGGACTTGATTCGGAGCGGAGATGTAACGGGTGAGATGGCCTTAAAGTTGCAATTGAGGGAACAATTGCGACGGGATCGCGGCGTAGATTGTTTGCCGGAGCAGATTGTTATCGGCGCCGGAGTGCAGGTGCTCTTGGGTATGCTTTTGCCCCTTTTACCGGACAAAATGCGCCGTGTTGGCTTGGAGGATCCAGGTTTTGTCAAGGCGCAATATGTCTTTGAGGACTATGGATGGAAAACAGTAAAGATACCCCTGGTTGACGGTGGGATGGATGTAGAGCGGTTGCAAGAAAGCAGCAGTCGTGTAGCCTATGTAAGCCCGTCTCATCAGTATCCGACAGGAACGGTTATGTCTGTTGCCAAGCGAGAAGCTCTCCTACGCTGGGCCGAAAGTGAATCTGGGATGATTATTGAGGATGACTATGACAGTTATTTGCGATATTCGGGGAATCCAATTCCTGCTCTACAGGGCATGGACCGAAATGATCGTGTGGTATATTTGGGTTCCTTGTCGAAACTGCTGCTGCCTTCCTTGCGGATCAGCTATATGATTTTACCCATGCCAATGTTAAAAAAATTTACAAGCAACAAAAAAAGGATGACACCCAGCGCTTCGAAAATTGATCAGTTGACCTTGGCGAAGTTTATAGAAGAGGGGCATTATGAGCGACATTTGCGACGGATTCGGAAGATATACCGAAAGAAAAATACCCTGCTTGACGAACTGCTAACCCGTGACGCTGGGGATTTGATTTCTGTTTTGGGAACGGAGTCTGGGGTGCATTTGCTTTTAGAAATGCAGAAGCCTTTGCCTGTAGGGGAAATTGTTAGTCAGGCTTATGACAAAGGAATATACTTAGAAGAGATTGAATCCATCGATCCAAACCGTCAGCTTTTGTTGTTTCCATATAGTGGAATTTTATACACGAAAATTGAAGCGGTTTGTGGACAATTGATGGAAATTTTGAAAGGAAGTGAGTCGGATGAAGGGGCGGTTGGCAGCGCTTAATCTTCCGGGAATCGGAAATCAAAGCATACGAAAAGCGGAAGTTAAAAACGAAATATTTTCTGATGATTTTTCCATCTGGTGCGAACAGGTTGGCATGGCTTGGTCAAATAATTATGGCGTATTCACAAGACAAAAGGCATGGGATTTGGCAAGTCGGCAAATGGAGACGATAAAAAAGTTGGGCGGTGAAATTTTGTGTCCGGAAGGATCTTTTTATCCGGAGGTGTTTTCTGAATTAAGCAATCCACCGTTGCTGATCTCCGTATTGGGTGATTCATCTTTGCTTAAAAGAAGGGGCCTTGCAATTATTGGAAGTCGCAAACCAAGTGAATTTGCAAAGAACAGGTCCTATTTATTGGGGCGAGAATGCGCCAAAGAGGACCGTGTAGCAGTTAGCGGCTTAGCTTTGGGTTGTGACACCCTTGCTCATTGGGGTGCATTGAGCGTCAAGGGAAAAACGATTGCTGTATTGCCATCAGACCTGTCTAGAATTGTTCCACAAAAAAATGCTAGATTGGCAAGGCAAATTGTTGAAGGTCAAGGACTATTACTCAGTGAAGTATTCCCTGAGATCAAATTAGAACCCTATCATTTTGTGCAACGCAACCGGTTGATTGCTGCTTTAAGTGAATGGATCCTTGTCGTACAAGCAGAAAAGGCTTCCGGCAGCATGCATACAGTTCGAATGGGAAGGAAACTGAATCGAAAAATTGGCGTTGCTTTGTGTGAAGGAGATTGCATGGGAGAAGGATGTCAGTGGATCGTGGATCAATCCTGGGGATGTTCATTTTGCCATTTAAAAAACATCTTGTGATTCTGTTCGGTCCCTATATCCTTTTACATTCGGGGTTGAACCCGATATACTTATATTTGAATGATAAAAGGTCGAGCCTTGGCCGAAGGGAGTACAATATGATGGATTATCGAGAAGGAGCCGCACATTATGGGGCCACCACGGTCTTTGCGGGTGTTTCTTTTCATATAGCGCCAAAGGAACGAATTGGACTGGTTGGTGTCAATGGGTGTGGAAAAACAACATTGTTGAAGATCTTGGCCGGTAAGATGGAGGGGGAGGGACGCATGACCCTTCGCCGGAATACGAGTGTCAAGATTTTGGAACAGGACCTAGCACCCTCAAAAGAGTCAATTGGAAGCATTCTTAAGGGTGCTTTTTCAGATGTGGATGCCTCGCGAGAACGCTTGAATGAGTATGAGCTGGAGATGGCGGAAAAACCCGATGAGTTGGAGCGTATTATGCCGCTCTATCTGTCAGAGCTGGAAAATTATCAGGAGATTGGGGGCTATCAGGTAGAAGAGAAAGCCAATCGCATGAAACAAGGCCTGAAAATTCCCGAAAGCTGGCTGGAGCGATCCATGGACAGTCTAAGTGGCGGGGAGCGATTTCGAGTGCGTTTGGCACGGGCTTTATTGGAAGAACCGGACTTGATGCTTTTGGATGAGCCGACCAACCATCTGGATTTGCCGACCATTGTTTGGCTGGAAGACTATCTCTTGCAGACCAGTATGGCTCTATTGATTGTTTCTCACGACCGATACTTTTTGGATCGCATTGTGGAGAAGGTATTTGAATTACACCCCGACCATATGGAGGAGTATCACGGTAATTATAGTTACTATCAGACTGAACGGGAAAGACGGTTTTTGGAATCCTTGAAACATTTTGAATTGCATCAGAAGAAGATTCAGCGAATGGAAGCCCAGATCGAGCGCTTTCGCATATGGGGAAAGATGCGTGATAGCGAAGTCATGTATAAGCGCGCCAAGGAGTTGGAAAAACGGTTGGTAAAACTGGAGGCAAGAACTCCGGGCAAGCCCTGGATTCCAGAAACTCGATTTGCCCTGCGTTCATCGCAAACGCGAAGGTCTGGCAAAGAGGTGCTTCAGTTGAAGGGGATTTCTAAGTTTTTTGGAGAAAATGAGGTCTTGAAGGATATTGATTTATTGCTTCGATATCAAGAAAACATTGCCTTGTTGGGACGGAATGGAGCGGGGAAATCCACTCTGTTTAAAGTCGTCTTGGGGGAATTGGAACCGGATGCGGGAGAGATTCGTATTGGCCCTTCTACCCAGATTGCCTTTATGCCTCAGGAAATCTATTTGGATTCCGAACGCAGTATTTTGGATTATTGGGAAAAGACTCGGGAAATTGTGACTCTTGACGCCCGTCGGGAATTGGCACAGTTGGGTTTTCGTGGGGACCATGTTTTTGCACCTATGATGGGATTGTCGGGCGGCGAACGTCGAAGATTAGCCCTTGGCGCCATGATGAAGAATGCTCCAAATACCTTGATCTTGGATGAGCCTACCAATCATTTGGATTTGGACGCACGAGAGATCCTCGAAAGCGAGCTGCAAAAATTTACAGGAACCGTGCTTTTTGCATCCCATGATCGATATTTTATTGAAAAGATGGCGGATCGTCTTCTCTTTTTAGAAGATGGGACTTTGCGAACGGTGGATTCGTTGGAAGAGGCTTTTTTCCCAGAGGAGGAAGATGAGCCAAAACAAATTATTAAGAAAAAGAAAAGAAACGATCGAAGAAGATCAGATCAGCCAGAGAAAAAACGCAGGGAAGTAGAAGCTCGAGTTGTGGAATTAGAGAATGAAATTGAGCGTTTGGATCAGGAATTGAATTTTGAAAACCATTCTGTGGAAGAATTACAACATTTGTTTGATATGAAAGTAAAATGGGAAGAAGAATGGGAAAACCTTTCGGAGTACTTAGAGACAGAGGAGAATGAATTGTAACGATTACAATCTATGTTAAAGAGTTGACATTCGATCTAAATCTTCGTAGAATGAACTAAATGATAATTGTTATCAATTGGAGGTAAGGCGAATGACTCTTTTATATAGTAAACCGGGAGTACCCATGCTAGTCGATGAAATTACATGGTCACCAGGCGTAAAACGCAGATTGGAAGATATGGGATTTATTAAAGGAACGCCGGTTTGTGTGGTTCGCTCCGATGGATTTGGTGCTATTGTTGTAGAGATTAAAGGTTCCAAGTTATTATTGGGACGTGGGATGGCGCAAAAAATTAAAGTTAAAGAAGCGGCTTAAATTCTAAGCCGTATTTATTTGCAAAGCGATGATAACCATTCTCAATTAAAGGGGCGAAATAAAGATGAAAGAATTGGTTTTGGCGGGGAACCCCAATGCGGGAAAAACAACGTTATTTAATGAATTGACAGGCGCGCGGCAAAGTGTAGGGAATTGGCCAGGCGTAACTGTAGAAAAAAAACAAGGGAAATTCACCTATCAGGATGAAAATTGGGTGGTTACGGATTTACCAGGCACCTATAGTCTTTCCCCTTACTCAATGGAGGAGAAAATTGCAGGTGATTATATTGTGGCACAAAATCCTGCCGTTGTTATCAATATTATCGATGCGTCGAATTTGGAAAGAAACTTGTATTTGACCCTGCAACTTTTGGAATTGCAGCAGCCAACCGTAATTGCTATGAATATGATGGATATTGTTGCACGATGGCAGATTGAATTAAATATAAAGAAATTGTCAGAAAAACTGGGTGTCCCCATTATACCTATTTCCGCTAGTCAGGCTGAGGGTTTGGAAGAACTTCGACAAGCTGTATCAGAGGTTTCAAAAGATCCATCTATTGGGATGGGAAATCCATTGACGTTTTCCAAGGAAATTGAAGCCTTGATTCAGAAATTAATGATTGATTACAAATTGGAAGATGGCGGTCATCGTGCAAGATGGCAGGCAATTCGCATTATTGAAGAGGACTTGGATGTATGCGATGCCTTGGGCGTTGAGATTGAGCATCTTTATGATCATCAGCGAACGGAGATTACACATCTTCGCTATCGTTATATTCATGATCTGATTGATCGAGTGATGAAACGGCCAGACCGGTTTGAGTCCATGACGGAGAAGGCAGATAAGATGTTAATGCACCCCTGGTTTGGATTGCCAATCTTCGGATTTTTTATGTTTTTGGTGTTCAAGCTGACCTTTAGTTTGGGTGGTTTGTTTGCTGGACCTGTGGAAGGATTTTTCGGCTGGCTTTCGATGAATGTGGGCTCGATTTTGACAAACTTACATGTAGCGGAGTGGATGATTTCCTTAATTACCGATGGTGTCATTGCCGGAGTTGGTGGTGTATTGGTATTTTTACCGAATATCGCATTTTTATTCCTAGCTTTAGCTATTCTTGAAGACAGCGGTTATATGGCTCGAGTTGCTTTTATTATGGATCGATTTATGCGCAAGGTGGGATTAAGTGGCAAGGCATTTATTCCATTATTGATGGGATTTGGCTGTTCCGTTCCGGCTGTGATGGCGACACGGAGTTTGGAAAGTGATCGGGATCGAAAGGCAGCCATGATGATGATTCCCTTTATGTCCTGTGGGGCTCGCATGCCGATTTATATGCTTTTTTCATCGATCTTTTTCCCGGGTAGAGAAGCGATCGTCACCTTCTTTCTGTACTTTTTGGGAATTCTGGTTGCGGTGTTGATGGGAACCATCTTTAAAGATACCTTGTTCAAAGGCTCGGGTGATCCCTTCATTATGGAAATGCCGAGCTATCATACTCCAACGATGAAAACGGTTGGACGTAGTGTTAGAGAAGAAGTCGGCAATTATATTGTAAAAGCTGGAACTGTGATTCTAGCTGCATCAGTAGTTCTTTGGGGATTATTGAATTTTAATATGCATGGAATGGTAGAGATGGTTGATAGCTTCGGTGCGCAAATTGGACATTGGATCGCGCCGATTTTTGCGCCAATGGGCTTTGGAAATTGGCAGTCGTCTTTATCTTTGATAACGGGTATTGTTGCGAAAGAAACCATTGTTGCGAATATATCCATTATATTCGGTATGGGTGAGGCAGCTGGTCAAGCAGCTCTGAATGGAGATACATCCAGTATGCTTACAGGTATTCAAGCAGCATTCCCCTTGGCAGCGGCATTTGCTTTCTTGATCTTCAGTCTCTTGTATACGCCGTGTGTGGCAACGTTGGCGGTTATTAAAAGGGAGACGAAATCTTGGCGATGGATGTTTTTCTCTGCCAGCTACACTTTTGCGGTGGCATGGATTTACGCTGTGACTGGCTATGCACTGGCATCACGTTTTTCAGTAGGAATTTCTGGGTTTGCTTTGGCCGTGGGCACCATGGGGCTGATCGGTCTGCGCACGCATCAAAAGTCAAGAAAGGAAGAATTCGAATGGGAACAATCATAACAATTGGATTGACCGCTGGTATTGGTTGGTGGGTAACACGGATCATTTCTAGACAAGTGAAAGCGATTAAATCTGGGAAATGCGCTGGGTGTGCGAAGGATTGTTCAACCTGTAATTTACCGGTTGATTTTACAGAATAAATTAAGCAAGCCATCTATGAATTTGTAGATGGCTTTTCTTGTTTACACGGGTTTTTCTGGTATAATTGGGATGAAATGATGAATGAAAGGAGGACCTGTATGATTCAAGACGCGGTATTGAACGCAGCAACAAAGGAATGGAATTCGTCTTCAGTAGGCTGGATTCATGAAATTTTGGATGCACTTCCCTATTGGGCTCGATTTGTAGAACTTCAATCGCAAAAGGTCTTTCTAAATGCTCGTATGAAAGAGGATTTGGGAAAAGGAAATCCGGATATGCTTTCCTATATCGATGCAGAAGGGTGCTTTGGTTGCAATCATTGTATTCGTGTAATTGCTGAAAACACAGCTTTATCTGTTGAAAAGGAACGAAAGATTGGTTCACGATTTTATCAGGTTCGCAATGTACCAATCAAGGATCAGTCTGGAAAATTGTACGGCGTTCTAGAAACCTTTGTTGATATTACTCAAAAGAAAGAATTAGAAGAAACTTTGATTCGCAATAAAATCAAACTAGATCGTGATCTAGATTTTTCTCGATTGCTGCAGGAAAAAATTCTGCCGAACAATCAGCATTTTGCTCATGTTCTGTTGGACTATATCTATCGTCCTTCTGAGATTCTTAGCGGTGATATGTTTGATATCTTTGAGCTTCAAAAGGGTGAGTATACGGGGATGTATATCAGCGATGTAGTTGGTCACGGGGTGTCGGCATCATTATTGACCATGTTTATTCGTCAGACCATGCGTGCATTGAAGGATGAGTCTGTGTCTCCAGCGGAAATATTAAAAAGGTTGCATAAGAAATTTTCTGACTTGGATTTAGAAGCGGACAAGTATTTCACCATTGTTTACGCCGTGTATAATCATAAGACAAAAGTTCTGCGTTATGCCAATGGTGGTCATATTTGCATGCCTATTTTGAGCCGGCAGGACGGGACGATTGATATTTTAGAGGGATCAGGATATCCGATTTCCAGTCTCTTTGCACAGGTTACTTTTCAAGAGGAAGAAATCCTTGTGCATGCTGACGATCGTTTACTTTTGTATACCGATGGTCTATTGGAAGCAAAAGGAGAAGATGGAGAGCAATTTGGGATGGAGCGTCTGCTTCATGTTGTGAGAGAGACCAAACTCGATACTAATATTATTCGTAATATTGATCTTGCCTTACGGCTTTTTGCTCAGGATAAACAAAAAGATGATTTTGCCATGATGAAAATACGATTTATTTAGGAGGATAAAATGATTCGAATCAATCAAACAAAAGCAGGTGTCTCAACGAACGAGATGGATGCATGGAAAGAAAAAGCAATTGCGGCTAACCGGGCTTTGCATGAAGGAACAGGGAAAGGTGCAGATTATTTGGGTTGGGTGAATCTGCCGGAAACCATGGACCCCGCAATTTTAAAGGCTGTTGAAGAGGCGGCCAAGCGCATTCAAGCGCAGTCCGAGGTTTTGGTGGTGATTGGAATCGGGGGATCATATCTGGGTTCAAAAGCAGCCATTGAAACCTTGAATCATTCCTTCTATAATCTGCAGTCCAATGAAGATCGTCGAGGTCCAGTGGTATTGTTTGCTGGACATCAGATTTCAGGGCGCTATACCAAGCAATTGATTGATTGGATCGGCGAAAAAGATTTTTCTGTCAATGTAATCAGCAAGTCCGGAACCACAACGGAACCGGCGATTGCATTTCGCGCATTGAAGAAGATTTTAGAAGAACGATATGGTAAAGATGGTGCACGAGAAAGAATCTATGTGACAACGGATGAAAAACGGGGCGCCTTGCGCACTTTGGCGGATCAGGAAGGATATACAAGTTTTGTGATCCCAGATGTTGTAGGTGGTCGATATTCGATCTTTACGCCAGTGGGTTTATTGCCGATTGCCGCAACGGGTGTATCCATTGCTGAAATGATGGCGGGCGCAAAAAAAGCGCAAGAAGATTGTGCATTGGAAGAAATTGAAAAAAATCCCGCATTGCAATATGCAATATTACGAAATTGCCTTTTAGCGGATGGAAAGACCATTGAAATCTTAGCAAATTATGAACCGTCGCTTCATTTTATTGCGGAATGGTGGAAGCAATTGTACGGTGAGAGTGAAGGCAAAGATGGTCTTGGTATTTTTCCATCTTCTGTTGATTTTTCAACAGATCTTCATTCCATGGGTCAATATATTCAGGATGGACCACGAAATCTCTTTGAGACCGTTTTGCATCTAGCATCTATAGAAGAAGACTTGGTGATCGAAGAGGATGAGCAAAATTTGGATCAATTGAACTATTTGGCTGGCAAAACCTTTGCGGAGGTGAATCAAAGCGCGTTTGAGGGAACCCTTTTGGCACATGTTGACGGAGGTGTACCCAATATCATCATCGAAATGGAGAAGATGGATCCAGAAACCTTTGGATATTTGATTTATTTCTTCGAGAAGGCCTGTGGCATTAGTGGATATCTTTTGGGTGTCAATCCCTTTGATCAACCGGGTGTTGAAGCCTACAAACGAAATATGTTTGCTTTGCTAGGGAAAGCTGGATATGAAGAATTGGCTCGTCAACTAAAGAGTCGTTAAAGAGAGAGCCGAAAGGCTCTTTTTTTTCCATATGTTTGCAAACGTTTTCAGATAGTTGTTTGACTTTAGAATTGAACTCTGGGAAAATAGAAATATGAAGAAATTGTAAAAAGTATTGTGGGTGAAATTATTTTGGTTTAATTGGATGCAGTTTCTTCAAAAATCGAAAGGAGTGATTCTATGAGTCGCGATAATTGGGGGAGCCGTACTGCTTTTGTATTGGCTGCCGTTGGTTCTGCAGCAGGTCTGGGTAACGTATGGAGATTTCCATATATGGCTGCGCAAAATGGTGGAGGCGCTTTTTTACTACCGTACTTTATTGCCCTGTTTACAGCAGGGATACCGCTTTTGATTTTTGAGTTTTACTTGGGGCACCGCTATCAAACTGGTGCACCGACTGCGATGCAAAATATCAGTGAAAAATGGGAGCCTTTGGGATGGCTGTCCGTATTCGTTAGTTTTGCAATTGTTTGTTATTATCCCGTCATTATGGCGTGGGTGTTCAATTACTTATGGCATGCCTTTTCTTTGGCATGGGAAGGCGATACAGCGGGATTCTTCTTTGGTCAGATTCTGTCCTTGTCTGATGGACCGGCAGCTGATTTTGGTTTGAAGATTCCGATTCTGATTGGATTACTTTTGACATGGTTCTTTATTTGGTGGTCAATCCGTGACGGTGTAAAATCTGTAGGAGTCGTTGTTAAAGTGACCGTTACCTTGCCAATCGTTATGTTGATTATCTTGGCCATCCGTGGCGTGACCCTGCCAGGAGCCGTTGATGGAATCAACTACTATTTAAATCCTGACTTTAGCAAACTTACAAATTGGAAGGTTTGGGCGGATGCCTATGGGCAGATCTTCTTTAGTTTATCGGTGGCCTTTGGCGTTATGGTTGCATATTCCAGTTTCTTGCCAAAGGATTCTGATGTGACGAACAATGCGATAATGACAGCCCTAGCAAACTGCGGGACCTCTTTCTTGGGTGGATTTGCAGTCTTTGGAACCCTCGGATATATGGCGCAGGTTCAAGGTGCCTATGTTGGCGATGTTGCAGGTTCTGGTGGTTTGGGCATGGCCTTTGTGGTCTTCCCAGAAGCCTTAGCGACCTTGCCGTTTGGTCGGGTGGCGTTTGCGTTGATCTTCTTTATCATGCTTTTGACTCTAGGAATCGATTCAGCCTTCTCTTTGGTTGAATCTGTATCGACAGCATTAGCCGATAAGTTTGCCTGGAACCGCAAGAAAACAACCATCGGTGTGGTTGCAGTTGCTGGTGTGTTCAGCTTGATCTTCGCGACCAAGTCTGGTTTGTACTGGCTAGATGTTGTTGATCGTTATGTCAATCAATTTGGCATTATCGGCGTTGCCTTCTTGGAAGCCATTATGATTGTGACTTCTATCAAGGCAGAAACCATTCGAAACTATGTCAACGAGGTGTCCGAAGTTCATCTTGGAAAATGGTTTAACTATCTATTGGGATTGGTTACACCATTGATATTGGGTGTTATTTTGACAGGCAATATCTACAATGAAATTACTGACTTGGCAGCAGGCACACTCTATGAAGGATATCCAATGTGGGTAATCGCAGTTGGCGGATATGGCGTCTTGGCGGCATTAGTTATTGCGTCCTTCATTTTTGGTCTGAAGAAGACGGCTGTCAACGTGGAAGAATAGGAGGGAAGAGATGACTGCAGGAGCATGGATTATGTTGATCTTTGGTGTTGTCGTTCTCTATGGCGGTTTAGCGTGGAGTCTTGGACGAGCCAATAAGGGTAAATAGATAGATGTGTATAACGGGGGCCTATTGGTCCCCGTTTGATTTTATCTGTTTCACCACCTGATTGGGGATGGATATCTCCGTCTCTTTATTTGTGGCTTCGCCACCTATTTGTTGACGGATACCTCCGTCTCTTTATTTGTGGCTTCGCCACCTGATGTTAACGAAATGTGAATCCTCTCTGGAAACCTTGTGAATCACGCCAATAATGATTATAATTAGGTTTGATTAGTATAGCAGTAGACGGGAGAGAAAAGATGAAACATTTTTTGCGTATTTTTGGGACCGCCTTATTGGTGTTCACCCTTGTAATTGGTGGTGGAATGATGCTAGTTCACGGCATGACTTCTTCACCGGAAATGAATTTTCCAGAACCGGGAGAAGTAACAACGGATCCCGAGGTGGTTTTAACACCGCCTGATGAAGGGAGCGAGGAGACGCCAATTGTCGAGCCAGAACCTGAGCCGGAGCAATTGAGTGACCTCTATCTTGCCATGCAAGCTTCTAATCGCATTAATGCGGTTATTATTGGAATGGAAGGACCTCGAACCGATACGATTATCTTTGCAAGTATCGATCCTGATTTGAAACGAATTGATTTGATTAATATTCCGAGAGATACCTATTATTATGAAAAGGGATATGAAGAAGCGGACCTTCGCAAGGTCAATGCGGTACACGGCCGTGAGGGTACTGATGGAATTAAAACCGCGGTTAGCACTTTGTTGTATAAAACACCTGTTGATTTCTATGTCAAGGTGAATTACAACGGTGTGGCTGCAATCGTAAATTTAGTTGGTGGCATCGAAGTCAATGTGCCTTATGACATGGAATATGATGATGAATGGGCAGAACCGGAACTTCATATTAATCTTTTGGCAGGCAGGCAAGAGTTGAATGGTTTGCAGGCATTGGACTTTTTGCGATTTAGAAAGAGCAATGACGGAACGATTTTTATCGGTGATGTCGGACGAATTGAAAATCAAAAGAAGGTGATCAAAGCGATTACGGATAAAGCCTTGAGTTATCGATTTATTAAAGTCGTTGAAACGGCCTTCGATTATGTAAAGACGGATATGGGCATTGCCAATGGACTGAAAATTGGAACGAGTTTTGCAACAGGATTCTCTTCTGATTCGATCTTTATGCATACCCTTCCAGGAGATACAAAAAATATGACCTTTGGTAGTCAGACCTTGAACTACTGGGTGCAGGATTATAAGGTAACGGAGAAAACGGAAGATTTATTGGAAGAAATTTATGCGCCAGAAATTACGGAAATCCAAGCGAATCAAGAGAAGGAATAAATAGAGTAAAAATACACCCCACAATTTTGTGGGGTGTATTTTTATGGTTTGTCTAAAAAACGTTCGCCGACCTTGTTAATATCGCCAGCACCTACTGTGACGATCCAGTCACCGGGCTGGACATTTTCTTTTAAATAGGCGATCATGCGATCGCGGGTACCGAGGTATCGACAATCGGTTCCGTTCTCAACGATCGCTTGTGTTAAATCACGGGCATGAACCAGTCCTGTATCTTTTTCACGAGCTGGATAGATATCGTCCATCAGAACCAGGTCCGCATCATAGAAACATTGAGAGAATTCACGAAAGAGCTTATGGGTGCGGGTAAAGGTATGAGATTGAAAAACACAAAACAGTCGTCCTTGTACCCGGGGTCGAATGGCGGATAAGGCAGCTTGAATTGCTGTTGGATGATGGGCGTAATCGTCATATACGATGATGCCGTTTTGCTCACCCTTCTTTTCCATACGGCGATGAACACCGGTAAATGTGGCTAAAGCATGTTGAATATGGGAAAACTCAATGCCAATGGAGTCTGCTAGGGCGATTGCTGCCAGGGCATTTTCCAGGTTGTGATTGCCAGGCAGCGACAGATCGATCAATCCTAAGTTTCTTCCTTGTTTCATCAAGTTGAAGGTCCAGCCCATTGTGGTGTGTTTGGCATTTGCCGGATAATAATCTCCGGATTCGTCCAGAGAAAAGCTAAAGATTCTAGCATCCAGGTCCTTAAATATCGCTAGCAAATCATGGTGTGTAACCAAGGTGCCTTTATCAGGCAGGATATTCGCAAAGCGTAAAAATGCAGATTCGATATGGTTTAAATCTTTAAAATAATCGAGATGATCGGCATCAATATTGAGAATCGCGGTATGAGTCGGTTGGAGTTCAAGGAAGTTTTCCTTATACTCGCAGGCTTCAGTCACAAAAATACGATCCCCTGTGATGGATAGATTGCCACCCATTACATCGGTATTGCCACCGTTAAGGATGGTGGATTCAGTTTTCGCTTCTAGAAGGATCGCGGCAAGAATGCCGGTCGTGGTTGTTTTTCCGTGGGTGCCGGAAATAGCGATAGAGATTTCATGATCCTCCATTAATGCGCCTAATAGGCTTGCACGCTTATGTTGAGGTATTTTCAACCGAGCTGCTTCCTGCCGTTCGGGATTATCTGGGTGAATGGCAGAGGTATAAACGATTTGATCCGCGCCATGAACCCATTCTTTCTGGTGACCTTGATGGATGGTTGCACCCAAAGATTCTAGATGTTCAGTCAGGGGAGAGGCGTTGCGGTCGGATCCTGTGATGCGGTAACCGCGCCGAAGGAGTATCTCAGCCAAAGCACTCATACTGATCCCTCCGATCCCGATAAAGTGAATCGTTTGATTTTGATTTTTCCAATTGATGTTCAAAGGGAGCCTCCTATTTTTGAATGCTTTTATTATATCATAAAAAAATCCAAATGATTTTCTAGAAAACATCTTGTAAAAACATGTATATGCGAATAAAATAGTATATAATGAAACAAATTGTTCGTGTTTGAAAGGGGTTTTTATGGAGAAATTTAAACGCAGTGAGCGAGTAGCCGCTATTTTTTCAATACTGGTTGAACATCCCAACCAGTTATTCACATACCAGGCATTTGAGGAACGTTTTGCTGCTTCGAAGACGACGATTAGTGAAGATGTCGCGATTCTACGTCAATTGGTCAAGCGATTGGATTCAGGAGAAATTGTGACGCAATCCGGCGCAGCGGGCGGGGTTTTGTTTCAGCCTCATTTAAATCGGGGAGAAACAGTGAGTTTCTTGACTCGAATTGGCAAGCGAATTATGGAGAAGGAACGGCTAATAGCCGGCGGATTTATTTATATGACGGATCTGTTGAACCATCCAGATACGGTATTTACCATTGGCAAGATCTTCGCGGATCGTTATGCCGAAAAAAAGATTGATTATGTGGTCACGGTGGAAACCAAGGGCATTCCCGTTGCTTTGGCGACAGCACGCGTTTTAAATGTACCCATGGTAACCGTTCGGAAAAACATCAAGGTGACGGAAGGAACCACGGTCAATATTAATTATCGTAGTGGATCGACCGGACAGATTCAGACCATGTCTTTATCGAAGCGAGCGATTCCTGCAGGTGCTCATGTGCTTTTGGTTGATGATTTTATGCGCGGAGGCGGAACCTTGCGTGGCATGATTGAAATGGTTCGGGAGTTTGAGGCAGTTGTAGAAGGGATTGGGGTCTTGGTTGCGACGGAAGAACCGGATCGGAAATTGGTTCAGGATTACTACGCCATGTTTAAATTGGTCTCGGTCGATGAGCAAACTGGAGAGGTTGTTATTCATCCCAATCTCGATTAAATACTTGTCGCCGTCAAAACACGGCAAGGAAATGTAGACTGAATAAAGATGCAAATAAGAGATTTCCATAGTGTAGACATGGGCATGCCCCTTCAACCTTGATGAGGATGCCAGGTGTTTTGCTATGGTTTTTTTGTTATTCAATGGATTTTTTGATGAATTGAAAAAATATTTCGAAAACTTTTTTCAAAAAAAAGGGTTTTCCTTTCCAAAAGGAGTATATATATAATGGACTATCATACAATATGCATTCAATCTTGGCGGAAGGAGCTGTAAAATGGAAGTAACAGACGTAAGAGTAAGAAAGATCAACACTGATGGGAAAATGAAGGCAATAGTATCGGTAACCTTTGACGATGCCTTCGTGGTACACGACATTAAGATCATCGAGGGGCAAAATGGACTTTTTATTGCGATGCCGTCCAGAAGAATGCCTGATGGTGAATTTCGCGATATTGCGCATCCAATTAATTCGGATACGCGCGCGACAATCCAGGATATTGTTTTTACTGAATATGAAAGATCCATGCAGGAAGCTGAAACGATTGAATAAAGCAGAAAAGGACCGTTCACGGTCCTTTTTTTGTGTTAGAATATAATAGTTGAAAGGATTGAAAACTCTGGTATAATGGTGTAGGTTGTGAGGTGACGGATAATGATTAAAGCAATGATTCTTGCCGCGGGGCAAGGCACTCGAATGAAATCGCAAATTCCGAAAGTAATGCATAAGATCTGTGGAGAATCTCTGATGGAATGGGTTGCGCGGGCGGCAAGTGACGCTGGCAGCGACGAAACCATTGTCATCGTGGGCCATGGAAAAAATGAGATTTGTTCTGCCTATGAGCAGAAGGGATGGCATTTTGCTGACCAGCCCATCGAAGATGGAGCTCCCTATGGAACCGGATATGCGGCCATGCAAGGGATGAAGTTTATTGATGACGAAGACGAGGTCTTTATTCTGACAGGGGATACCCCTTTGATTGAAGGCGCTGACTTGACTGCCCTTCTACAGAAGCATCGGAACAGTAAAGCGGTAGCGACAGTCTTGAGCGCGAAGATGGAGGATCCGACGGGATATGGTCGAATCTTACATGATACAAAAGGTGTTGTTGGGATCGTGGAGCAAAAGGATGCAACGGCAGAGGAACGCTTGATTCAAGAAATTAACTCAGGAATTTTCTGCTTTCAAGGGAAAGCATTAAAGATCGCCCTTGCTGGTTTGACAACCGAGAATGCGCAAGGCGAATATTATTTAACAGACAGTTTGCAAATCCTTAGAGAGTTGGGCCAACAGGTTGAGTCCTATTGTATGAAAGACGCTGATCATATCCGAGGGATTAATTCCCGGGTGCAATTGGCGGAGGCGACAAAGATTCGACAGCAATGGATTAACACACATTGGATGGAAGAAGGGGTGACCCTGATTGATCCGGCAAGCACCTATATCGATGTGGATGTATCCATCGGACAGGACACGCTGATCGAAGCAAATGTGCAATTGAAAGGGAAGACTGTGATTGGGAGCAATGTTGAAATTGGCTCCATGTCCAAAATTGTCGACAGTGTAATTGGAGATGCAGTCACTATCGATTCATCGAAAATTCTGGAAAGTACGGTTGGTCGGAAGACGACCATCGGCCCCTACGCGTATTTGCGTCCAAAGAGTCAAATTGGAGAGGGTTGCAGAATCGGAGATTTTGTAGAAGTAAAAAATGCTGTAATCGGCAATGGCTCAAAGGCTAGTCATCTTTCTTATGTAGGAGATGCAATTGTTGGAGAACGGGTGAATATAGGTTGTGGCGTCGTATTTGTAAACTACGACGGTAAAAAGAAATCTCAATCCATTGTGGAGGATGATGCTTTTATTGGATCCAATGCGAATTTGGTGGCACCGGTGCATGTGAAGAAAAAGGGTTTTGTTGCAGCGGGATCAACCATTACGCGGGATGTAGAAGAAGGTGATTTATCCATTGCGAGAGCGAAGCAGGTAAATAAAGCTGGATGGGCGGAGCGTTTCTTTAATAAATAGGTTAATTTTAGGAGGAGTACCATGCATTCTGAGCAAAGTCGTATCAAGGTTTTTACAGGTAATGCAAATCCTGAACTCGCGCAGGCAATCTGCAATGAGTTGGGTATTTCATTGGGCCGTTGCAGTGTGGATCGATTCAGTGATGGAGAAATTTCTGTCAGCATTCCAGAGACTGTACGCGGAAATGACGTGTACTTGATTCAATCGACATGTCCACCGGTGAATGAGAACTTGATGGAAGTGTTGATACTGATTGACGCATTCAAACGAGCGTCAGCGGGAAGAATCAATGCGGTAATTCCATACTACGGGTATGCGAGACAAGATCGAAAGGCGAAGGCTAGAGATCCAATCTCTGCAAAACTGATTGCGAATCTTCTTCAAGCGGCGGGTGCCGACCGCGTGGTAGCGATGGACTTGCATGCATCACAATTGCAAGGATTTTTCGATATCCCAGTGGATCATTTGAAGGCAATCAACCTATTGGGCGAATACTACAAAGCCAAAGAGGGCTTGAACAAAGACAATACCATCGTTCTTTCTCCTGATATCGGTGGAGTGAAGCGGGCAAGAAACTTAGGTGCCATTTTGGACCTTCCAATCGCAATTATTGAAAAACGTCGTCCTAAGGCAAATGTGGCGGAAGTCATGAATGTTATTGGTGATATCGAAGGCAAGCATGTTATTATTATTGATGATATGATCGATACAGCGGGTTCTTTGGTAAAAGCGGCTGAGGTTGCCAAGCAATTCGGTTCACTGGATGTCTATGCAAGCTGTACCCACGGCATTCTGTCGGGACCAGCAATTGAACGAATCAAGAATTCTCCGATTCTAGAGGTCTTGATTACGGATACAATTCCTCTTCCAGCGGAAAAACAGATCGATAAAATCAAGATCATGCCGGTTGCAGAATTGCTAGCAGAATCCATTCGCAGAATTCACGGAAACCGTTCCATCAGTGTATTGTTTGACTAGAAAGAAGACCCCCGATGATTTCGGGGGTTTTTTAAGAGGTGTAGAATGTATGTTATTATAGGATTGGGAAATCCGGGAAAAAAATATGAAAAAACAAGACATAATGTTGGTTTTCGGGTGATCGACCGATTGGCGAAAGACTGGGGCGTCTCTGTGAAGAAGGTGCAGTTTCAATCCCTTTCGGGAGAAGTTTTTCGAGGTGGAGAGAAGATTGTTTTGATCAAACCGCAGACCTTTATGAATGAAAGTGGCCGAGCTGTGGTTGAATTGCAGCGTTATTTTCAAGTGCCACCAGAGAATATGATTGTGATTTATGACGATATCGATTTCGAGGTTGGCATCCTCAAGGTTAGAAAACGGGGTAGCGGCGGTAGTCATAACGGCATGAAATCCGTGATTTTTCAATTACAGACCGATGTTTTTCCTCGGGTCCGTATTGGAATTGGAAAGCAACCGACCTATATGGATCTTGCCAACTATGTATTGAGCGGATTCAGTGCACAAGAAGAAAAGACCTTGGACCATGTGTTGAAGGCGGCTTGTCATGCCGTTGAAATGATTGTCGAAAAGGGTGTGGAGCAATCCATGAATCAAACCAATCACTTGAACTTTCAGTAAGGAGAGAGCCATGCAGGGACTATGGGGAAAAATTACAGAACAGACAAAAGCATATGCTGACATCACCCATGCCATTGATAATGGCTCCTTTCCGATTTCCTTGCATGGATTGTCGGAGGAGGCTTTATTTCAACTCTTTGCCCGATATGCTGATGAGTGTCAAGTGGTTCTGGTTTTTTCCCAGGACCATCAAGCGCGGGCGGCGAGGACCATGATTCAAAGTTTTGTGACGGGAATTGTGCATTATTTTCCGGCACGTCCAACTTATTTTTATGATATTGAAGCATTCAGTCACGAGAATATGAATCAACGGCTTCGTACCTTGCATCATTTGCAGCGGGGAAGCAAGGGCATCTATGTAACCTGTACGGAAGCAATGATGAATCCCATGCTGCCCAAGAAACAATACGGGGAGTTGCGGCTGGTCGTAGGTCAGATGATTGAACCGCAGAAAGTCATTGAATCTTTGGTAAAATTAGGGTATCGGCGAGAAACGATGATCGAAGGTCCTGGCCAGTTTAGCGCTCGGGGCGGGATTATTGATTGTTTTCCGTCGGATGCGGAAGACCCGTTACGGTTGGAGTTTTTCGACATTGAAATCGATTCAATTCGAAGTTTTGACTTGGGAACTCAACGGTCCTTTGAAAATAGCCAGGAAGCTTTGATTCCGGCGGCTGTAGAATTTATCTTGACCCAGGATCAAAGACAGCGGGTTGCCGTGGGGATCGAAAAGGACTTGGCCGAAACAACCAAAAAAGAAAAGCACGGAGCAGAGCGAACCAAGCGGGTGGAAAAGTTTGAGAAGGTGATCCACCAGATCGAAAGCGATTTGCCCCTTCCCAGTGCGGCCCTTTGCTACCCTTATTTAGAGGAGTCAGAAAGTTTGCTGAACTGGTTGCAGGCCGATGCGGTCCTTGTGTTAGAGGAACCGGATCGAATTTTGGAAGCTGGACGGGATCAGCAGCATCAATTCCACCATCGATTGGAGGAGTTGCATCTTGCCGGCGAGACTTTGTCCCGCCATGCGGAGGCACTATTGCCTTTCGAACAATTGCCCCTGGAAAATCGTCGACTGATCACCTCGACTCGATTGTTGAAAAACAGTCGATTCTTTGCGCCCAAGGCACTGGTGCAAGTACGGACAAAAGCCAATCCGGTTTTTCATCGTAAATTTGAGCTTTTAGCCCAAGAGACAAAGCGGCTTTTGGCGCGAGATGGCACCGTGGTCTTTTTTACGGGGAGTACGGAAAGAGCGCTTGCTTTAAAACAGTATTTGGAAGAGGCGCGGATTCCCGTTCTATCTGACTTTCAAACGCAGCCGGGATTTGTTACCATAAGCAAGGAATCCTTGAATCAGGGATTTGAGTATATTGATGAGAAAATATTTCTCTTTGGTGAAGCTGAAGTTTATGGCGGAAGCAAACGCAAACGTCGGAAACGAGAAAAAGAGAAAAGTCGTCGAATTGAAACCTTTATGGATTTAAAGGTGGGCGATTATGTCGTTCATGAGGAATTTGGAATCGGTCAATACCAAGGCATTGAACAAAAGGTGATTTTGGGAATCAAACGGGATTATTTGATTGTGCAGTATCGAGGTACAGATCGTCTTTATGTACCTGTGGATCAAATGCAAATTCTTCAAAAGTTCATTGGTGGAGATGCGGGGTCACCGCGGCTTAACAAGATGGGTTCGGACGATTGGAAACGGACCAAACAAACGGCTAGGAAGGCCATTGAGATTATGGCTCGAGAATTGCTGGAGCACTACGCCAAGCGGGAATCGGTGAAGGGATATGCCTTCAGCGATGACAACGAATGGCAGCGCCAGTTCGAGGATCTCTTTCCCTACGAAGAAACCCAGGATCAATTGCAATGTATAGAGGAAATTAAGTCCGACATGCAAAAACCAAGCCCAATGGATCGCCTGCTTTGCGGCGATGTTGGCTATGGGAAAACAGAGGTTGCTTTGCGGGCTGCTTTCAAGGCTGTTCTTGATGGAAAACAGGTGGCTATTTTGGTGCCGACCACCATTTTGGCACAGCAGCACTATAACACCTTTCTTTCTCGTTTTCAGGAATTTCCAGTAAAAGTGGAGATGCTGAGTCGATTCCGTACGGCCAAGCAGCAGCAGTCGATTTTTCGGGATGTGAAGGCTGGAAATATTGATGTGATTGTTGGTACCCATCGAATTCTCTCAAAAAATTTGCAATATAAGGATCTGGGTCTTTTGATTGTGGATGAGGAACAACGATTCGGGGTTCGTCACAAAGAGGCCATGAAAATGATGAAGGCTTCAGTAGATGTACTGACCTTGTCAGCGACGCCTATTCCCAGGACCTTGCATATGTCTATGATTGGGGTGCGTGATCTCTCTGTGATCGATGAGCCACCAGAAGAGCGACTGCCGGTACAGACCTTTGTTGTCGAGTACCAAGAGGAACTGGTGCGTGATGCGATACGACGCGAATTGGAGCGGGAAGGTCAGGTGTACTTTGTCTTCAACCGCGTGAAAGGAATTCGGTCCATGCAGGGGAAACTGCAAAAATTGATTCCGGAAGCGAGGATCGCCGTCGCCCATGGGCAGATGGGGGAACGGGAACTGGAAGCCGTGATGGTTGCCTTTTTAGACGGAGAAATCGATGTCTTGATCAGCACCACAATTATTGAAACCGGTATGGATATTCCTAATGTCAATACCATGATTATCTTCGACGCCGATCGATTGGGGCTTTCTCAATTGTATCAATTGCGGGGACGGATTGGCCGTTCCAATCGGCTTGCCTTTGCCTATTTCACTTTTCAAAAGAATAAGGTTTTGTCCGAGGTAGCGGAGAAACGATTGAAAGCAATTCGGGAGTTCACGGAATTCGGAGCGGGCTTCAAGATTGCCATGCGGGATTTGGAAATCCGAGGTGCGGGAAATTTGTTGGGGGCTGAACAACATGGTCATATGGCTTCCATTGGATATGATCTCTATGTGAAGTATTTGGAGCAGGCAGTGAGCCTTTATACGGGAAGTTTGGAATTGGGATCAGAAGAAAGCGAATCCAAACTGGAATTGCAGGTGGACGCCTACATTCCTGATGAATATATTCAGGATGCGGAGCAGAAAATTCGAATGTACAAACGCATAGCGACGATTGAGTCAACGGCGGATTATTCCGAGATTTTAGATGAACTGATTGATCGATTCGGTGAACCGCCAGCAGCATTAATTAATCTGATGCGGATTGCCAAGGTGCGTGCGGGTGCAAAGCACGCGGGATTCTCTACAATTTCTCATACCAAGAAGGGTGTTGTGATGAATTTTGCCAAGGCTTTGTCCTTTACGCCGGAACTGGGCAAGATGTTGATGGATCATTATGCACGCATGGTAGATTTTGACTTATCGACGGAATTTCCAAAGATCTTTTTACTCAAGCGAGACTGTACAGCCGAGGAAGCTTTACTTCTAATGGAAGAAGCTGTGGGGATGATCTGTGAATTTTTTAAGAATTGATGAAAAAGCTAACCGCAAGTAGGGTCGGATTTGGTATAATAGCAAAGTATCAGTATAAGGAGGAGACAGGATGAAAAAGAGAGTAGTAGCGATATTCATGGTGATTCTGATGGTCGTACCAGGTGTGTTGGCGGCATGTTCAGCAGCACAAGAAGGACAATCAGCACCAGAAACAGAAGCAGTGACGAATGTGGCAACAATTAATGGCGTTGATCTGCCATTGGGGGAATTTGAAAGCTTCTTTGCCTTTAATAAAAAATATGTAGAAGTGATCGGTTACATTACACCAGAGATGTGGACAGAGGATGCTGGCAACGGCATGACTTATGAACGTCAATATTTGGACTCTATGGTTGCGCAATACGTTCAGCAAAAGACCTTGGAACTATCGGCCTTGGATATGGGAATTTCCGTAACCGATGAAGAGGTACAGGCGGAACTTGATTCGATTAAAGCCGATGAGGAATTAAAAGCCAATTACGAAGAGTTCTTAACCAATACTGGAATCGATGAAGTTTATTACCAGGAATTGTTGAAGCAACAATTATTGATTGAGAAATACGATACACAATTGCGTAGTGAAGTAGAGATTGCTGATGTGGATGTTCAGGCTTTTTATGACGCCAATGCAGCAAGCTACGAACAAGTTTGGGCACGTCATATTCTTGTTGAGTCTCAAGAGGAAGCGGACGCAATTTATGAGCGAGCTGTAGCAGGGGAAGACTTTGCAACCTTGGCTAAAGAAAATTCAATTGGACCAAGCGCTGAAACTGGCGGAGACTTGGGCTATTTTTCTCGGGGACAAATGGTGCCTGAATTTGAACTGGCTGCTTTCAGTACAGAGGCTGGAGAAATTTCAGCTCCTGTATCCACACAATTTGGCTGGCATGTAATCAAGGTGGAAGATCGATTAGATCCAAGCTTTGAAGAATATCAGGATCAAATTAAGACACAATTGGCTGGTGAGAATATTTCGGCAAGTATTTCGAAAATTATTGAGGCAGCTGAAGTGACAACATACCCAATCTATGATGTGCTTCTAGGCGAGGGTGCCGGCATCCTTGAAACTGCAACAGAAGAAACTGCAACAGAAGAAACGGAAGAATCAACACAAGAATAGGTGAATGATAAAAAAACATCCTTCGGGATGTTTTTCTTTTTTCTGGAATCCAGTATACTGAGAAAAGGAGGGATTTTATGAATACGATTACGATAGTGGGTCTAGGGCCTGGACGGATCGATGATATGACTGTTGCTGCATATCGCGCTTTGTTTGAAACAGAGGGCAAGAAGTTTTTTCGCACGCTTAAGCATCCAGTTGCCGAGGCGGCAGTGGAGGCTGGAGTCATATTGACGAGTTTCGACAACTTCTATGAAGAGTTGGATTCCTTGGCAGAAGTCGAGGATAAAATCTATCAAAAGCTCCTAGAAGAAGGACAAAAACAAGAAAATCTCTTTTACTTTGTTCTAGGACATCCAATTTTTGGTGAAAACGTCGTGAAAATGTTGACTTCATCGGATTTGAAGGATAAAATAAGGATAGAATTTCTTGGTGGAATCAGCCAGATTGATGCTGCAATGACCGTAATTGCACAAGATTTTTCAGAAGGATGTCAAATTATTGAAGCTTCGCAATTTGATTCTCGAATGATTGATTTCCAACAAGGGATCCTGATCACCAATATTGACGATGAAGGATTGTTGTCAGAGCTTGGCGTTCAGCTGACGGAAAGTTATGGCGATGAACAAGAAGTGTTGGTGATTGATCATCCCATGGATCCATCAGAGAAGGTTCAACGTATTTCTTTGATGAACCTTTATCAAGTGAAGTGTTCTCATTTAACATCGGTGTATGTGCCGAAGGTTGTGGATCAAACACGCTTTGGTTTTCGAGACCTGATTGCCATAATTGAGCGATTGAGAAGTCCGGGCGGTTGCCCATGGGATCGGGAACAAACCCATGAATCTTTGAGAGCTAATTTGCTAGAAGAAGCCTATGAGGTGATCGAAGCAATTAACCAACAAGATGATACGAATCTAGAAGAAGAACTAGGAGACGTATTGTTGCAGATTGTATTTCACGGCTTGATTGCGGAAGAAGACGGTTTTTTTACCCTTTTGGACATAACGACCGGAATCTGCGAGAAAATGATTCGACGTCATCCGCATGTTTTCGCGGGGGAATCGATTCAAACTACGGATGGTGTTCTCAAGCGCTGGGAAGAGATCAAAGCAGACGAAAAGTCGCAACGGGTTCAATCACAGCGAATGAAAGAATTGCCTGAAGCTTTGCCAATGCTTGTTCGGAGTCGAAAGGTTCAGAAAAAGGCGGCGGAGATTGGTTTTGATTGGCCGGATGCTCAGGGTCCCATGCAAAAATTGCAGGAGGAACTTGAAGAATTCCAAGAGGCTCTTCGATTGAATCAAACCGATGAAATGGAGATGGAATTTGGCGATTTGCTCTTTGCGATTGTCAACGTTTCACGTTTTTACAAGATCCATCCCGAGCTTGCGCTGAAACGGGCTACGGATAAGTTTATTCGTCGATTCAGCTGGATGGAGAACGAAGCGGAAAAAAGAGGCTTAGAAATGGAAACTCTGGGTTTGGAAGCCTTGGATGCGCTTTGGGATAAATGCAAGCAGGAAGAGTAATGATTCAGTTTTACTGATTCATATAAAGTTGAGGAGGGGTTTATCGATGAACAAGGCACAACTCATTGCTAAAATGGCAGACAAATGTGGTTTAAGCAAAAAAGATTCAGAAGCAGCTTTGAATGCATTCATTGAGAGCGTAGAGGAAGCGTTAATTGCGGAAGAAAAAGTTCAATTGGTTGGATTTGGTACATTCGAAGTTCGTGAGCGTAAAGCACGTGAAGGTCGTAACCCAAGGAACCCAGCGGAATCGATTCAAATTCCTGCATCGAAAGCACCTGTTTTCAAAGTTGGTAAGACTTTGAAAGCGAAAGTAAACAAATAGTCCTTATACTTAGTAAGAAAACCAGGCTAGCCTGGTTTTTTTATTTGACTTTTATTGCAAATGTTTCGTAGAATAAAGAAGAATACAGGCAAAGGGGACAAAAAATGAGAATTGACAAATATTTAAAAAATGCACGAATTATCAAGCGGAGGACTGTAGCCAAAGAGGCTTGCGATCAGGGACGTGTTTTAGTCAATGAAAGAAAAGCGAAGCCGGGAACGGAAGTTGTACCAGGTGACCGCATTGAGTTGCGATTGGGTTCGAAGGTGTTGACTGTGGAGGTTATGCTTTGTTTGGATCATGCGACCAAGCAAACGGCCGAGACTATGTATGAGGTAATTGGTGACTGAAAGGAGACCTTTCATGCGAGGATGGATAGGAAAAAGTGTTCTTCTCCTCATCTTGGTATTGTTGTTTGGAACGGGAGTGATGACGGCTTTGGGTCGCCATCAAATTCGCATGGAAGAATTGGAAAAAATCCAGGAAGATAAGTCGAAGGAAATTATTCGAATTAAGGAAAGAATCCATATTCGTGAGGATTTACTTGGTGCAAAGAATGATCCCGAATTTGTTGAAAAGATGGCACGGTTTTATGGAATGGTACGAGACAATGAATTGATTTATAAGGATCAAGACCGAACGGAGACGGAAGATCCAATGGAAGCGCTCTTTAAAAATTGACAGAATCGCTTTCATCACCTATACTCATAGTCATACGTGGTACACACTAATAAGGAGGAGTCGCATTTTTATGCAGCTGAAAGAGAATGAGATTGTTGAAGGTGTTATAACAGGGGTCGCAAAATTCGGATTATTTATTGATGTTGGAGCACCTAAATCAGGATTGGTTCATATTTCTGAGGTATCCTATCAATACATAGAGGAATTGTCTGGCTTGTATAAAGTGGGTGACAAAGTCAAGGTAAAAGTATTAACCATTGGCAATGACGGGAAGATTAGTTTGTCGATTCGACAAACTGAAAAGCGACCGGAGCGGAAACCTAGTGAAGGAAGACCATCGGCTAAGCCGACAGGCAGGCCGAACGGAAAACCGTCAGGAGAACGTAATTTTAGTAGAAAACCACAGGGAAAGAAACCATTTCCCCCTCGAAATCGTGAGTATAAACCTGCGACTTTTGAAGATAAATTAGAAGCTTACCTTAAAGACAGCAATGAGCGAAATGAATTTAAAAAGAAACCTACGCGAACAAAGCGTGGGTATCAAACTCGTGATTAAAACCGGATATTTTTCCGGTTTTTTCCATTTGTATTTTGAGGTGAAAAATCATGATGAAAAAAGCAAGCCAAACCATTCAATGGATTCAAAATCAAATTAAGGAAGATCAATGCGCCATTGTCGCTTTATCTGGAGGACCGGATTCTGCACTTCTGCTGGAGTTGACCTGTATGGCCGCTGCAGGGGGTGGATTTCCGGTACTTGCTGCACATCTGAATCATGGATTGAGAGATGAGGCCAATCAGGAAGAGGAAGCCTTACGCATCTTATGCCAAGCGCGAAAGATTCCTTTTTATTCAAAGCGAGTGGCGTGTGCGGCCTTTGCGGCAGAACATCACTTAACTCTTGAGGAAGCGGGACGGAATTTGCGATATGAGTTTTTTGCCTCAATCCGTAAGGAAAATCCTGGTTGGATTTTGACAGGCCATCATCGGAACGATCAGGTGGAAACCATTTTGTTTCATCTGTTTCGCGGTGCGGGTGCTCGGGGATTGCGCGGTATTCCAGCGATTGAAGCACCGGTTTTGCGTCCTTTGCATGAGTGGAAACGAGAGGAAATCCTTGCGGCATGCCGGGAAAAGAACATTGCCTATTTTATTGACAAGACCAATGAATCCACAGTATATACGCGTAATTGGATTCGGCATGAACTGATTCCCCTGCTCGAAAATCGCTTTGACCAAGGGGTGGTTGACCGGATTGTACAGACCAGTGAGCTCATTGCCCAGGATGATGACTACCTGCAGTTTATGGCTCAACAGGCCTTTACCCAAGCCGTAGTTTTTGAGGCAGGTGGCATTGCTTTAAATCGTGATTTGCTTAAATCCATGGAATTGCCGATCCTTTCCCGTGTGCTTTTTCTTGCATTGGAAAAGCAATTTGGTAGTCGAAAAGATGTAACAAGTAGTCAGATCCAGCAGGCAATCAAGTTGATTCGCCAAGGACAGACGGGAAACCTATTTCAATTTTCAATGAATCGAGGCTTTTTGATTGGAAGTCAAGCGATTTATTGGGGCGTGGGAGAAAAGGAACAACCCTTTTCAATTTCCTTATGTGTTCCAGGCGAAACCCGAGTACCGGGGGGAATTGTCTATGCGGAGTGGGAAAAAAATGCACAAGAAGCTTCAGATCCATTTACCATTGAAATCGATTATGATAAAATAAAGAGCAGCTTATTTTGGCGGACAAGGCAGTCGGGGGACTGGTTTTTCTTGCCACAAAAACAGGGCAGAAAAAAGTTGAAGCGGTTTTGGATTGATGAGAAGATCCCGCAGCATCAACGAGTATCCTGGCCATTACTGGCAGTTAACGACCAAATCTTATGGATTGCTGGTCAGAGGAAATGTGTTGAACGTCCTCAAGCGGGAGCGCGCGTGTTGCGTATCTCTTGGAGGCGTTTTGAAGGAGGACATCATGAAGAGGGATATTAAAGAGGTATTATTGTCAGAAGAAGTGTTGCAAAAAAGAGTGAGTGAGCTGGGTGCTCAAATCACTAAGGATTATCCGGATGGAGACTTGATGGTAATCTGTGTATTAAAAGGCGCCGTTCTTTTTATGAGTGATTTGGTTAAGGCGATTGATCGTCCTCTTGAGATGGACTTTATGGCAGTTTCTAGCTACGGCAACTCAACGGAATCTTCTGGAATTGTAAAAATTGTAAAAGATTTGAATTCTAGTATTGAGGGTAGAAATGTATTGATCGTAGAAGACATTATTGATAGTGGTTTGACCTTGAAGTACTTGCTTCGGATCCTTAAGGAACGCGAACCAGCTTCGTTGAAAGTCTGTGCACTTTTGGAAAGAGAAGGACAAACAACGGGTCACACTTTTGATTATACGGGATTCGTTGTAGCTGACGGATTCTTGGTGGGATATGGATTGGATTATTCAGAAAAATATCGAAATCTGCCCTATATTGGAATTTTAGACCCATCGGTCTATGAATAAAGCATAAACGCAGAATTTTCAGGAGGTGATGACAATGCCGAAGTATTTTCGAGGAGTTGGAATGTATCTGTTGGTCTTTTTAGTGATTATTTTGATCGCTTCCATGACCAGCAATCAGTTTGAAGCAGCAGAAGAATTAAGTTATAATGTCTTGTTAGAGAAAATCGAAGCGGGAGAAGTCGATGGCGATTTGGTAGCAGTAGGTGATGAGGTTCAGGGAACCTTGGTTGACGGGACCAATGTGACTGCCAGTATTCCAGATTTTGATAAAGACTATTACGATTCATTGAATTTAGAAGGTAGTGATGTGAATCTGGTGGTGCGGCAACCCCAGGGTGATCCTTTATGGTTGACGATTTTGTCTCCACTTTTGATGGTCGGTTTTTTCGCGGTAATTTGGTATCTTTTTATGCGTCAATCTCAGGGTGGCGGTGGAAAAGGTGCCATGAATTTTGGCAAGTCTAAGGCACGTATGGTTGAATCGGGTTCTACCAATGTGAGTTTTGCCGATGTGGCAGGTTTGGAAGAAGAAAAGGAAGAATTGGCGGAAATTGTTGATTTCCTTAGTCATCCAAAGCGATATATTCAATTGGGTGCCCGCATTCCAAAAGGGATATTAATGATTGGTCCTCCGGGAACGGGGAAAACCTATCTTTCAAAAGCGGTAGCTGGAGAAGCTGGCGTTCCATTTTTTAGCATCAGTGGGTCCGATTTTGTCGAAATGTTTGTCGGGGTGGGTGCTTCACGTGTTCGTGATCTCTTCGAGCAAGCAAAGAAAAATTCTCCATGTATTATCTTTATTGATGAAATTGATGCAGTTGGACGCCGTCGTGGCGCCGGTGTTGGTGGTGGTCACGATGAACGTGAGCAAACCCTAAATCAATTATTGGTAGAAATGGATGGATTTGGTGTGAATGAAGGCGTGATTGTTATGGCAGCAACAAATCGTCCGGATATTTTAGATCCTGCTATTCTCCGCCCAGGTCGCTTTGACCGTCAGGTGCGGGTAGGTATTCCAGACATCAAGGGACGAGAGGCAATTTTAAAAGTTCATTGCCGTAACAAACCGATGCACAAGGATATCAACTTGAAAACATTGGCCAAGCGAACCATTGGTTTTACACCGGCTGATTTAGAGAATCTCTTAAATGAAGCGGCGCTCCTTTCAGCGCGTGAAAACCTGCTAGAGATTCCCATGCGAGTTGCCGAGGAAGCCATTACCAAAGTAATTGCTGGTCCGGAGAAAAAGAGCCATGTTCGATCTGCGGAAGAAAATCGACTGGTGGCCTTCCATGAAGCGGGTCATGCCGTTGTTAGTCAATATCTCTCTCATGTAGACAAGGTGCATATGGTTACGATTATGCCGCGTGGAAGCGCAGGTGGATTTACCATGCATTTACCAGACAAGGACAAGCGATTTATTTCCAAGCGAGATATGGAAGAGCAATTGGTGGTCTTATTGGGTGGACGTGTTGCGGAAGAACTGGTCTTGGACGATATCTCCACGGGTGCTTCAAATGATATTGAACGTGTAACCGCTACGGCAAGAGCCATGGTCACTCATTATGGAATGAATGATGAAATGGGTCCAATGACTTACGGTAAAGAATCCAATGAAGTCTTTTTGGGGCGTGATATCGCAAGGTCTCAAGACTATAGTGATGAAACGGCTTCAAAGATTGATAAAGAAATGCGTCAAATTGTTGATGAAGCCTATCGTATATGCCGTCAATTGCTGACGGATCATATGGATAAGGTTCATGCGGTTGCAGATCTGCTTCTCGAGAAGGAAACCATAACGGCCGACGAGTTCAGTGCAATTTTCAACGAAGGGGAAGCCCTACCTGTTGCGAGTGCGACGGAGGCCAAACCAGAGAAGAAAGAACTGAAAGTAGAAGGTTCAAATCAGGATCCAATCGGGGATCCAGCCTTTACAACTGCAATGGAAATTGATGAAGAATAGGAAGAATGAGACACCCTAGGCGACAGCTTAGGGTGTTTTCTTGCAATTATTCATTCATAAATTATGATGTTTTCGTAAAAAATCAAAAATACTGCAATAAAACTTGCATATGACATCGTTTTCTTGTAGGCTAGAGGTGAATATCGCACTAAGCGGGAGGAAGAGAATGGAGAATTGGAAGAAACAGGTGCAAACCGAACGGGAACGATGGGAAGACACTACCGTTAAGAAAGTAACAGATCGCTTTCCAGAGCGAAAAGAAAGCTTTGTAACTGGATCCAGAGAACCGGTGGAACGACTTTACACACCCATGGATGGAGAGGATCAATATCTAGAGGAGATTGGCTTTCCTGGCCAGTACCCGTTTACGCGAGGGGTGCAGCCGACTATGTATCGGGGTCGATTGTGGACCATGCGCATGTACGCTGGTTTTGCAACGGCAGAGGAATCCAATGCAAGATACAAGTACCTGGTTTCTCAAGGTTCTTCAGGATTGTCTGTTGCCTTTGACCTGCCGACGCAGATTGGATATGATTCCGATCATCCATTAGCGGCTGGCGAAGTTGGCAAGGTGGGTGTTGCCATTGATTCTCTTGCTGATATGGAACGACTTTTTGATGGAATCCCATTGAATCGTGTGAGTACATCCATGACCATTAACGCGCCAGCAGCGGTTCTTCTTGCCATGTATATCGCAGTGGCCGAAAAGCAAGGCGTTTCAGCGGATCAATTGCGGGGAACCATTCAAAATGATATCTTGAAAGAATATATCGCCCGGGGAACATATATCTATCCAACGGAACCCTCTATGCGACTGATTACAGATATTTTTGCATACTGTTCTAAAGAGGTGCCAAAATGGAATACCATCAGCATCTCGGGTTATCATATTCGAGAGGCCGGTTCAACGGCGGCACAAGAGGTTGGCTTCACCCTGGCAGATGGAATTGCCTATGTGGAATCGGCCCTTCAAGCGGGACTGGATATTGATGAATTTGCACCAAGATTATCCTTTTTCTTTAATGCGCACAATGATTTATTGGAAGAAGTTTCCAAGTATCGTGCGGCTCGAAGAATGTGGGCAAAGATTATGAAAGAGCGATTTGGTGCAAAAAATCCAAAATCTATGATGATGAAATTTCATACACAGACCGGGGGATCGACCTTAACGGCACAGCAACCGGATAATAATATTGTTCGGGTGACAATTCAAACCTTAGCCGCAATTCTGGGGGGGACCCAGAGTCTGCATACCAATTCTCGCGATGAAGCCTTGGCGCTTCCAACGGAAGATTCGGTGCGCATTGCCCTGAGAACGCAACAAATTGTTGCTCATGAAAGTGGCATCACACAGACTGTTGATCCCTTGGCGGGATCCTACTATATCGAAGAAAAAACCAATCTTATAGAAAAAGAAGCCTTTGCCTTGATCGAGAAGATTGACGACTTGGGGGGAGCCCCGCGCGCCATTGATCTGGGCTTTATTCAGCAAGCTATCTCGGATGCCGCTTATGCGGCTCAAAAGGATATTGAATCCGGTGATCAGGTTGTTGTGGGCGTCAATCAATATCAGATGGAGGAAGAGGCGCCAAAGGATCTTTTGCGTGTCGATCCGGTGGTAGAGAAGCGTCAGGTTACCGCTCTTCATATTATGAAAGCAGAACGGGATCAAGCTATGGTAGAAGAAGCCTTGGCTGAATTAAAGGTAGTATGCCAGGGCACTGAAAATACCATGCCAGCTATTTTAAAGGCAGTACGAACCTATGCAACCCTTGGGGAAATTTCTGATGTAATGCGTGACGTGTTTGGCGAGTACGAACAGCACGTTCGTTTGTAGGAGGAGCAGGATGAGACCGATACGAGTATTAGTAGCAAAACCGGGTTTGGATGGCCATGATCGAGGTGCAAAGGTGATAGCCAGAGCCCTTCGCGATGCAGGAATGGAAGTCATTTACACAGGACTCAGACAGACACCGGAGCAAATTATTCGCGCAGCAGTGGATGAAGATGTTGATGTGGTGGCAATGAGCATTCTCTCAGGCGCTCATAATCATCTCTTGCCAAAGGTAGCAGACGGTTTGAAAGCCGAGGGTGTCGAGGATGTTTTGATCTTGGGCGGCGGCGTAATTCCGGAGACAGATATTCCTAATTTAAAGACCCAGGGAATTGAAGCTGTATTTACACCAGGAACGACAACAGAAACCGTGGTTTCCTTTATCCAAGGTAATCTGAAGCGGGATTTAGAAGAATGAAAGCGGTCGAAGCGATGCTTATGGGAAGCCGGCGCGATTGTGCGAGGCTGATTACCCAGGTTGAAAATGAGCACGCATGCGCCAAAGAAATTTTAAGCGAGATCTATCCCCATACGGGATCTGCCCATGTAGTAGGCATAACGGGTCCGCCAGGGGGTGGAAAGAGTACCCTGACAACACGATTGGCGGAAGCCTTTCGCGCCCAGGACAAGCGTGTGGGGATCATTGCAGTGGATCCCACGAGTCCCTTTACGGGAGGTGCGATTCTAGGGGATCGCATTCGCATGAAGAGCCTCTATGAAGACCAAGGTGTATTTATTCGAAGCATGGGGACCCGAGGTCACTTGGGTGGCTTGTCAAAGACGACAGCTGGCGTGATACAAATTCTGGATGCATTCGGTTGTGATGTGATCTTTGTTGAGACCGTTGGGGTTGGACAATCGGAGGTTGAGATTGTTCAAAATGCGGATACGGTACTGATGGTTCTGGTGCCGGGATTGGGCGATGATATCCAGGCGATCAAGGCTGGGGTCATGGAAATTGGTGATTTGTTCATCATCAACAAGTATGATTTGGATGGAGCGGTTCGGGCGAAAACAGAGATTGAAATGATGCTCGCTACCGATCAACGCCGAAAGGTGATTCCATTGGTGTACCCTGTAACGGCTAGTATGGCGGGTTCTAATCGAGCGGAAGGAATCGAATCGGTCGTGGAGGGAATCATCAAGCATCGAAGGGATCAAATTGAAAACGGACAATGGGAAACAAGGAGAAAAGAGCAAGCCCGCAATGAGATTCTATATTTTATGCGGGGTGAGCTAGAAGTCATGCTCAAGAAAGAATTGGATCAATGGAAATTGAACAGAGTCTACCAACGCAATCAATCGCCGCGGGAACGAGGCGAAGAAATATTACGGTCATGGATCAAGGAGGGGAAACATGGTAAGTAAGATTGATCATATCGGCATTGCAGTCAAGAATTTAGAGGAATCATTACATTTTTATCAAGAAACCCTGGGTTTGGATTTGACGGGAACAGAAGTGGTTGAAGACCAGCATGTTAAGGTCGCGTTTCTACCCATAGGCGATACTGAAATCGAGCTTTTGGAATCGACGGATCCAGAGGGTCCCATCGCCCGCTATATTGATAAGCGGGGACAAGGCGTTCAGCATTTGGCCGTGCGCGTAGAGAACATCGAAGAAGCGATTCGCGAGATGAAAGAAAAAGGCATTCGAATGATTGACCAAGTGCCGCGTTACGGCGCTGGCGGAGCAAAGATTGCTTTTTGCCATCCCAAGAGCACGGGTGGTGTTTTGGTTGAATTGACGGAGCGAGAATAGGGGAAGACGATGACAAAATCCATGATGGAACGGTATCAATCAGAACGAAAACGAATGGAACTTGGCGGCGGCGAAAAACGAATCGAAAAGCAGCATGCGCAAGGGAAGTTGACCGCGCGGGAGAGGATTGCCTATTTGTTGGATGCAGGCAGTTTTATTGAATTGAACGCCTTTGTTAAGCACCGCTGCACAAACTTTGGCATGGAGTCCAAGGAAGCGCCAGGTGAAGGCGTTGTTACTGGATACGGAACAGTCGCAGGCCGTCTTGTTTATGTATTTGCTCAAGATTTTACCGTGTTTGGTGGTTCCTTAGGTGAAATGCATGCCAAGCGGATTGTGAATATTCAAGAACTTGCTATGAAGATGGGCGCGCCTTTAATTGGCTTGAATGATTCGGGTGGTGCTCGTATTCAGGAGGGCGTTGATGCTCTTTCCGGATACGGAGAAATATTTTACAACAACACCATAGCCAGTGGTGTGATCCCTCAGATTTCGGTGATTATGGGCCCCTGCGCAGGTGGGGCTGTTTATTCACCGGCCTTGACGGATTTTATCTTTATGGTGGATCGATCCTCAAAGATGTTTATTACTGGTCCCCAGGTGATTAAAACCGTAACGGGAGAGACTGTAAGTGCCGAGGAATTAGGCGGAGCCATGAGTCACAACACCAAGAGTGGTGTAGCGCATTTTATGGCCAACAGCGACGAGGAAACGTTGGATCAAGTCAAGCGCTTGCTTTCCTATTTGCCGTCGAATTATACGGAGAAGCCGCCTTGTACCGAGGGCTTCAGCATCAATAAATTTCACCCAAGTTTGAATGAACAAATGCCTGAAAATCCCAATAAGCCTTATGATGTGAAAATTGTTATTGAAACCATCGCTGATCATGACAGTTTTATGGAGGTTCAGCCCTATTTTGCGAAAAATATCGTAACGGGATTTGTTCGCATTGGTGGTATGGTTGCAGGCGTTGTCGCCAATCAGCCAAAACATTTGGCGGGCACATTGGATATTGACGCCTCGGACAAGGCCGCACGGTTTATTCGTTTTTGCGATGCTTTCCAGATTCCATTGGTGACCTTTATTGATGTGCCTGGTTTCTTACCGGGGATTCAACAGGAATACGGAGGCATCATTCGCCATGGCGCAAAATTGCTTTATGCCTATAGTGAGGCCACTGTGCCAAAAATTTCAGTGATTTTGAGAAAAGCGTATGGCGGTTCTTATGTAGCCATGAGCAGCAAGTCCTTGGGCGCCGATTTGGTATTGGCATGGCCCAATGCTGAGGTTGCTGTGATGGGACCTGCAGGAGCGGCGAATATTATTTTCAGAAAAGAGATTGAAGCAGCAGATCAGCCGGCTATGGTTCGCCAGGAAAAGGTTGATTTATATCGGGAAACGGTAGCAAACCCTTATGTGGCGGCACAACGTGGCATGGTGGACGATATCATTGAACCACAATATACAAGGCAACGTTTAATTAGCGCATTGGATATGCTACAGACAAAACAAGAAAAACATCCGGCAAAAAAACACGGCAATTGCCCATTATAGGAGGAAAACATGTTTGGAGAACACATTAGCATGAGCCAAGCCTTGTTTGTTACCCTATTAAGCATGGGGGTCGTTTTTGTAGTCTTGGCAACGATTGCATTTCTATTAGGTTATTTCGAAAAGCTTTTTTCGGATCCTAAACCAGAAGCGGTGCCGGTGGCTACAGCTGCTCAAATACCGCTTGCAGAAGAAGATCAACCCCAGGATGATCCCGCATTAATTGCTGTGATTACCGCAGCAATTCTTGCCAATCAGACCGCCTCTTATCCAATTCGGATCCGCAAGATCCGACGTGTGGGAGAGACACAAATCATGTGGCAAAATCAAGGGAACGTATAGGAGGAGTCCGATGAAACAGTATCGAATTACAGTGAATGGAGTAGCATACGAGGTAGAAGTTGAAGAACTTGTTGGGGGACAAGCGACACAATCGATAGAACAGCCGTTGAAAAGACCAGCTGCACAAGTTATTCAGCAAAAAGAAAGAGCACAAGCCCCTAAACCTGCACAGACACCGCACGTTGCGCCGGTTGCATCAGCAGGAGCAACTTCCATCAAAGCCCCAATGCCGGGAACGATTCTTAAGCTTGTAGTTGCAGAGAATCAATCGGTGAAGCGGGGAGACGTTTTATGCATTCTCGAAGCGATGAAGATGGAAAATGAAATTGTAGCACCCAATGATGGAATTGTAGGTCGCATTTATGTCAAAGAACAACAGAATGTGCAATTGGACGCACCCCTGTTGGATTTGGAGTAGGTGATCGGAATGGGTGGAATTTTACAAGCTTTCTGGATAAGCACGGGCTTTTATCAGTTGGATCTTGGCAGTGTTTTTATGCTGGGATTGGCGTGTTGGTTCCTTTATTTAGGGATTCGAAAGGGCTATGAACCCTATTTGATGATTCCTATTGCATTTGGCATGCTCTTGGTTAATCTGCCAGGTGCCAATTTGATGGAGGAAGGAAATCTTTTACATTATTTATACTATGGTACAAAATTGGGCATTTATCCGCCATTGATCTTTCTGTGTGTAGGTAGCAGTACCGATTTTGGACCATTAATTGCCAACCCAAAGAGCATTTTGTTGGGCGCGGCAGCACAATTCGGAATCTTTTTTGCTTTTATCGGCGCTATCTTGTTGGGTGGCATGGGTGTGGAAGCCTTAAAATTTACAGCGAAAGCTGCAGCAGCAATCGGAATCATCGGTGGAGCAGATGGGCCGACAGCAATTTATTTGACAAGCAAGCTTGCTCCTGATCTTTTGGGTCCCATCGCTTTAGCGGCCTATTCCTATATGGCTTTGGTACCGATTATTCAACCGCCTATCATTCGTGCTCTGACAACCAAGGAAGAACGCCAGGTGAAGATGGAACAATTGCGACCGGTATCACAACGGGAGAAGATTATTTTCCCAATCTTTGTGACCCTTTTTACGGTTCTTTTACTGCCGTCGGCAGCACCCTTGATCGGGATGTTGATGCTGGGTAATTTACTGAAGGAATCTAATCGTGTTCCCTTGTTGGTGGATGGAGCGAATAAAGCTTTGATGCCGATTGTAACCATTCTTTTGGGGGTAACTGTTGGAGCGAAAGCAAGTGCGGAAGTCTTCTTGGATGTGAAAACATTGGCGATTATCGTACTGGGACTAATGGCTTTCTCTGTTGGCACAGCTGCGGGTGTGCTCTTTGGAAAAATCATGTACAAAACCTCCGGCGGGAAAGTGAATCCGATGATTGGGGCTGCAGGCGTCTCTGCGGTACCTATGGCGGCGCGTGTTGTGCAAAAGGTAGGGCAAGAGGAGAATCCGTCCAACTTCCTATTGATGCATGCTATGGGTCCTAATGTGGCAGGGGTAATCGGGTCGGCTGTTGCAGCTGGAATTCTCTTGAATCTTTTCTCTTAGTTCTCTCCATGATATAATGAGGAACGAGAGGAGCACGACATGAGAAAATTTGACCTAAAACAACCTATTCATCGGGTCGGCCAGTCCGTGGTTTACTACGATACTCTGGATTCTATGACGGAAAAATGTCGATCGATGCAGGGGGTAAAAGGGATCGATGGAACGGTGATCTTTGCTGATCGGATTCGAACAAACCTGGGTGTATTTGATCACCCTTGTAGTTTCGGTGTCGTTTTAAAGCCAGAGACCCTTCCTTTCAAGGAAAAACAGGAAGTGGAACCCGTGATGATGGGGGCCATGGCTTCGGTGCTAGAAGCCTTTCAAGCAAGTTTTCGCTGGCCATATTCCTTTGTTCGAGACGGTCTTGTCTTTGGACTAGCGAATTGCTTGGTTCAAAAGATTAAGGACAGATGGGTATATGTGATTGTATCGGTAGAATTCGACTTTGGCGAGACCTGGTCCGAGGATGAACAGGAAGCCTTTCTTAAGGAATGTTTATCAGCCTTGGATCTTGCGGATCAAAGCATGCGCGAGGGAAACCATCAAGGGTGCTTGGACGCCTATCGGACTGCATCGAATCTGATCAATCGCAAACTGAAATTTAGCCTCGTTGACCGAGAGATTGAGGGACACGTGCAAGAAATTACCGATCAAGGCGATTTGATCGTCAAACAAGACTCAGGACGAAAGATTCGAGTTTTCGGGAAAAAAATCAAGGCAATCCAATATCTTGACGTTGCAAGCAAGTAAAAATACTCATATAATAAGGACGATAATCAATGGGAGCGAAAGCACTAGATGGTTATCGTTTTTTGATCTACAATAATTCGTAGCGCGGTATCTTCGGAACCGAAGCGAAAGGAGAAAAAATGAATAAGAAGTGGTTAACAACACGAAGAATGGCTATTATTGGTGTACTAGGCGGGATTTCCATGGTCTTGGGACTGACGCCCTTGGGTTTTATCCCCATCGGACCAACGCGGGCAACCATTATGCATATACCGGTGATTATCGGTGCGATCTTGGAAGGACCGATTGTCGGCGCAATTGTCGGTTTGATTTTTGGTCTGTTTAGTATCTTTCAAGCCGTTACGAATCCAACTCCAATTTCCTTTGTGTTTTTGAATCCCTTGGTGTCGGTACTGCCCAGGATTTTAATCGGGGTGGTTTCTTACTATGTCTATCGAGGATTTTCAAAGATTGGGCAGAAAGGTACGCTAGTCGTTTCTAGTCTGATGTGGTTAGGGGCGATGGCATATTTGATTAAGGGATGGGTAGATTTATTAAAAGTTGGAACAGCAGCAGCCCTGGCTTTCCAGAGTCTATTGTTGGTTTTGTTGGTGATTTTGGGTGTTGTGGTTTGGCGATTTGCTTCAAAAAATGCGGCTGAGATCGCATTGACTGGGATTTTTGGCACACTAACCAATACACTGGGTGTATTAACCATGATCTACTTGTTCTATGGGAGACGCTTTGCTGAAACCCTTGGGGCAGATCCAGATACAGCTGGGAAAATGATCATTTCCATTGGTATGACCAATGGTGTTCCAGAGATGATTGTAGGTATGATTGTATCAACATACGTGGTCTTGGCATTATTAAAGAATAGGGGAGATGCAAATGGTATTAGTCATTGACGTGGGGAACACAAATATTACCCTCGGATTATATAAAAAAGAAGGTCTTTATTTAAAAAAATCTTGGAGAATCGCAACGGATCGTCAGAAGACTAGCGATGAATTTGGGATTTTGATCACACAATTATTTCAGCATGATGGATTGGATCCTGAATCAGTGGATGCCGTGATCATTTCATCCGTTGTGCCACCGATCATGTATTCATTGGAAGCCATGACCATCAAATATTTTGAAATGCGTCCGCTGATTGTTGGACCCGGAATCAAAACCGGCATGCTGATTCACTACGACAACCCCAAGCAGGTGGGGGCGGATCGGATTGTCAATGCGGTAGCGGCATTCCAAAAATACGGTGGCCCCTTGGTGATTGTGGATTTTGGTACGGCGACTACCTTTTGTGCCGTCAACGAAAAGGGTGATTATCTGGGGGGAACCATTGCACCTGGTATTAAAATCGCCAGTGATGCCTTGATCGAAGGAACGGCAAAATTACCCAAGGTTGAAATTCGCATGCCGGATCGTGTGATTTGTCGCAATACAACGGAAAGCATTCAATCAGGCATTTCCATCGGCCAGGTTGGCTTGGTGGATTATATCGTAGAGAGAATGATCGAAGAACTGGGCGGTTCTGTGGCTAAGGTCGTGGCGACAGGCGGTTTGGCTTCTATGATCGCTACGGCATCGGAAACCATTGAAGTGATCGACAAGCGCTTGACTCTGGACGGGTTGAAGATTATTTATGATCGCAACCGAGCCTAGGAGGAGAAGATGAAGATAGGAAAATTAAGGTTGGGAACGCCCTTGTTTTTAGCGCCCATGGCGGGGATAACCGATATGCCCTATCGCGCCCTTTGTCGTGAATTTGGAGCAGATTTGGTTTGCACCGAAATGGTGAGTGCCAAGGCCTTGTATTATGGAGACACAAAATCCCAACGCTTGATGGTGATTCATCCGGAAGAAGAGCCTGTCTCTTTGCAAATTTTTGGAGAAGATCCCCATATTCTTTCCGAGGTAACAAAGCGATTTATCAATCCCAGGGAAGATATTGCGGTGCTGGACTTTAATATGGGATGCCCTGCACCAAAGATTATAAAAGGAGGCGCGGGCAGCGCCTTGGTTAAGGATTTGGACCGTGCCCAAGCGGCAGTGGAAGCGATTGTGAAGGCGTCTAATCGTCCGGTTTCTGTAAAGATACGCATCGGATGGGAAGCGGGAGAAAAGCGGGGTATTGAGATCGCTAAACGTATGGAGGCGACGGGTATTGATTTTCTGGTTGTTCATGGACGAACACGTGCTGAGTTTTATCAGGGCAAGGCGGACTGGGAAGAGATTGCCAAGATCAAAGCAGCCCTTTCCATTCCCGTGATTGGAAACGGAGATATTCTAAATGGCGAAATCGCCATGAAACGATTGCAAGAGTCTAAGGTGGACGGATTGATGATTGGGCGGGGCGCCCATGGAAATCCCTGGATTTTTCAAAAGATCAAGGCGGAATTACAAGGAGAAATTTGGACACCGCCTACGCCAGAAGAACGAATTGCCGTCGTGAGAAGGCATCTTCACGGCCTGCATGGCCACAAGGGAGAACGAACGGCAGTCCTTGAAATGCGAAAGCATTTTGGCTGGTATCTTAAGGGGTGCCCCTTTGCAACAGAATATCGCGTGCGCTCCTACGAAGCAGAAACCCTTCTTGAAATGGAAGCCTTATTTGAAAATTATTTGGAGCAAGTCAATAAAAACAATGATTTGCTTGACAAGAATTGACTCATTCACTATAATCTGATTATATGTAAACATTTCGCCAAACTGCGAAAGGGAGGAAAATTTATGCCAAGTAAAGAGGTAATTTTAACACAAGAAGGATTTATCAAGCTGGAAGCAGAGTATAAGGAATTAAAGAATGTTAGGCGTGGAGAGGTTTCTGAGCGAATTCGAATCGCGAAGGGCTTTGGAGATTTGAGTGAGAATGCAGAGTATGATGCAGCAAAAAACGAGCAAGCTCAGGTGGAAGAACGCATTTATAAGCTACAAGAAATGTTGGCTCATGCCAAGATCATCAAGGACGAAGAAATTGATGATCAAGTTGTGAGTGTGGGAAGTCATGTCAAAATTCGAGATTTAGAATTTGATGAAGTGGAAGAATATATTGTTGTTGGATCCACGGAAGCAGATCCCTTTCAAAATCGAATTTCAAATGAATCCCCGGTTGGAAAAGCCTTGTTGGGTCATTCTGCCGGAGAATTTATAGATGCTGAAGTTCCCAATGGAGATATTGTAAAGTATGAAATCCTAGAGATTTCTAGATAGGAGACCAGCATGTCGCAAGTCGAGAACCTAAATGAATTACTTCAGGTGAGACGAGAAAAACTGAAGAAGTACCAAGAAAATGGATGCAATCCCTTTGATCATGTGAAGTTTGAAGTGACGGCAAAAGCCGCTGAATTGAAGGCTGATTTTGAAACGATCGAAGGAAATGAAGTAACGGTTGCAGGTCGCGTGATGTCAAAGCGTGGACAAGGCAAGGTTGCTTTTTACGATCTACAGGACAGCACGGATCGCGTTCAATTGTTCTTAAAGAAAGATTTATTGGGGGAAGACGTCTATGCGGACGTGAAAACCTTTGATATTGGTGATCATATCGGGGTCACGGGCGAGGTGTTTAAAACCAAAATGGGCGAGGTATCAATTCGTGCTAAAAAGGTGACACTTCTATCGAAATCCCTTCAAGTTTTACCAGAAAAATTCCATGGTTTGAAAGATCCGGATTTGCGCTATCGACAACGTTATGTTGATTTGATTATGAACCCGGAAGTGAAGAATGTATTTTACGTTCGTTCGCAGATTCAAAGACATATTCGTGATTTCTATGACGACCGTGGTTATATGGAAGTTGAAACACCAGTCTTGTCAACCCTAGCGGGTGGTGCTTCGGCACGACCGTTTATCACCCATCACAATTCTTTGGATATTCCTATGTATTTACGCATCGCCTTGGAATTGCCTTTGAAGCGATTGATCGTTGGCGGGTTTGATCGAGTCTATGAAATGAGCCGTGTATTCAGAAATGAAGGCATGGATAGCACCCATAATCCGGAATTCACTTTGTTGGAATCTTATGAAGCCTATGCTGACTATGAAGATGTGATGCAATTGGTTGAAGATCTTTATGGCTATCTGGCTGACAAGGTATTGGGAAAAGAGTCTGTTGTCTATCAGGGACAGGAAATTTTCTTAAAGGGTCCCTTTAAACGGGCGCGCATGGTGGATTTGGTGAAAGAACACACCGGTGTTGATTTTGATGCGGTAACAGACCAAGTGGAAGCGGTGCGTCTTGCCAAGCAATTGCACTTGGATGTGGAAGGACATGAATCTATTGGTGTTCTGATTGAAGAAGCGTTTGACGCCTTTGTCGAGGACCATTTGGTTCAACCCACTTTTGTGACTCATCATCCGGTGGAGATCTCGCCTTTGGCGAAAAAAGATCCAGAAGATCCACGATATACCCAGCGATTCGAGCTCTTTATCTCGGGTGCTGAGTATGCCAACGCATTTTCGGAACTGAATGATCCTATTGATCAAAAGGAGCGTTTTACCGCTCAAGTTGCATTGAAGGATGCCGGCGATGAAGAAGCGCAGCCTTATGATGCGGACTTTATCAATGCTCTGGAAGTTGGTTTACCACCGACCGGAGGCTTGGGAATCGGCATTGATCGCCTGGTGATGTTGTATACCAATCAAGCGAGCATTCGGGACGTGATCTTGTTTCCAACCATGAAACCTATTGAATAAGAGCAAGAGGATCGGAAACGATCCTCTTTTTTGTGTAAAAATTTCTTAAACTCTTTGAGAAATTTGGTAAGATGTAAAAATAAATGATACAATAATGGAAGTTTAGGAGGTCGCTATGCGTATCTTTTTTGGAATTGCATTTCCCGAAACAATCAAGGAACAATTAAAGAAGGAAGCCGATATCTGTCAGGCGTATTGTGAAAAAGGCCGCTTTATGCAGGAAGAAAATTTTCATTTGACTCTTCGTTTTATTGGAGAAGTGGAGCCTGCCATGGTAGAAACCTTTCAACAGATTTTGGAAGAAACGGCAGCGAAGGTAGCGCCCTTTCAGATCCATCTAACTGGACTGGGTCGATTTTCCAAGCGCGGAGGCGATATTTTGTTTCGCGGCCTTCGGCGAGAACGTGGTTTAGGTGGCTTGGTTAGACATTTGGACCGCGCTTTTAAGAGCAAGGGGTTTCCTGTAGAAAAAATGCCTTTTCGTCCCCATGTAACCTTGGCGAGACGGATCTACTGGACCAATGGATTTGAAACCGTACAGCGAGAAGTCAAGTTGGACGATGTGGAAATTGATATAGAGCAAATTGTTATCATGGAAAGTATTCGGGTCAATGGAGAATTGGTTTACCGTCCCATCACCCATGCAAATTTGAACAAGCAGACTGAAGAATAATGGAGGAAATCGAATGAAAAAGATATTGGAATCTTTTTTTGGCTCACAGAGCAGCCGGGAGATCAAACGAATTACACCCTTTTCTGATAAGGTCCTCGCCTTGGAAGAGACGATTCAAGCATTAAGCGATGAAGCTTTGCGTGGGAAAACGGATGAATTTCGCACTCGATTAAAAGCGGGCGAAACCGAGGATGATCTTTTGCCAGAGGCTTTTGCGGTATGTCGCGAGGCAGCATGGCGTGTATTGGGTATGAAACATTACCCTGTTCAACTGATCGGTGGGGTTGTTCTTCATCAGGGCGATATTGCCGAGATGAAAACGGGTGAAGGAAAGACCTTAGTTGCAACTTTGGCGGTTTATTTGAATGCTTTAAGTGGCAAAGGTGTCCATGTGGTAACGGTTAATGATTATTTGGCCAAGCGCGACATGGAATGGATGGGCAAGGTCTATGAGTTTTTGGGTTTAACTACGGGTTGTATTGTCCATGGTTTGAATGACGTGGAGCGAAAAGCTGCCTATGCTGCGGATGTTACCTATGGAACCAACAACGAATTTGGATTTGATTATCTTCGTGACAATATGGCGGTCTTTAAAGAGCGCCGCGTTCAACGTCCCCTTCATTATGCCATTGTCGATGAAGTAGATAGTATTTTGATTGATGAGGCCAGAACACCTTTGATTATTTCTGGTCAGGGAGACACCGGGTCTACCTTGTATCAGGTAGCCAATCTTTTTGTTAAAACCTTAAAGGGGAGAAAAGAAGACCCCAATAAGGTGAGAGGAATGGAAGAACGGCTGGATCGAAAATTTGTTGAAGAAGAAGCCGACTTTGTGATTGATGAAAAAGGCAAGTCTGTTTCCCTAGGTGAAAAAGGGGTAGACAAGGCTGAAAAATATTTTAATGTGGATAACCTTGCTGATCTGGAGCATATGGAGCTGCAGCATCGGATTAATCAGGCCCTTCGTGCCAACTATCTGATGTTTCGGGACCAGGATTACGTGGTGAAGGATGGGGAAGTTATTATCGTCGATGATTTTACCGGTCGATTGATGATGGGACGTCGTTATTCCGAGGGCTTGCATCAAGCCATTGAAGCCAAGGAGGGGGTTGAGATTCAAAAGGAATCCAAGACCCTGGCGACCATTACTTTCCAGAACTATTTCCGCATGTACGAAAAGCTTTCCGGCATGACGGGTACCGCCATGACCGAGGAAGATGAATTTCGCCATATTTACAGCATTAATGTGATTGAGATTCCGACCAACCGACCGGTTGTCAGAATCGATTATCCCGATATTGTGTATAAGAACGGCCAAGGTAAATTTAATGCCGTAATCGAAGAAATTGTTGAAGCGCACAAATCCGGTCAACCTGTATTGGTGGGTACGGTTACCATCGAGACATCGGAGTTGTTGAGCACGATGTTGAAGCGCCGCGGTGTTAAGCATCAGGTATTGAATGCCAAGCAACATGGAAAAGAGGCGGAGATTGTGGCGCAAGCGGGACGCTTGGGCGCGGTTACCATTGCAACCAATATGGCTGGTCGTGGAACGGATATCGTTTTGGGTGGAAACCCGGTCTTTTTGGCAAAATCGCGATTGAAGAAAAAATACGATGATCATATGATTGAAATGGCAGATTCCTATTTTGAGACAGAGGATCCAGAAATTTTGACGGCTAGAGAGACCTATGTAAAGGCCTTGAAAACAGCGAAAGAGGAATTGAAGGATGAGCAGGAAAATGTAATTGCTGCTGGTGGTCTTCATATTATTGGTACGGAGCGCCATGAATCGAGACGGATTGACAATCAATTACGGGGTCGTTCCGGTCGACAAGGAGACCCAGGTGCATCACGCTTCTATATTTCTTTAGATGATGATTTGATGCGTCTCTTTGGTGGCGAACGGGTGCAGTCCATGGTTGAGCGACTGGGCTTGCCGGATGATGAACCCATCGAGGCGAAAATCCTTTCAAGGAGTATCGAATCGGCCCAGGAAAAAATCGAGATGAGAAACTTCGGCATTCGGAAGAATGTCTTGCAGTATGATGATGTGATGAACACACAGAGAAATATGATTTACGAACAGCGACGTCATGTTTTGGAAGGCGAGAGCTTGAAAGATCAGATTGAAGAGATGATCGATGGCGTGATTGAAGCCGATGTCGCTCACTTCACCCAGGCAAGATATCCCGAGGATTGGAAGCTTGGAGAATTGGCTGAGTCAATGGGTCAATACTTCCCTCTTGATAATGCCCTTAAGATTGAGCGGGTAGAAGATTTGACCAAAGAGAAATTGACCCAAATCTTGAAAGAACAGGCCATGATCGGATATGGAATTCAGGAAGAGGCCTTTGGTGAACAAATTCGAGAAATCGAGCGTATTGTCTTGCTTCAAACGGTAGATAAGCGTTGGATGGATCATATCGACGCCATGGATCAATTGCGCCGAGGTGTTGGTCTTCGTGCCATGGGGCAAGAGGATCCAGTTCGCGCCTATCAAAATGAAGGCTATGAAATGTTTAATGCCATGACACACACCATTCGAGAAGAGACGGTTAAAACCATGTACCGGGTTCGTCCTCAGCGAAAGATGGAACGAAAACAAGTGGCGCACATTACCGGCACTTCCGGAGGCGAGGCACCAGCAAAAGCGAAAACAGTGGTGCGAAGCAAGAAAAAAATTGGAAGAAATGATCCTTGTCCATGTGGTTCAGGGAAAAAATATAAAAAATGCTGTGGTAAGGATGCCTAGGAGGGAACCATGTTTGAATTAGAGAGTGTAAGGCAACGATATCAATCGGCTAAAGACGTTTTAGCAGAGCTTGAGGTGTCTCTTTGACACACCTTCGATTCAGTCTCGGGTAGAGGCCTTGGAAGCGGAAATGGCAAAACCGGAATTTTGGAATGACCAGGAAACCGCTCAACCTTTGATTCTTGAAATGAAGCAATGCAAAGTGGAACTCTCTCGGGTAGAAAAGATTGCTGATTTGTTAGAGGAATTCGAAATGATGCTAGAACTGGCGGATTTAGAAGCACCTGATTCGGATGCGCAGCGAGAGATGATACAGACGGCGAAGGAAGTTGAGAAGGCGCTTGAAAAATTGTCTCTTGATACCCTGCTTCATGGAGAATACGATCACAATTCAGCTATTATTTCGATTCATGCGGGATCGGGTGGAACCGATGCTCAGGATTGGGCACAAATGCTGCTTCGTATGGAACTACGCTGGTGTGAAAAAAAGGGATACAGCATTACGGAACTGGACCTGCAGCGAGATACGGAGGCGGGCGTAAAATCTGCCACCTATCGGATTCATGGCAAAAATGCCTACGGTTATTTGAAGACGGAGAAGGGCGTGCACCGGTTGGTGCGCATTTCTCCCTTTGATTCTTCTGGAAAGCGTCACACCTCGTTTTCATCCGTGGATGTAATGCCAGAACTGGCGGATGACGAAGAATTGGCTATTGATCCCAAGGATCTGCGGGTGGATACCTATCGATCTGGCGGAGCGGGTGGCCAGCACGTCAACAAGACGGATTCGGCGATTCGAATCACCCATATTCCCACCGGGGTTGTGGTGCAATGTCAAAATGAGCGGTCTCAGATCAAAAACCGTGCTACTGCTATGAAGATGCTGATGGCCAAATTGATCGAAATTCAACAACAGGAAAAAAAGGAAAAGATCGAAGATATTCAGGGCAATTATCGCGAGATCGCCTGGGGCAATCAAATTCGTTCTTATGTGTTCCATCCCTATTCCATGGTTAAAGATCATCGAACCAATGAGGAAACAGGAAATGTGCAGGCCGTGATGGACGGTGATTTGGACCGGTTTATTGAGAGTTATTTAAAACTGCATGCCAAAGGGAAGTAAGGTAAAACTCGGAGAAATCCGAGTTTTTTTATGGTTAGAAGACAAATGTGGTAAAATAAAGAAAATACACGAGGAGGGGTCGGCATGAGAATAGGAATTGGAATCGACGCACATCGATTGGTGCCGGAGCGTCCATTGATTTTGGGCGGGGTGACCATTCCATATGAATTGGGTTTGCTGGGTCATTCTGATGCAGATGTTTTGACGCATGCAATCATGGATGCTTTGTTAGGTGCTGTGGCACTAGGAGATATTGGACAACATTTCCCTCCTAGCGATCAAGCCTATCGCGGTGCGAATAGCCTTGACTTGCTTGAAGTTGTGATGACACTATTGACGAAGCAGGGATATCGGGTAGAAAATATTGATGCGGTGATTGTGGCGCAAGCACCAAAGTTGGCACCATATCTGCCGATGATGAGAAAAAAGATAGCCCAGGCCATGGCGATTGAACTTCATCAGCTTTCGATCAAGGCGACAACGACGGAAAAAATGGGCTATGAAGGAAGAGGTGAAGGCATCTCGGCGCAGGCCGTTGCCTTGGTAGAGGCAATCAATGATTAAGGTGAAGGGATTGTCCAAACAATTTGGAAGCTTTAAAGCGGTGGATGACCTTTCTTTTTTCATTCCAGAGGGCCAGGTATTCGGTCTTCTTGGGGAGAATGGGGCGGGTAAGACAACGACCCTCCGCATGATGGCCACCATGCTACAACCGACAAGCGGATCCATTCGGATTCACGGGGTCAACGCTGTTCATTTTCCAGAGGAGGCACGCGCTCATATCGGAATTCTTTTTGGTGGAGAAACCGGACTTTATGATCGATTGACAGCCAGGGAAAATATCCTTTATTTTGCGCGATTAAATGGGATGGAGGTAAAGGCCGCCAATGCTCGAGTAGAGCGTTTGGCTGATCAGTTGGAGATGACCGAGTATCTAGATCGAAGGTCAGGCAATTTTTCCAAGGGCATGAAGCAAAAGGTTGCCTTGGCAAGGAGCATTGTTCACGATCCACAGGTTATGCTCTTTGATGAGCCAACGGCAGGTTTGGATGTAACAGCCATTCGTTTGGTACACGCCTTTATCCGTGAGCTGAAGGAGGAAGGGAAAACCATTGTATTCTCCAGTCACACCATGACGGAGGTGGTTGCTCTTTGTGACGCCATTGGGATTATTGACCGCGGAAAACTTATTGAGTTTGGCAGTTTGAAGGACCTGAAAAATAAAGCGCCAGGGATGAGTCTGGAAGAGTATTTTTTACATCGAATAAGCGAGGATCGACGATGAGGGGATATACCTGGATCGTATTTAAAAAAGAATTGATAGACACTTTTCGGGATCGAAAGACCATTGCAACCAGTATCTTGATTCCAATATTGATCTTTCCTATTCTTACCTTTGTAATGGGAGTTGCCATGCAGGGTCTCTTTGATGATGTGGAGTCCCATGTGCCCATTGCTATGATCGGAGAGG